>CAYSRP010000054.1:1347-9422 GCA_964433475.1 uncultured Methanomicrobiales archaeon
CGGGTATAGTAGAGGATCTCATCGAGGATCCCTCCGGGATGAGCAACAATGGTCGTTCCGATATGTTCCGTGAAATCTGCAAGGAACTGACTTGCAGGTGTGAGAAATGCAGTTACGTAACCGATCGCCGGAGAATTTTCAGGATACTGGGCAACGATCACCGCGGGTTCCGTCAGCGGGATCCCGCCGCGGTCATACGGATTAAGGGAACTTGACGGATCAAGTGTCTTCGGGTAAAGCTGATTGTCCTCGTAGGAGAGAAACGGAACACAGCAGAGTCCGAAAATAATGATCAGACATACCCCAACGGCATATACTTTGGGCAAAGCCTCGATGGACGATAAAATACCTGAGAGTTTCTGGAATTTACCGGATGTCACACGGTTATTTTTCACCGGAACGGCCTTACCTGTTTTGTCGTCTGTCATCTGCTCCCTCCTTTTTTTCGATCAGCCGAACGAAGATCAGCGTGGTCACAACATTCACTGCAACAAAAGTCACGAGAGCAAGTGTTTCACTGAAACCGAGCATGATGAACACCAGTCCGAACTCCGCAACTTCCATGTTGATGAGCCTGGTCAGATATTTTTTGTCATGCGGGAATGCCGTGAAGATAACACCAGCGAGGAGGAGGATGCATCCCACAATAAATTCCGTCGGGACGATCATTTCGGGACCTCCTGCTTCTTACCGAGAAGAAGCAGAATGAACAGTGTTCCGATCGGCATCAGAAGAGCAATACAGATCGCCACATCAAGATAACCTTTCGCCACCATAAAGAGGACCCCGCCGGATGTGAGGATACCAAGACAGATCAGTTTGTCAAAGGGAGACCGAACAGATACGGTCGCGATTCCCCCGATAAGCGAGAGGATCACGGCAAGAATAAGGATCAGGTCCGTCATACGCCCTCCAGTGTTGAGATCGTGCTCGCAATGGCATTCGATTCAAGCGTCGAACCGACGAAGTAGGCGATCGCTACACCGATCGTGATCGGATACGGCAGTAGAAGGACGATCGCACCGGTTACAGCGAAGTTCATGACATTCAGGAACGGGAATTTCATAAGGGTGTTTTTCTCGAACACGGCACGCAGAGCACAGTAGACCGCGACCACCACACATATCCCCTCGACGATCATGATACTCTCCTCCAGACCTTCCCGAGGATACGGCTTGCATATTTCGAAGAAATACCTTCAATGAAAAAGATCGCGATCACACACCCGGCAATGAATGATTCCGGCGGGAATCCTGCAAACGTCGTGAGCACCCAGATCACCAGAGCGGCAAGAATACACCCGCTCGTTCCTGCATATCCTTTATCTGCACAGATCCTTGCCCCGATATAGACCAGGATGATGGAGATGACTGCACCCGGGATCCCCCAGATATAGTAACCGCATGCAGCAAGAAGGGTCCCGGCGGATGCATCGGGAGATGAGATGATGTTTCCGATCATCCAGCCTCCGTTGATATCACCGCCCTTTTTTTCGATCTCCTTTCCGATCACTTTAGCACCGGACACTCCGCCTGCTTTCGGGAGTTTCCAGAAAAAATCGACTGATACCAAGAGCAGAAGGCATATCAGTGCAGAAATAGGGATAGCGAGGATTATATTGATCATGGTATTCATCCGTGGCCCAGACACACAGAGAGGGTATTGCTAGTTAGTTAACTATAGTCATTTGCTTTTATAAAAGTGTTGTATTTGTATTGAGGACAATAACGCCCGGGAAAGAACAAATCGGAAAAAATCATGCAAAAAAGATCAGAAGGTGATCTCTCCGGTAAAGACCGTCTCTGCCGGTCCGGTCATCATCGGAATGTCGCCAACGGTAATATCGAGCGGTCCTCCCGCTGTTTTTACATGGATGACCGACCCGTGTACTTTACCCGCTTTTGCTGCCACGAGAGCAGAAGCGGTCGAACCCGTACCGCAGGAAAGTGTTTCACCCTCAACACCGCGTTCAAAGGTCCGGATGACGATATCCGACGATCCGGTGATCTGAACAAAGTTGACATTGGTTCCCTTCGGGAATGAGGGATGGGAACGGATCTTTGGGGCGACTGTATTCAGATCAACTCCGGCAACATTGCCGACAAAGACGACCGCATGCGGCACACCGGTATTTACCGAGTAAACGGTCATTCCCTCGATTTCGCGGGTCTCCTGATACACTGCTGCCCCCATATCGATCGTTGCCATGAAATCACCGTCGGAATCATATCCCGCATGGACCGGCATGATGCCTGCAAGAGTCTCGACCTTGAAGGCTTTCGTCTGCACATATTTTTTATCGAAAGCATATTTTGCAAGACAGCGTATCCCGTTTCCGCACATCTCTGCCTCGCTCGCATCGGGCTGGAAAAGCCGCATCCGGATATCCGCCGTTTTGGATTTGGAAATAAAGAGAACACCGTCTGCCCCGATGCCGAACCTTCGCTCGCAGTAAACAACGGCAAACTGAGCCTTCATTTCATCAGGAATCAATTCCTCATTCATCTCATCGATCAGAATGAAATCATTTCCATTCCCGTGGAATTTCGTGAACGGGATTGACATGATCTGGACCGTGGGTTCCTTGATTGTCATAGTAGTCTATTATTGGATGTTGAAGAATTAAAACAAATTCCCTCAGAGCATCTTTTCGATCAAAAAAATAGGATGGATTATTTACGCATTACCCCATTTTTCAAGGGCTCTTCGTAACTCGACATGGGTCTTTGCATACTCCGCTGCGCTTATTCCCTGGATCGCTGCATCAACTGCCTGACGCATGGCACGAGCTCCGGCTGCGGTTCCGTCGGGATGTCCGTGGATCCCGCCTCCCGCCTGTAAAACGATCTCATTTCCAAGTGTGGTGATCTCTGCGTGGACTTTCCCGGGGTGAAGACCGCCGGATGCGACCGGGAACACCGGAAGAAGTTTACCTGCCGGACAGGTGAGGGCAACGTTGTCCCCGATGATCTCGGCAACGTTTCCTCCCATCTTTCCGGACACGGTCCCGGTGTGGAGCTGATCTCCTCCGCAGACTCTGACGAGTTTTGCAATCGGACGCATGGCTATACCATGTTCCGGATTTCTGGTCAGGGCTCCGTGCATCGTCCGGTGAACATGGATCGGAACGGTGATCGCCGGATCAGCCGCAAGACACTGGACAGCGGCAAAGCCAGCCGTCAAAACATCCACCATCAGCATATTTGCACCATTTCTGACTGCATTTAGGGCAAGTTCATGGATCTTGTCGCCCCCGGTGGTCACATTTACTGCATAAAGGACCTGCTGACCGGTTTCATCTTTGGCTTTGTCAAGTGAATCCATCACTGCGGCAAGACGATCGCGGAGCGGACAGAATTTCTGATCCGTCAGGGTCTCATCATCTTTGATCAGGTCAACACCACCGATCGCCGCTTCGTAAGCAACCTTCGCCGTATCTTTCGGGTTCAGACCGACCTTCGGTTTGATGATCGTTCCAATGTGGGGACGACGGCTTGTTTCCGTACCGACGAGCTTTCTGACACCTTCGATACCGAACTTCGGTCCGGTGCCGTCCAGACCTTTCGGGATATCGATATCGAGAAGCCGGACCGCGTCAAGTTTTCCGAGACCAAACAGGTTCCCCGCTATGACCGAGAGATACTGGGGGATGTTCCCCGGTTCAAAAATCTCATACGGGTAACCAAGTTTCGTTTGGTAACCTCCCCCCGAGGGGACGATCTCCAGAACTTCCCCGTCGAAGGCGTGAACGTATGATGTTTTAGCATTCACTGTTGTGAGATCGGTCCACGTACCGGTCGTCTGCTCCTGACTGATCGCCTGTGCTGCAAACTCGGGCGTTACTCCCTGGGCCGGTTTAAAATAATATGTTGCAATAAGGTCTTTCATTTAATACTTCTCCATACTCAGAAACTGGTTTTGTAATTCATCGATCCCCCACCCGAGATATTCACGCATGATCGTGTAGGCAAGGTGCGGGGGAATCGCTCCTGCTTCGGTAATTATCATATCAATATATTCTGCCGGGGTCACATCAAACACTGGGTTTTTGACTGTGACAAACGGCAGTCCGGCGGCTATAGTATCGGGGAGTACCTCGCCCGGAGGACGTTCCTCTATTTGGATAAGTTCACCCAGGATCGTTCTCGGGGCAAACTTGTATGTTTCCGCGGTAACGATGACATTTTTCCGTGCTTCGTGGGCGCAAAGAGCGATCTGGGACGTCCCGATCTTATTGACGACCGCACCGTTCACTGTTATCGCATCTGCCCCGACCATGACAAGGTCCACCTCTTTCATCATCGTTCTGACTGCCGAGTCAACGATATATGTTGTGGGGATCTCGTTGTCGTTCAGCGTTTTTATGGTGAGTCTGCCCTGGTTCCAGGGTCTGACCTCGGTCGCATAGACCTCGATGTCCTTACCCTGACGTTTTGCCTCGATAATACTTCCGAGAGCGGCTTTCGAGTTGCAGTGTGTCATAATAACACTGCCGTCCGGGATATGATTTGCCCCCATTACAGAAATGCGGTCAAGAGCGGTCCTTGATGACCAGATGAACCCGTTTGCTTTTTCCCGGAGGATCCCCCGGGCAGCCTCTTCGGTTTTGGCACGACGTACATCGCGCATTACGATCTGGATCGCATTCGGAAGGGATACCGCGGTCGGACGGGTCGCAAGAAGAATTCCAGCCGCCTGCTCCATTTCGCGGATGAAGATAGACACATCTCCGGTCCGCGGCAGAGTTTCAGCATGATCACGAAGCGCAGAAACTGCTTCCCGGGCAATTTTTCCGGCGCCGCGTATTTCCATTGATATGATTTTTTCGGCTGTGTCGTTTATGCTCATTTATATTAGTGATTGAAGTCTAAGATTAAATAACTGAGGGTTGAACTAAATTTCAGCCCAAAGAGGAAATTAAATGTCGGTTGGAATTGTTTTCGATAGTGCCGGAACGCTGCTTAAAACAAATCGTGCTGTCAAAAATATAGCGAGCGGTCTTTTGTATAACGACAGGCTTGAATCAACGATGCTGACCTTTGAGGACCGGGACCGCATTCTTGTTTTGCTGAATATCAGTTCGTCCGAACTGATGAATGTTGCGCCGGAAAAAAATCTTTCAGAGTATCTTAAAGAATCACACACGGAATTCGGCATCAGCTGCGGAAGAAACATCATTGATGCCGATTGTGTCGGAAAGATCATTTACTCCGATCCTCAGTGCAAAGCTGCCGATCTGCAGGAAGTAAATCGTGCCTGCCGCCAGACCGTGGAAAAAGAATCGGAGTTGTTTGCTATGAATGCGGGGCTGATCGTTAATCTCCGTGAAAATACCATCGAATTTACCTTAGCGGCGGCAGGGTATCCGTTTCCGGGAGTAAAAGAGATGATCTCCACCCTGCATCAGAAGGGGATCGCTGTGTATGTTGCATCAGGCGACCGGACGTCGAAACTGGAACTGGTTGCAGATAAGATCGGGATCCCGCGGGATCGTGTTCACGGGGTGGCGACACCGGTCACGAAAGCACGGATCGTAAAGAGTCTGAAAAGTGAGTACGATGTCGTGGTCATGGTAGGGGACGGGATCAATGATCTCTCGGCAATGCGTGAAGCCGATGTCTCGATCCTTACCCTACAGCAGAAAGGGGAACGTCCCGAAGTCCTCATAAAACAGGCAGGATACATCATACACGACATACGCGACGTTGTCGGGATCGTGGACGGATTGAATAAAGAGTGAGACGGGGGTAGTTTTGTCTGGAGTATACTGACCAGCAACGCAAAACCATGAACGGTTTTGCTTGGCTGAGGTCGGGGTAATGTGCGATCGGGGTCGCACTTTACTCCGACCCGCTTCTAAAAACTAATAACCACGTAAAACAAACTATTACGATTATAGAAGGAAGAACATATGAAAAATCCGTTCATAACGATAAAGGACCTCATCATGGACTTTCCAGCCTCGACGGAAAATCCCGATCAGCAATCAACCGAGATGGTCAGAGTACTTGACCACATCAATCTGGAACTCTCCGAAGGAGAGATCGTTGGTGTGATCGGGAGAAGCGGCTGCGGGAAAACCGTTCTCATTCACCTGATCAGGGGGATCGATCAGCCCCCGACATCCGGAAAAATCATTTATCATATATCACGGTGCCCCAAATGCGGGAAGATCGAGTTTCAGAGCAACGCAGGAAAAACCTGCAGCGTCTGCGGTGAGAAATTCATTGCAGCCGATGTGGATTTCTGGGCTCCCGAAAACGAATCCCTCAAAACAGACATTATGAAACGGACCTCGCTCATGTTCCAGCGGACCTTCGCCCTCTACGGAGATGACCGTGTCATTGAAAACGTGCTTCGTGCCCTGGACGACATCAACTATCCTTCGGAAAAATCCATCTCCCGGGCAGCTGACCTTCTTGATGAAGTCAGACTCAGTCACAGAATGATGCACATTGCCCGTGACCTTTCCGGCGGAGAGAAACAGCGTGTCGTCCTTGCCCGTCAGCTTGCCCGTGAACCGCTCTTCCTTTGTGCGGACGAACCGACCGGAACCCTCGACCCGAAGACCGCACGGATCGTGCATGACCTCCTAAAGAAAGCCGCCCATGACAACAATATGGGAATGATCGTTACATCCCACTTCTCCCAGGTCCTTGAAGATGTTTGCGACAGAGCGGTCCTCTTAGATGACGGAAAGATCACAAAGATCGGCACACCCGAAGAAGTCATCGACGAATTCATGAAAGGTTACCACGATGACAAGGTCTATACTGATCAGGTCTTCGGAGAACCGATCGTCCGTGCCGAACACCTTCTCAAAAAATTCATCGCAGTCGACCGGGGCGTCATCAACGCGGTGAACGATGTTACCTTCGAAATAAACGAGCGTGAAATATTCGGCATCATCGGTGTATCCGGCGGAGGAAAGACCACTCTTTCAAAAATGATAGCAGGTCTCTACGAACCGACATCCGGCAAACTCCACGTAAGGATAGGAGACGAATGGATCGACATGTCGAAACCCGGCTACCTCTACCGGGGACGAGCCAAACAATACATCGGACTCCTGCATCAGGAATACGATCTCTACCCCCACAGAACGGTCATCGATAACCTGACCGATGCGATCGGTCTCGAGTTCCCGAAAGAACTCGCGACAAGAAAAGCAATGATCACCCTTAAGATGGCGGGTTTTACCGAAAAGAAAGCACACGATGTTCTCAACAGATATCCATCAAGCCTTTCCGAAGGTGAAAAACACCGTGTTGCCCTCGCTCAGATCCTGATCAGGGAACCACGCATCATCCTGCTTGACGAACCTACCGGAACAATGGACCTGATCACGAAAGTTGATGTCAAACACTCCATCATGCATGCCCGTGAAGAAATGGATGAGACCTTCATCATCGTTTCACACGACATGGAATTCGTGAAAGATGTCTGTGACCGATGCATGTTCATGCGAAACGGAAAGATCATTGCCATTGGTCCGACACATGAGGTCCTTACCAATCTATCCGAAGACGAAAAGGTCCTGATGAGAGAATCCGTCGAAAAAGAGCGGGCACGTGCGGAAACAGGCATACCCAAAAAGGCAACTCTTGCCGGCGGGGCACCGGAAGTAGAAGCAACAGAAGGAGCTCTGCATGAAACGACCGATGAAATGTTTGAGATGTAGGTCTCTATCATGACCGACATCCGGATTTTTCTCAACGGCGAACAAAAAACCGTTGCGGATACAACGACGATCCAGACACTCCTTCCAAATCAGCCGGAAGGGACCTCGGTCGTTCTTCTTTTACCCGGAAATGTTTCCCGGGAAAAAACCTCGCACCTTCGTCTCACTACAACTGCCGGGGACATCGTGATCGAACTTGCGAAAAAAGTGACGTTCCCTATCCCGACCGGAGAGACCCCAAATACCCTTCGCGTTCATTTCGAGGATAAAAACGCGGTCTCGTTTGGACCGTTCCCGGACACATTTACCCCGGACAAAAATGCATACCATTATGAACGTGGTGCGATCTGTCTCGGTTCCGGGGGTTACGATTCGAAAAATGCCTATCTGACAT
>CAYSRP010000055.1:0-9088 GCA_964433475.1 uncultured Methanomicrobiales archaeon
CTCCGGAAATGGTGTATTTTTCCCGATTCCTGAGGAACGATATCTTCATTGTATTTTTTACTCTCCTGCTCGTTGTCGCCTTTTTGGCGTGGTTGCAGAAAGGAAAATGGTATTATCTGGGATTAGCTGCAGCTGCAGCGGCATTTGGGATGTGCTCAAAGGAGAATATGCCGCTCATTCTTGTTACATTCGGGGTATTCCTCCTCTATCTTATCTGGACAAGAAAGATCACTCTGCCAAAAAAGTGGATACGTGACCTCATTATTGCTCTGGTAATATTCTTCGGAATTATCTTTACGCTGTATTCCTCGTTCTGGGCACACCCTGAGATGATATTAGAGGCAGGTCCCCTGGCCATTGAACATTGGATCGCTATGCATAATGAGCAGAGGATCGCGGGTCCTGCGGTATACTACATTTTATTGTTTATCCTCTATGAATTGCCGATCCTCATTCTCGGGATCGCGGGTGTTGTTTTGTTCCTCAAAAACGGACCAAAAAAACCCGAAGGCGAAGCTAAAGAAAAATTCACACTCGCTAAATTATTCCATCGCCCGAATGCACCGGCAGTGATCGACAGAAAGACCGAGTTCATGCGGTTTGCCATTTACTGGACCATAATTGCCTGCCTGACGTATGCCTACATTGGTGAAAAAGTCCCATGGCTCTCTTTGCATCAGCTTTTACCGATGATTTTCGTGGCAGCCTTCGCTCTCACGTATGTAAAGAGATACTGGAAGATCATTCTTGTTATCACCACCATCATTCTTCTTGTTATCACCTGCCATGTGGCGTATACTCCTACGGATATTGCAGAACCTATTGTTCAGGTCCAGAACTCGGAGGATCTTGTTCCTTTAATGGAAGAAATAGATGCTTCAGACAGCGTGGTTCTTGCCACCGATCAGGCATGGCCCTTCATGTGGTATTATCGCGGTGATGCATGGGACAGATTTACGTATTACGGAGCTCTGGTGAGCGAAGCTACCATTTATGCCGGAGATTATGACATCGTCATCACGCATGACGATGAGAGTTATGATTCCCTTGAAGGCTATACGAAAGAGACGATACGGTTGAATTACTGGATTGATTGGGAAGGAACTGCCCAGGATCCGGGATGGATCCCTTACTACTTTACCCGAGATGGTCAGATAGGCAGTTACAACATTGATGTGTTTACTAAGAATGCATAACAAAGATTCCCCGCATTCAAAACACTTGGTATTTGAGACGGCACGCAATGACTAAGTGTGTCCCCGCTAATATAGGTACAGTTATAGGGAAAGTGTATGGAACAGGGCATTTCGGAACTTGAAGAATTACGCAGCAGATTATTGGATCTGACGCTCCGCAACAATCTGCTGAACTATAAACCATCTCCCGGCAGAACGATAGAGGTTATTTCGTGTGACCCATCCGGAGCATACAAAACGCTCGTCCTTGAAGAAAAGGGCATGAAATTTTATCCGGCAAGCAAAGATACCAAAAGTGATTCGGAAGCAAAGCGCATCTGGAAATATCCTAACTTCTCAAAAACCACCAAATATGCTGATCTGATCCTTGATACACCCTACACCGATATCGAACTTCGTAAAAAACTCTATAATCTCCAGAGTAAAAGCCGCACTGTCTTTGAAGAGCAGGGTTATCCCGTTCTTTATCTTGCCCTGGGATTTGTTCAGTGGACAGAACGCGATGGTCCGTCAAAACCGCTCAAAGCCCCGCTTCTTCTGATTCCCGTTGATTTGGAACGTCAGAAAATCAAGGAAAATTATACGCTCAAGTGGACCGGAGAGGACCCGACTATTTCCCTCTCCCTGATCGCAAAACTTGCCGACCAGGGAGTTGTCCTGCCGGATATGGGTCACCCGGAAACTATCGAGGATATTGCTACCTACTTAACTACCATAGAAAAGATTGTTGCTGCAAAAAACTGGAACTTTCTACCAGAGATCACTCTTGATCTATTTAGTTTCAAAAAGTTCGTGATGTTCAAGGACCTGGATCCGGCAAGTTGGGAAAGCGGGAATTCTCTAGAAGACAATCCGCTTATCCGGATGATCTTCTATCCGGAGATCCAGGAAAATTCTACGGAGGAAATCTCTGAAAATGAACTTGACCTCCGGCTTCCATGTGAACGCAGTTATAATATCCTTGATGCCGACGCGTCCCAGATCGCCGTGATCGAAGAAGCAAAAGCCGGTAAAAATCTCGTGGTCGAAGGTCCCCCCGGAACTGGAAAGAGTCAGACCATTGCAAATATGATCGCCGAGATGATGGTTGCCGGCAAAACGGTCCTGTTCGTCAGCGAAAAGATGGCGGCTCTGGAAGTCGTTAAACGCAGACTTGATGTTGCGGGACTTTCTCCGTTCTGTCTTGAACTTCACAGTCAGAAGGCAAATAAGTCAGAGTTTATTCGTGAACTGGAAAAGAGCGTCAGACGTCCTTCTGTCTCATCTGCCGGATCAGACGCGGTTCATCATCAGATCAATTCACTAAGGACCGAACTTAGCGGATACTGTAATGAATTGAAGACTCCCATTGGTGAATGCGGATTTACTCCATACGATTTATTCGGTATTCGTGAACAGTATCGTTACGAATTTGAAAACAGTCCCTGCAGGAACAATTATCGTCTCCCGAAATTTCCTGTTGAACATGCTATGGAAATCACCCCTGAAGAATACAAATCCGCCATCTCTGTTCTGCAGGAAATCGCGACTTATCTTCCGACATTACTTAGAAACGGAGAATCCCTGTCCGGTCACCCGTGGGCAATGACCAGACCCGGGATGATCCTTCCGCGTGATCAGGATGAGATCAGAGAACTTGTCATTGCATATCAGAGTCAGATCGAAAATCTGCAGACTGTAATGCGAAGCATCTTTGATATGACGGATATTCCTGTTCCCCGCAGTGAAACGGAAATCTCCCGAATGATCGAGACGTGCCGCTGTCTGATACAGGGGTTCACCGTTTCGAAAGAGATTTTGCAAAATCCTTTGTGGGAGAATCAGGCAGAACTCAACCGGCTGATTGCCAACATGCAGGACCTCTTCAATCATAGTTCGCGTATTCTTTCAAACTTTACACCGGAGATTTTCCTCAGGAATCCCGCCCGTCTCTACTCGGAATTTCTGGCATATGATGAGAAAGGAAAGTTGGGAAAAGTATTCTCTTCGGGCTATAAGAAACTCAAAACCGAACTCTCCGGTTATTATGTGGATCAGGTACCTGATGATGCCAAGATCTTATTGGATCTAAAGGATGCAAGAAATTATTTGACAGCCCGTGATGAGTGGGAACAGGATAAAAATCTGTATATCTCGCTGTTCGCACCGGTTTGGAAAGATGAATACACTCATCCTGACACTCTCCGGAAATATTCCGAATGGGTCCAGGCTATTTTAACAATGGTACACGAGGGTCTCATCACCCCGCACACGATCGATCTGCTCTGCTCCAACCAGATCGTTAAGGACGATCTCTCCCCGATATTTGGAAAACTGGAGGAGATGGTAATTACATTCAGCGAAGCAAGAGATGCTCTCTTCACCCGCCTTGGCATAGATGCTCTTGAAGCGAATCAGACGTTTGCTTCGATGCGGAAACGCTCCGATATCTGGATAACGGAAATCGACCGGCTCGGTGAGTGGAGCAAGTTCCTCACCTATACAGATACGTGTGCCAAGACGACGGCTGCCGGCGTATTGCCGCTTCTCTTCACTGATAAGATCTCTGCTGAGGCTCTCATTCCGGCATATCTTACCGGGTATGCCGATTCTCTCTTACAAGAGGCTTACAGCATTCGTCCGCTTCTTGCGAGATTTGCCCAGACGCCTCACGAGCAGAAGATTAAAATGTTTGCCGAGCTCGATCGTGCGGCGATTTCTGCCAACTCCGTCCGCATCATTCAGAAACTGGAACAAAATGTTCCCGAGATGTTTGCGGGAGCGTCGCGTGAATCAGAGATGGGTGTTTTGACCGGTGAGTTCAACAGGAAACGCGGTCACATGTCCATCAGGTCCCTGATGACGAAAGCCGGGGGGCTTATTCAGCAGATCAAGCCCTGTTTCATGATGAGTCCTCTCTCGGTTGCCCAGTATCTGGACCCGCATTCTGTTCAGTTTGACATAATCATATTCGATGAAGCAAGTCAGGTCAAACCGGAGGACGCTCTCGGAGCACTCATGCGGGGACGTCAGCTTGTTGTGATGGGAGATTCCCGTCAGCTTCCTCCGACCACATTTTTTGATCAGATCGCGGATGCAGATGATGACGAGCCGGAATCGGTTGCCGGCGTAGCAGATATGGAAAGTCTTCTGCACGTCTGCAAACAGTCGTATCCGACCAGGAGACTCCGCTGGCATTACCGGTCGAGGCATGAGTCCCTGATCGCTGTGTCCAATGAGGAGTTCTATGACGGGAGCCTGATGGTTTTTCCCTCACCCAGGCATAATACCCCGGACCTTGGTTTGTCCTTTGTTCATCTGCCTGATACTATTTACGAACGCGGCAAGTCGGGCGTCAACAAAGGCGAGGCAAAAAGCGTGGCAGAGGCGGTTATTGCGTATTATAAGAAGTTCCCTCTGAAAACGTTAGGTGTCGCCACTTTCTCCACTCGTCAGCAGGATGCCATCCGTCACGAGGTGGATATCCTGCTCCGAGACAATCCCGAGGTCGAGATGCTCATGCATCCGGCAAACGGGGAGAACTTCTTTGTCAAGAATCTGGAAACGGTCCAGGGAGATGAACGTGACACGATGCTCATCAGTATCGCGTATGGATTTGACGAGAACCATCGTCTTTCCCGAAATTTTGGTCCCCTGAATCAGAGAGGCGGCGAGAGGAGGCTGAATGTTCTGATAACCCGTGCACGTGAACGGTGCGTGGTCTTCTCGAATTTCCGCGGCGTAGATCTGCAGACCGATGCTGAATCTTCTTCAGGGCTTCAGGCTCTGACCAAATTCCTGACCTATGCCGAAGACCGTTCCGCTCTTCCTGAGGCTTCCTCCCCTGTTTTGGACGATGCAGGTTACTTCCCGGATACCGTTGCGGTCATGCTCGAAGATAATGGATATACGGTATCCAGAAATCTTGGTTGTGCCGGATTCAGAATCGATGTGTCTGTTTCGGATCCGAAAAACCCCGGGGTGTATATGGCAGGAATTCTCTGTGACGGACCTAACTACTGGTCGTCAGACGTTGCACGTGATCGTGACAGACTCAGGACCCAGGTCCTCGAAGGGCTTGGCTGGAATCTGATCCGTGTCTGGTCTGCCGAATGGTTCCAGCATCCGGTCTCCTGTACAAAGATCCTTCTGGATTTCCTTGATGAAGCACAGAAACCCGGAAAGAAATCCGTCGTGAAGAAGGAGAAGCATGCGAAGAAGGAAAAAGTTTCGGCATCCCCGATCATTGATGCTGAGGAGAAACCTGAGCCTGCCGCTCCTGTTTATGCGAAGGTGACCTTTGATCCGTATGTTTCCTGTAGCGAATCCGTTTTCCAGAATTATCATCAGTTTGCTTCTGTGCCGGACTCGGTCCTTGCTACCGGCATTGTTCAGATCGTATCGGTTGAAGGGCCGATATCAACAACCATGCTTATTGCACGCGTCAAGGAACTAGGGCATGTTTCGAGAATGACGCCTGCGATCAAGAATAAAATCGCATCGATTGCTGCAGATGAAGTTCAGGCTGACCGGATGACCGTGGATGAGGAGGGATTCTACTCTGTTCCGCTGAAAGAGCTCGCTGTACGCGAACGCCCGGCAAAGTGGTCTGCTGATGATGTTTCTCTTGCAGAAATCGGTCTTGCGGCAGAAATCATTCTGGAAAAACATTTTGCCACGCCTGAGTCCGATCTGATCAGGCAGACTGCTCTGGTACTCGGGTTCAAAGTGACTGCCCAGGTAAAAGACCGGATGAAAAAAGGCATCGATGCGGCAATATCCTCAGGAAATATTGTGATCGAGGGTGACAAACTTGTTCGTGCAGCATGACGGAACGATACGGTGATTTCCACACTCTTTTTCTGATTGAACGTTCAACAGGTAGATAGCAATCTTTCGGGTTTTTTGAATACAATGTTTGAATCGCTTTCCGCTGTAACGAATTCTGCCGGGTATCTCCTGCAGGGAGTGCGTGTTACCCTACTGTTAGTTGGACTCTCGCTTCTCATTGGATTTGTCTGTGGGATCATTCTGACCATTGGGCAGGTCTATGGTCCGCGTCCGGCACGCTGGTTCGTTTCCGTTTACGTCTGGTTTTTCCGTGGACTTCCAAATATCGTATTATTGTTTTTGTTTTACTTTGCTCTCTTCCCGATCATGGGATTTGATATGCCGGCGTTCGGCGTGGCAGTTACGGTCTTAGGTCTTCGGAGTGCGGCGTATCAATCCCAGATTTTCCGGGGGGCGATCCAGTCATTATCCGACGGACAAATGCTTGCTGCCCGCTCCCTTGGAATGACAAAATGGCAGGCGGTCCGATTGATCATTCTCCCGCAGTCCCTTCGACTCTCTCTCCCGGGTTGGTCGAATGAGTACCCTGTCCTTTTGACCGACTCGTCCGTTGCATATGTTATCGGAGTTGCCGAACTCCTGACCCGTACAAGTCAGGTCATCTCCAGAACTGGTGAACCTATGTTGTTGTACATGACCTGCGCGATCATATTTATTCTGTTAAATTACGGCGGTATGATGATAATCCAGCATGTGGAAAAGAAAGTCCGGATACCGGGATTCGGCAATAATGATGTTGAGTGCTTATGAGTGATATTCCAATTCTTAAAGTCGAGAATCTCTGCAAGTCCTACGGTGATCTGCCGGTTTTAAAATCCGTTTCATTTGAAATACACAAAGGAGAGAAAAAAGTATTTGTCGGACCATCCGGGACCGGTAAATCCACTCTTCTCCGGTGCATCAATCAACTCACGGCACCCGACAGCGGATTTGTCTATCTGAATGGAGAGGAGATAACCCATTCGGGAAAAAAAATCAATGAGTATCGTCAGAAGATGGGCATGGTGTTCCAGAACTTCAACCTCTTCGATCACTTAAGTGCCGTCAGAAACGTGGAACTTGCCCTTCTGAAAGTTAAAAATATGGACAGGAAAGCCGCACGCGAAAAGGCAATGTACGAATTGGAGCAGGTCGGTATGGCAGATCATGCCGATTTTTATCCTGCACAGTTGTCCGGAGGGCAGGCCCAGCGTGTTTCCATTGCACGGGCTCTCGCTATGGACCCTGAGATCATGCTCTTTGATGAGCCGACATCTGCCCTTGATCCTGAGCTGAAACGCGAAGTAATGGAAGTTATGCGGAATCTTGCAGATAAGGGAATGACCTGTATCGTTGTAACGCATGAGATGAAGTTTGCAACCTCGTTTGCAACAGAACTTCTTTTGATGGAGAACGGAGAAATCGTCGAACGTGGTCCACCGTCAGAAATCCCAACAAGCCCCGGTTTTGAGAGAACACGGGCGTTCATGGGAAGTTACGTAGAAGAGTGATATGGATATTATGAGCATTGCGACCGAAGCCATAGGCGGGCTAACCGGATTTTTCCAGAATCTGATGGGGGAGATTATATCTCAGATCCCCTTCTGGCAGGACATCCTCCTGCCGGCCCTGTGGGATGGGTTATGGGTGACTCTGCAGCTTGTTGTGATGACGGCCCCGTTCGGGTTCCTTCTTGGTCTTCTGGTCGCCATATCCAGAGTGTATGGTCCGACTCCTCTCAAGTGGCTTGCAAAATTGTATGTCATCTTTTTCAGAGGATGCCCGCTTCTGGTTCTGCTGTTCATTCTCTACTTTGGTCTGCCGTCAGTCGGCATCGTGCTGGGGTCATTTTTATCGGCATTGATAGGTTTTATTCTCTGTAATTCGGCATACAACTCTGAGTATCTTCGCGGAGCCCTTCAGTCTATTAAGCGCGGTCAGTTGCTTGCGGCACGTTCTCTTGGCATGACAAAGGCTCAGGGCGTTTTGTATGTTGTCGTTCCACAGGCACTCCGCCGTGCCCTTCCGGGAGTTTCGAATGAGTTTATCTATCTGATAAAATACTCCTCGCTTGCATATGTCGTGGCGGTGATAGAACTCACAGGCGCGGCAAAAATTATTGCAAGCCGCTACTTTATGTACTTCGAAGCGTTTGCTGCTGTGGGCATTTTCTATCTGGTTATCGTGACGATCGCAACCATAGGTATCCACCTGCTTGAGAAAAAGTATGCGATTCCGGGCGTTTCCGGAGTTGTCGGTGATGTTGGAAAAGGGCACTGAATCCATTTAATACCTCCTCCGCCCAACCACTTTATATGACATTATCAGTCGATGTTATAGAAAAAATGGCAGCTCTGATCACCGCGGCTTTTGGTTTGATTGCAGCTCTTGCATGGAATGCAGCCATTCAAACCATTTTCACGGAGATTTTTGGAACACAGAGCAGCATTCCGGCAATGCTGGGGTATGCGGTTTTTGTAACGATCCTTGCAGTTGTGTTTACCATCTGGATAGGGTATGTCTCGAACAAGACGAAGGAAAAAGTCGTTAAGGTAAAAAATCTTAAAGATAAAATAAAGTAATTTCATCCAAATCTTTTTTTTGTTGGACAAGCGTTATAGTTAGTATGCGAGTCTGTTGTGCCCAGTTGATTCAGGTATGGGATGATGTCGATTCCGCGTTTGCTAAAGCAGATGCTTTTCTGGCGGAACAGTGTGGTAAGGCAGATATGGTGATGTTTTCCGAGCAGTATGCGACCGGGTGGCGTCCGTCTGCGTCAGCGGTTTCCGGAGTAGGTGTGCGGGACCACTGGCTTGCCCTTGCAGCGAAGCATAAGGTTTGCGTCGTTGGTTCGTATCAGAAATTAGTGGAAGGTAGTCTGCCGCAGAATACGATGCTTGTGTGCGGACCGTCCGGCGAAATTCTTGCGGAGTATTCCAAGATGTATCTGTTTACACCAGGGAAGGAGGATCGATGTTTTTCGGCGGGGGCTGAGCCAACGGTGTTTACATATGGCGGGGTGAAGTTTGGGTGTGCGATCTGTTTTGATCTGCGGTTTCCTGAGTTGTTTCGCGCATATCTGA
>CAYSRP010000056.1:0-8991 GCA_964433475.1 uncultured Methanomicrobiales archaeon
AACATCGGCAAAGACACCGAAGAAAAACTGAACAAAGTCGGGATCACCACAGCCGCACAGCTGCGTGAAATCGGCAGCAAAAAAGCCTGGCTGATGATCAGATCGATCGATGAAACCGCATGCCTTCACAGATTATACGGACTTGAGGGGGCGGTTTTAGGCGTAAAAAAATCGGCTCTCCCTGCCGAGACGAAAAAAGAACTGAAAGAATTTTTCTCTTCCTTCTCCTAAATCCCTAGTTCTCTTCTTTTTTGAATTTGGAATACTTGCCGCCGATGATGATAATGATAATCCCGACAAATATACCGGCAAGCATCAGGATAAAGTTATAACCGGACAATACAACTGCCGACGCAATTATAACTACAACACCGAGAAGAACGATGGCAGTTGAAAGAACCGATCCTTCTTTGGTGAGATACTCGAAAAATGAAGTCATACAGGATAAGATACATTCCAAACAATTATAAAAGTATGGGCCGCAAAAGACCGCTACGGGAACAGCAAATTTGAATGCATATCCTCCCTATAAACTATAAGGACGAAACGTGTCGGGTATAGATAAGGGATGCTGATATGGTTTATAGAATATTTGTAGAAAAAAAACCCGCTCTTGCAAACGAAGCAAAAGCATTACTAAATGAACTGAATAATCTGCTTGGGATCAAAGAACTGACATCATTACGGATCATCAACCGGTATGATGTCGAAAACATAGAAAAATCCCTCTTCGATTACGCAAAGTCAACGGTATTCTCCGAACCCCAGCTGGATATCACCTATGACAAGCTGAAAATCGATAAAAATGACAAGGTCTTCGCTGTAGAATACGTACCTGGACAATTCGATCAGCGGGCGGACAGTGCGGCACAATGCATCCAACTCATTGCACAGGGAGAAAGACCGACCGTCAATACCGCAAAAGTCTACATCCTCGGCGGAAATATCTCTGACGAACAGCTCGATTCCATCAAAAAATATGTCATAAACCCCGTCGAAAGCAGAGAAGCATCGCTCGACAAACCAAAAACCCTGAAAGTCCGATACCATATCCCAAGCACGGTCGAAACACTCACCGGATTTACTTCGCTGGATGAAACAGGATTGGACGACTTTATCCGCGAATACGGTCTTGCCATGGATCTGGAGGATATTGCCTTCTGCCAGAAATATTTCATCAGGGAAGGCAGAGACCCGACGATCACGGAAATCAGAATGATCGACACCTACTGGTCAGATCACTGTCGTCACACCACATTTTTAACAACAATAGATCATGTCAAAACGGAAAGTCCCCTTCTGCAAAAAGCATTCGACGATTATCTCGCGACGCGAAAAGCAGTCGGGCGGGAAAAACCCGTCAATCTGATGGATATTGCGACGATCGCGGTAAAATATCTGAAACAGGAGGGCAAACTCGATAAACTGGATGAATCCCCCGAGGTCAATGCCTGTACGGTAAAAATCAAAGTAAATGTCGGGGGAAAAGATGAGGACTGGCTGCTGTTATTCAAAAATGAAACACACAACCACCCGACGGAGATCGAACCATTCGGCGGAGCGGCAACCTGTCTGGGCGGGGCGATCCGTGATCCCCTGTCGGGCAGGGCCTATGTTTATGCAGCAATGCGTCTGACCGGGGCAGGAGATCCCCTGACTCCCGTCAGTGAAACACTGACCGGAAAACTTCCGCAGAGAAAGATCGTTTCCACGGCAGCGGCAGGATACAGTTCATACGGAAACCAGATCGGACTTGCCACAGGGATCGTCGATGAACTTTATCATCCGGGATATGTGGCAAAACGGATGGAAGTAGGCGCAGTTATCGCGGCAGTTCCAGAGGAAAATGTCCAAAGAGTGGAGCCGAAAGCCGGAGACGTTGTTATTCTCCTGGGAGGAAAAACCGGCAGAGACGGATGCGGAGGTGCGGCGGGTTCATCAAAATCCCATACCGTTTCTTCTTTGACAACATGCGGCGCGGAAGTTCAGAAAGGAAATGCTCCGGAAGAACGAAAGATCCAGAGACTGTTCAGAAATAAAGAGGCATCCCTTTTGATCAAACGCTGCAATGACTTCGGTGCCGGCGGGGTTTCCGTCGCGATCGGAGAACTTGCCGACGGGCTGGATATCGATCTAAATGCGGTCCCGAAAAAATACGAAGGACTGGACGGGACCGAACTTGCCATCAGTGAATCACAGGAAAGAATGGCGGTTGTCGTTGAGAAAGAAGATGCAGAAAAATTCATATCTCTCGCACATGCAGAAAATCTTGAGGCAACGATCGTTGCAAAAGTGACTAAAGAGAGAAGACTGGTTATGAAATGGAACGGGAAGAAGATCGTTGATATTTCCCGTGAGTTCCTGGATACGAACGGCACGGAAAAACATATTGACATCGAACTCGCCCTTCCGCAGTCATACGAGAAAAAGGTCGAAGGAACCTTTAAAGAAAATTATCTGAAACTCGCCGGCGACCTGAACACCTGCTCGAAGAGAGGGCTTTCCGAGCGGTTCGACTCAACAGTCGGTGCCGGAACGATCCTGATGCCTTTCGGCGGAAAATATCAGCTGACCCCGGTCCAGGCAATGGTGAACAAGATTTCTGTTGAGAAAAATGATACGGATGATTGTTCTTTGATGGCGTGGGGATTCAATCCGATGGTCGCGGAAAAAAGTCCGTACCACGGGGCATATCTTGCAGTAATTGAAAGCGTCTCGAAGCTGATCGCGACAGGCGCAGGGTTTGAAGATGTGTATCTCTCCTTCCAGGAATATTATGAAAAACCGGGAAAGGACCCGAAACGCTGGGGTAAGCCGATGAGTGCATTGCTTGGTGCATATAAGGCACAGATGGATCTTGGCGTCGGATCTATCGGAGGAAAGGATTCGATGAGCGGATCGTTTGAGCATATCGATGTCCCGCCGACGCTCATCTCTTTTGCCGTTACCACAGAGAAGATCAAAAACATCATTTCCAATGAATTCAAGGGTCCGGGTCACAAGGTCGTTCTCCTGAAAGCAGAGTATGATGAAAACGATCTGCCAAAAGCCGAATCCTTGATCGCAAATTATGATCTCGTTACCATGCTGATGCGGGAAGGAAGAGTGCTGTCGTGTTATACTCCTGCCTACGGCGGAATCGCCGAAGCTGTTTTGAAGATGGCGATCGGCAACAGGGTCGGGTTTGCCTATGACAACAGGATAGATTTCCATGACCTCTTCGGATATAACTACGGTGCCTTCATTCTGGAACTGAATGATGATTCCGATATCGGCATTAAACTGGGTGTTACGACCACGGATACTTTCATCCGTTATGCAGAGAAGATCCCGCTGGATACACTGCTGAAGATCTACGAAGAAAAACTGGAATCAGTGTATCCGTGTAATATCCCGCAGGGCGGGGGAAGGATCCGGAAAATATCCTATAATGAAAGGAACAGAAGCAAACCAAGGCAGTGTGTTGCTCACCCGAGAGTGCTGATCCCGGTGTTCCCGGGTACCAACTGCGAATACGACAGCGCAAAAGCCGTAACAAAAGCCGGAGCGATCCCAGAAATAATGGTCATAAATAACCAGAGTTCACAGGATATCGCAGAGTCTGTGGATAACTTCGCCGAGAGTATCCACAAATCCCAGGCGATCTTCATTCCGGGCGGTTTTTCCGGCGGGGACGAACCGGACGGGTCGGGTAAGTTCATCACGGCATTTTTCCGCAATGCAAAAATCAAAGACGCCGTGCACGATCTGCTGAAGAACAGAGACGGGCTGATCCTCGGTATTTGTAACGGATTCCAGGCATTGATCAAATTAGGTCTGGTTCCATACGGCGAGATCATCGATGCTGATGAAAATTCCCCGACACTGACATTCAATACGATCGGCAGGCACCAGTCGAAACTTGTCCGCGTCAGAGTTGCGTCGGTCAAATCACCCTGGTTATCCAAGGTCAATGTCGGCGATGTTTTCGCAGCCCCGGTCTCTCATGGTGAGGGAAGGTTTCTGGCAAATGACGATGTTTTGCAGCAGCTGATCGAAAACGGTCAGGTGGCGACCCAGTATGTTGATCTGACCAATCATCCGACCTCCGACATCCATTTCAATCCAAATGATTCGATGATGGCGATCGAGGGCATCACCTCGCCTGACGGGCGCGTGCTTGGCAAGATGGGGCATGCGGAACGGATCGGCAGCGGATTGTACAAAAACTTTGATGAGCAGTTTGATATGAAATTGTTCGAGTCGCTGGTAGAATATTTCAGACCCTGACCAATTTTTCCCTTTTACATTTGAAACATCAGACCTTTTTTTCACGGGGATCAAGTATGAACCCGAAAACATTGATTAATACTATCTGGAGTGAAATAGGTCATGTAATTATGATCGAGACGAAACGGTTGATCCTTCGGCAGATCATAGATTCCGATGCAGAAGATATATTTGCCAATTCACGGGGGCCAAACACCGGTCTGAATGCCGGCTGGAAACCTCACGAAACGCTAAGTGAGACCAGGAGAGTTATGCAGGAGGTGTTTCTTGGTCAGGAAAGCGTTTTTGGGATCGTGCTGAAAGAAACCAATATACTGATCGGTACCATTGGTCTGCTCCAGGATTATATGCGTGAGAACGATTCGGTCCGGATGCTCGGGTATTCCCTCGGAGAAGATTTCTGGGGACATGGGTTCATGACCGAAGCAGCAAAAGCTGTCGTCGATTTCGGGTTTGAAACGATGCATCTTGATCTTATTTCGGCAACATGTTATCCCTTTAACATCCGTTCAAGGCATGTCCTCGAGAAACTCGGGTTCCATTATGAAGGAACACTCGTTCTGGCAGAAAAGAGATATGATGGTCAGGTGCTTGATAAGGATTGTTTGTCCTTATCGAAATCGACGTATTCCCGGAATGCGGCGCATACAAAAAAGTGAAATATCCAAGGAGATTGTTGTACTCCCGGACAGTCAAAAAATTCTCCGGAATCCTCCCATATTTTTGCAGATCACTCGCATATCAGCTTTTCCCGTTTGAGTGTTTTTATTTTGTGTGCCGGTTTTATACCAAGACGAAGCAAAAGAAGACCCACACCGGCAAAGAGGAACATGCATCCGAGATTCAGCCACTCCACCTGTCTGGTAGTGACCCATGCACAAATAACCAGAGCCAGATTTACCGCTGCGACAATAAATTCGATCCCAACAAGGGTAAACCAGAGATTTTTCACCGTAGAGAGACGTTTGATCTTTGAGTCGATGTCGGTGTAGAGTTCAAACGGACCACTGTCCGCCTCTTTTCGCAGATAGATCCATCTGAAAGTTGATGAAACGCACACGACACCGGTTTCCTCCAGGAACCTGAGGTAGGCAATACTTTCAGGCGACGTCGGAAGGTTTTCCAGAAGCTCGATCTGGTAGATATACTTTCCAGGCTCGGTCTCTTCGAAGGTGTATTTCCCATAGGAAAAACTATAGAGAGACAGACCCTTTGCCGCCATCTCATTCAACCACGTCTCCTCTTTTTCATAGTCGGAAAACCATCGCCATGCTGAGTGTTTCATTGTTTTGCCCCCGTGATCTTTCTGCCGTTTTTAAGAAGTTCTTCCAGTCTTTCTATTTCATAATTCACTGCTTTTTTTCCGGATTCCGTTATCTGATACTCTTTTTTTCTCGAGTCATGCTCACCGGCAGATTTGATCCAGCCTTTTTCCAGCAGTGTGCTGATCGCTCCGTACAGAGTGCCGGGTCCCAGATTGACCCGGTCACTACTCATTACCTTCACATTCTGCATTATGCCGTACCCATGCATCGGGTGATAGAGCGAGAGCAGGATATAATAGGCTGCTTCCGTTAAAGGGGCTTTTTCCGAGAGAAGTGTCATGACATATTCCGTCTGACGATATAACGTTTAACGATGTATCGGATGACGATATATTGTTGTATCGTCATCCGATATAATAGTTATTGAAAAAAATCGGGGGTATCGACCATCGGGTGATCATAACATATGATAGAGTTATCTTTATCAGAGTATAACCTGACTAACGAATAATGACATTTCAGAAATGCTGTTACGGGTGCAGAGTGAAATGAAATACCAGGTTATTATTTTCGATATGGACGGGACTCTCCTGAATACCCTTGACGATCTGTATGATGCAACGACCTATGTTTTATTGAAGTTCGGCTATCCTTTACGAACCCGTGAAGAGGTTAGAAGTTTTGTCGGAAATGGTGTACATCGTTTGGTGGATTTTGTAATTCCCGATGGACAGAACAATCCGCACCGTGACGAAATATTTGCCGATTTCAAACAATATTACGATATCCATGGACAAGAGAAAACACAACCCTATCCGGGTATCCCGGACCTTTTACAGGAATTGAAAAGCCGCGGTTATCAACTTGGAGTTGTTTCAAATAAATATGATGCCGCGGTAAGAACTCTGAGTGAGGTGTATTTCCCGGGAATTTTTGCGACGGTGGTTGGAGAACGCGAAGGGGTACGGCGGAAACCAGCCCCGGATAGTGTCTTTACAGTGTTGAATGAGTTAGGGGTTGATGCTTCTAAGGTGTTGTATGTGGGGGATTCGGAGGTAGATATCCGGACGGCGGAGAATGCCGGAGTCGCATGCATTTCTGTGGCGTGGGGATTTCGGGACAGGGATTTACTGGAACGTGAAGGGGCAAAACAGGTTATTGATGAACCGTCTGAACTCCTGCGGTTTGTTGAGTAATTGTTCGGTCCGATTCCGAAAATAGTCTTTGCCTTACGGCATGTTTTCAAAGGGACCCCAAAAAAAGTTTATACCGGATCAGATAAATCGGATACAGATTAGGTATAAATCCGTTCGGGCATCTATGGAGCAGGCGCATGGGCAATTGGGGACATCATCAATATGCCCGCAATGAAGGAAGCCTATGAGATGGGGCGGGCAATAAACTGAAAAATCCCCCTTTTTTTGAAAGAATCAGAACAAAGAGGTCTGCCCGTCACGTAAACTTGTCTGATGTGCATTGGTCACCACATCACCGTCTCTCCATGTCCCGATGAGAAATGGTGATGAGGGATCATGCAGTTCCCTATTTTTTCGGACAGTGATTTGATCATAGTTGGCATAACAGTACACACACCCGTGACCACAGGTATTGTAGACACCGACATCACAGTTCAGCAGACATGAACATGACCTGCGTGTTGAACTGTTGATACCTGAACGGAGTTTCTGACCGATCGCACGTTCCAGGACCTCACGGGTGAGGCATCCGGAACAATCGACGCCGTATGGTGAGAGTTCCGATCCTTCAGCACAGGATTTTATTTTTATTCCATACTCGCGACCGATCTCACAGAATACTTTTCCAAGAGTGATGCGATCCTTTGGTTCCATTTCCTTTCCGGCAGGGAAGTTTCGTCTGGTTTTTTCATAGAGATCAAGGAAACTGATTACGCAGACGTCAGTGTATCCGGAAAGTGCTGCCGCCATTTTTTCAAACGAAGCGATATGATACTCAGGGGAATATTTTTCTGTCAGAAAAATCGGATCATATCTCCAGCCGATACGTTTCAGTCCGACAACTTTTGAAAGTTTCTGAAATGAACCGATCACTCGTTCGACCGAAGGAACATGAGGTTCTATCTCTTTTCCATAAGGAGTAATGGTAACATACCAGAACTGACCGAACCTGTCCAGTTCGTGGATACGCGGAAGCATCGGCGCGGGATTTTTGGTGCAAAAATTGATACAATCCACGATATCCGGGTCCAGCAGGTATTTCGTAACCTTCTGAGGGAAATACGGGTTACGTACGAGAACATACCCTTCCTTGATACGATTGTAGAACCATTCGCTGAAAAATGCAGGGATATCTGTCCTACTTCCGGTATTGATTATCATTGCCAGATGTTCACGAGTATAGAATTTATTTTCGAGGGGATAAAAGGGAGGCGGAAAACAAAAACAAGACCTTGCAAAAATTAAGAGATCGATCTCAACATATTTTCAATAACTGAAAGAATAATGTATCATTCCCAATAATCGTCACAATACTCTGCACAGAGTTCAGCATGACGTTCATCCACCCAGCTTTTCTTTTCATAAAAGTCGGCACACATACCATCAAGAGTCAGCGGCAACCAATTTGTCACAATAACCAGATTTTCAATATTTAATACAACGATAGAATCTTTCATTAAAGATTTGCCATTTATGCCCACAGGATAACGAAATGTTTGTGCTTTTTCGTCCTGACACAGTTCTTTGACAAAATGATCTATTGTAAGAATAACCTCTCTTTCTTCTTTATCAAGGTCAGATAATTCTTTCCATTCGTAGACTACTTTTAGAATTTTTTTGCATTCGCCCCACAGAGTAAGCAAATTATGTGTGCCAGGAAAACCTCTTTTTTCTTCTAAAAGCGGTCGGCCAATTTGTATGATTTCCTTGAACTTAAGTTCAAGATAATGTGAAAACAGATAAAATATAGGATAGCCAAAGGTGTCGTTGGTAAGTCTTCCCTCCAGCACAGATTTTATAAGTTCTTCAACTGCACTGAGGTAACCTCTTGCATATAGACCCCAGATATCTTCCGGACTCCCCATCCCTGCACGATATACATATCCGGCATTTAGGTAATTTTCAGCAGGCGCAAATAATGATAATTTTCTATCAGGTATAGAAGGAAGATAGCTCATTGATTTACTTTTATTAACTGTGATTATTTAATTCCCTTCGTCGCACAACCCACACAGACCAATATCAACACTCATCATCTCAAAATCCTCTGCACACATTTGACCACAAGTCCAAATAATAACAAATATTTAAAAAAATAATGGCTTAAATGCTTCCAGATATTTAGATACAAGCTTAAATGAACTCCAAGCAAAAACAGAAAGAGAATTGATTTTTATTTGTGAAAAGAAGCCTCAGGCGAGAATTGAACTCGCGACTTCGTCCTTACCAAGGACGCGCTATACCGCTAAGCCACTGAGGCA
>CAYSRP010000057.1:0-8873 GCA_964433475.1 uncultured Methanomicrobiales archaeon
TCGCCTCCTTCCAGCAGGCCAAGGATCGTATCTTAGCGGTCAAAATTGGTCACTTCATCGATTTTTTTGGCGGAGATGAGGTAATCGACTGCTCCGGGATATTTCTGGGCAAAATATTTTGCTGCCTGCTCGGTGAGTTTTCCTGTGTTTGATACACCCGAGCAGGTGATGAGTGCGATCTCTTTCATTGTTTACAGATATTGTTTTGCACCCTCTTATTTTGCACGGGGTCAAATTTCTCAATACGAAACCGGGCAGCACTAAACAGAAGGATGAAATCTTTTCTTATCGGTTTCAATTTAGAAAATCATTGCGGCACCTACCCACTGAAAAGAGAATCATTTGTCATCATATGACACCTTTATTGCACAATCCCGCCAAATAGTAAAACATCCATGTCCTACATCGACCCGATCGTCATCATCATCGCATTTGGTGCAGTCTCAGTCTCTTTCCTCTGGCTTAGAGATGCCCGCATCTTTGCCAGGACCGGCAAAGACGGATATAGAAAAGCTGCATATCACGGTGTGCTTTATTCTGCTCTTGGCTGGTTTGGTTATGCTCTTGCCGGAATTAGTGAGAGCACTTTCCTTTATCTTGGGATGGGCTGTGTTTTGCTTGCTCTCTATCTCCAGTCCAGAGTGAAAAAAGAAGATGTATGGATGGGAAATGAATCTGCCTGGACCCGTTTCATCGGTTCGGCACCTCGTCAGGAGAGAAAATAAATATGATACAAAAACCCCGCGGGACACGTGACTTTCTCCCGCCAGAAATGGCGCAGCGTCGATTTATCGAACAAAAAATGCGTGTGGTTGCCTCTTCATTTGGTTATGGTGAAATCGTCACCCCTATGTTCGAAGAGCAGGAACTCTTCACGATAAAATCCGGAGAAGGGATCATCAGTGAGATGTATGCCTTCGAAGATAAAGGCGGACGGAAACTTACGTTGCGTCCGGAGATTACCTCCGCAGTAATCCGGGCCTATGTCAATGAAGCACAGATGGCACCAAAACCGCTTAGATGGTTCTACTTTGCAGAATGTTTCAGATACGAGCGCCCGCAGAAAGGAAGATACCGGCAGTTCTGGCAGTTTGGCTCTGAACTCATAGGTGCAGATTCTGCGGCTGCTGATGCGGAAGTTATCGCTCTCGCTTATGCACTTTTAAAATGTACCGGTGTCAGATTTGTTTTGAAGGTAGGGCATCTTGCCCCGATGAAATATCTTCTTGCGGGTCTGGATGCAGTAGCCCAGAAACAGGTCATGGCAGTTCTCGATAAACGTGATATGGATCTGCTGCAGACGACGCTTACCGGGCTGGATCACAGCGAACTTTTCGAGCCCTTAAAAGGGCTCATCACAGCAAAAACGCTATCGGAAATTTTTGCGATCACCGGAGATATTCCTGAAAAAGCGAGGATCGAAGAGACTTTCAGCTATCTTGATGCACAGAATATACCCTACGAGCAGAACTTCGGTATTGCCCGTGGTCTTGATTACTACACAGGAATGGTTTTTGAAGGATTTGCCGACAATCTCGGTGCAGAAAATCAGATACTTGGCGGGGGAGTTTACAGACTTGCCCATCTTTTCGGAGGAAAAGATGTACCTTCCTGCGGATTTGGGATAGGATTCGACAGAGTTCTTGTTTCGCTTGGAGAATTTACTCCTGAAGCAAAACCGGTTGTCGCTATAGTTTGTACTCCCGAAACACGTGCTGCAGGATACAAAGCGGCCACGGCTTTTCGCGAAGCCGGGATCACTGTAGTGATGGATCTGCTTGACAGAGGATTCGGTGCACAGCTATCCTCTGCTCTGAAATCCGGGGCCTCGTTTGCAGCGGTCATTGGAGAAAAAGAAGCTACTGCAGGAACGATAACACTCAAGGATCTCGGCTCTGCCTCGCAAAGCGAGATGTCACTCGATTCTGCCATTGGAGTGATTCATGGTTCTGGCCGATGAGTTAGCCAAGAAACAGCGAAGCATCAGTGTTGCTGAATTTTTTGAGAAAAACAAACAGATGCTTGGTTTTGATTCTCCTACCAGGGGTATCATCACCACCGTCAAAGAAGCTATCGATAATTCCCTTGATGCCTGTGAAGAAGCACAGATCCTCCCGGATATTCTCGTCTCGGTCAGGAGGATATCGAATGATGTGTTCCGCGTCATTGTCGAGGACAACGGACCCGGGATCATTCCGGAAAAGATGCCCAGTGTTTTTGCCAAACTCCTGTATGGTTCCCGTTTTCATCAGGTAAGACAGACCCGTGGTCAGCAGGGGATCGGCATTTCTGCGGCTGTCTTATATGCCCAGCTTACTACCGGCAAGCCGACGATCGTTATTTCCAGGACCGATGCGAAGAACAGGGCACACAAAATGTCGCTCGTTATCCATACTGAAACCAACGAGCCGGAAGTTCTCTCGCACGAGGAAGTGGACTGGATTCTGCCCCATGGAACATCGGTCCAACTTGAGTTCAAAAGCAACATCGCTGCCAAGAAAAAACTCATGGAGTATTTGAAATACACATCGATCGTGAATCCTCACGCAAAATTCCGTGCGGAAATCGATGACGAGACGTTCACATTTGACCGGGTCACATCCGATGTCCCGCCCTGCCCCGTCTCGATCAAACCCCATCCTTACGGGATGGAGCTCGGTGTTTTGAAACGTATGGCAGCGGTTTCTGATCTGCCGCTCAAGGAATTTTTAATAGACAGTTTCTCAAAGGTCGGAGAAAAAACCGCCATAGAAATATGCGGATATGCAAAACTCGATCCAAAGACCATCGTCAAAAATCTAGGGCTCGAGTCTCTGAATACCCTTCTTGAAGCGATGCAGACAACCAAAATACCCGCACCTACGGCTTCTCAATGTCTGTCTCCAATCACAGAAGATCTGATCGTCAAAGGCATGGAAAAGGAATTTCAGTTGGATTTCATCAAAGCACGTACCCGTCCAGGAAGTGTGTACGGCGGTCACTCTTTCATCGTGGAAGCGGCGATCGGTTACGGCGGCAAACTATCTCCAGATGGGAGTGCAACTCTTCTCAGGTTTGCAAACCGTGTTCCTCTGCTTTACCAACAGGGAGCCTGCGCAATTACTGACGCGGTCCAAAGTGTGAACTGGAAAACCTATGGTGTCTCCCAGTCAGGTTTTCCCACAGGACCATTACTGATCCTCGTTCACGTTGCGGCAACGAACGTTCCGTTCACGAGTGAATCGAAGGATGCGGTTGCCTCCATTCCTGAAGTCGAGAAAGAGATCATTCTCGCCTTGCAGGAACTTGGTCGCGACCTTAAGACGTTCCTTTCACGCCGCGAGAAAAACAAAATTCAGGATGACCGGGCACGGGCGATCTGTTCAGTGATCCCCCTGATCGCCGAAAAAGTAGGGGAGATCGTGGAACTTCCAACGCCTGACACCTCTCTTCTCGAGGGGAAAATCATGAGGCGTGTGGTTCTCAAAAAAAGTAATGCCGGCGGCAGGGTTCTGATCCATCTCGACAACTACACGACAAAAGCCCAGGATATTTCGCTTTATGACATTTCCGGGGACAATGCAGCTGATGCGACAATCCCTCCCTCTTTTGTGTCGGATTTGGATGATGAATACACAAAAATCTGGAAATTCACGCTTGCTCCAGGCGAGTCGTTCGAAGTGACGTATACCGGTACCGGCGGAGGAATGATAGAAATGCAGGGTGTGGCGGAAAGCCTGAAAGTGGTGGTGGATTTAGATGCCTGAACCGACAGAAAGAGACATGGCGACGAAGAAACGTCTGATGGAAATTGCCAAAGTCTGGTATGATCAGATCGACAGCGGGGATGTCCCCTCGATCACACTTCCGACAAGGACGAAGTATAATATTGAATACGATGACGGCTCAGAGGTATGGAAGTACGGTGACAAAGAGTCCGTCAGAAATGCCGGAACCGCAAAATCTGCCACACACATTCTTAAGATGGCATACGTCATCTGGTTTATCAAGAAACAACTGCAGGAGAACAGGTCCTCGACTTTAAGGGAAATGTATTACATTTCCGAGGGCTGGAAGCAGGCACAGTTCCATGCCGAGAACGAGAGCAATTATCTGATAGAAGATTTGGAAATCATCACCTCCCTGCAAAGAGAATTTTTCCACATGCGTCCTGAAGAGGACGGGGCATCGATTTTCGGGCCGATCCGTGTTCGTGAGCACACGCGGCGGGGCATGAAGGATATTCACTGTCAGGATGATGTGGGGGAAGCCGGATACACCATCCCGAATAATGTAGAGAATGTGGAACTCGTTGACCATGATGCCACCTGTGTTATCGCTCTGGAAACCGGTGGTATGTTTTCCCGTCTGCAGGAGAACGGTTTCGATGAGGAGTACAATACCATTCTTCTTCACCTGAAGGGTCAGCCTGCCCGGGCTACCCGGCGTATGCTGAAACGGATGAATGAGGAACTTGGGATTCCTGTCGTGGTTTTCACTGACGGGGATCCGTGGTCTTATCGTATTTATGCATCCGTTGCCTACGGCTCGATCAAGGCGGCACATATGTCTGAGCTTCTGGCAACACCGTCTGCCCAGTTCATCGGTGTGAAGCCTTCAGATATCCAGAGGTATAATCTGCCGGCAGATAAACTGACCGAGCAGGATATTGCGGCACTTAAGGCGGAACTGACTGATCCCCGGTTTGGTTCCGATTTCTGGAAGAAAGAGATCAATCTCCAGCTTGAAATGGGGCTGAAGTCTGAACAGCAGGCATTTGCCAGTCATGGTCTCGATTTCGTTACGAAGGAGTATCTGCCGGCGATGCTTTCCGAAATCGGTATTCTGAAACGCTGATGCATCTTTCCCGAATTACTATTTATCTGGGCGCCTTTTCAACAATGGCGCTTTCAAATGCAATCGTCCCGGTTCTGGCACTGATTACTCCGAATGCCGCTTTACAGGGTGCCCTTTACTCTGCCTATTTTTTAGGTGCATTTTTTATGGTGTTTCCCGCCGGATGGTTATCTGATAAGTTCGGGCGTGCCTCCCTTATCAGGATCGGTCTTGCCGGGACATTTCTGTCTGCGATTTTATTCTGGTTTTTTGGGGCAGATCCTCTGGCTGCCTTAGGGCTCAGATTAGTGGAAGGTCTGTTTACGGGTGTTTTTATCTCGGCAGCATTATCCTATGTGAACTCGGAGCCAGATCACAGAAAACTCTCCGGAGTATATGTTGCTTTGATGAATGTGGGGATGGTAGCCGGTCTGGTTCTTTCCGGTTTTCTTGCAGGGATCCATCCATATGCGGGAGTGTTTGTGTTTGGTATTCTGACAGGATGTGCTTTTCTTGCCAGTATCTTCTTCTGTGACTCAGCAGTATTCGTTCCAGAAACGGTTCAGGTAAAAAAGATCATTTCTCTTACACGTTACCATATATGGCTCCTGTTTTCATTATTTATTTTCACCGGGACGACAGGTGTTGTGACGAGTATGTATCCGGAGATGTCCGGGTATTCTGCTGAAATCTCCGGAATCGTGACTGCTCTTATGAGCGTGGCAACAGCCGGTTGTGTCTATGCGGCATCACGGTTTGCCATCTGGGATTCGCTCCGGGTCATTCGCTTATCTGCAGTTATTCTTGCAGTTTCCGTTCCGATTGTTTACTTCACGCCGCTTGGCATGATTTTGGTTGGAGGATTGTTTGGGGTGATTTCTGTTGCAGTGTTGAATTATATTGCGGAAACCAAACAGCCCCAGGGTGTGATGAACGGACTTTATATGACGGTACAATATGCGGGAATGGCATTATTGCCGTTATTTGCAGGACTTATCGTTGTCCTGATCGGATATTTCTGGGTCTTTGTTTTTACCGGAGCAGCTGTTTTGCTTGGCGGACTCTTGGTCGTCAGGTGCCCTTGTTATCTTGCATCATCAAAAAAGAGTAACGTTTAGTTACTTCTGTGGTATTTTTGGGCGGGAATATTTTCTTTGTGTCCCGGGACTTCTTGACGGAGGGATAATTTGTGGTGCTGTAATACATCCTTTTACCGGTGTGTTACAGTACTCCAAAACGGTCATCGCCCTCTCGGCGCCAATTGATGGTTTGGTTGCTTCGAGCCAGAGATAAAATCCGACGCGTGACGGGGTCGGGCGTTCATATTTGAATCCGCCTGTTTTTACCGGCACCATCTTCAGATATGTCCGCTGTTTTTTTGGTTTGAGATAAATGACCGGTGACATCTCGGGAAAATCAACTGCGAGGATGACTTTCGTGTATTCTTCCTGCATTTTTGGCAGGTCAAGAATGTCGGTTTTGATGCGGAATCCGTATTTTGTCATGAGTGCCTTGATTGCCGAAGGGTAGAGTCCGCCGCAGATCACCTTTTTCACGAGAGGGGATACAGACGGGTCAGAGAAATACTGGTTTTTGGACATATCGTGATCCATTGCGAAAAACAGTCTCGTGAGGGCATCGTCATGAAGTTTTTTGTAGTCGAAGCCGCAGATTTTCAATGATTCGCTTGGAATTAGTTTCGGGTTGTTTTCCGGCTTTGTGGGAAAGGATGTGATTCGGAGACCTTTAAGGCAGGATTTCATCACTTCACATTCGCGTGTTCCGATATACGCATTGTCGGGATCGGAAACCAGACCGCGGACGACCTGGGTCCCGGAGATATCAACGGATGAGAAAAGGATGAATCCTACATGTTCCTGATTGAACATGTAGCCAAACAGTTTTTTCTTGTAGATGATCTCGGCTTCAAGATCTTTTAGATCGGCGGGGCTGGTCACGATTTCACAGAATACGACCTGTTTGTCTTTGTCGAAGAGAAGAAGATCAACTTCTGCGAGGTCCTGACCATTTCCTCTGACTCTGATGTCGCCTTTTTCGGCAGAGTAGATACCGTTTACCCCAAGCTGGATCTTTTCACGATGCTTTGGGACGTCGGCACCTTTTCTGACAATCTTTTTGATCGTGTCGGTTTGTTCTGCAATTCTGATGAGCTGTTCGTATATGAGGTATTCAAACCAGTAGCCTTCTGCTGTTCTCATCAGCATGATGTCTTCTGAGAAGAGGTTTTTGCGTTCGGTTGACCGCATGTGACGCAAGGCTCTTACTGCGATCGCTCGTTCCGGTTTGTAGTGGCTAAACTGCTCACTTATCCACGAGAGCATTATAACTCTCCGTTATCTTTTTTCATAGTTATTTATGCGAGAACGTGTATTCGTCGCGTGAGACTTTTATGCACCCTCTGCTCGTAATATCCAACAATGTCAAAGAGGTCTTTTGCAAGAGGTCTGATGTCTTTGTGGGTCACGATGACTGCCCTTCCGCCGTGTTTGAGGACGCGTCTGATTTCTTTGAGGGATTCAACGTAGAGAATATCAAGGCTGTCTGCTTCTATTTTTGTGGACTGACCGTACGGCAGATCAGTTACTACAGCATCAAATATTTCATCAGGGTAAGGCATTTTTGTTGCGTCTGCCCTGACATAGGAACCGTTTGGCAGGTTTTGCTTACACCCGTCAAGCATTTCCTGATCATAATCGCTGCCGATCACATGAATCCCCATCAGTTCACATTCAAGGAGCATTCCGCCCGTTCCACAGAAGGGATCACAGAGTAACTGGCCTGGTTCAACGCGTGCCAGGTTGACCATTGTCCGTGCCATCAAAGGCATCATGACGCCCGGGTGGAAGAATGCTCTTCTCTGGGGATTTCGATAGGCATAGGATCCCCTGTCTATGGTGCGAAGCACTTGACCAAGGAAACATCTGCCGTTTGTGAATACGGCACGGTATTCATCGTCGGGATTTTTGAGGTCGACTATACCGTGGATACTTTGTCCCATCATGCGTTCGAGTTCCAGTTGGGATGCATTGACGGTGACAGGATGAATCTTTCTTGCCCGGCAGCAGAAGGTTCCGGGTGCGGTGATTGCGAGTTTTTCAAGGAGATCTTTCAGGTCTTCTTTCGTGGCATCGCATTCACCAAGGAACTGCATGACTACATGCGTCTGTGCGAGCCGTGTCGTACTCTCAGGATCTTCAACCTCAGCTAAGGCGATGCCGTTTTCTGTGCGGGTCACTGTTCCCACACATGAAAGTTCGGCAGTTGCCAGAGAGAGGTTTTCTCCGGAGAGTTCGAACAACAGATTCATCCGCTTTATACATGTGCGGTCTGGCTAATAATATCTGTGGGAAAGTCAGGTAATTGTTTTCCGTCACAGGATTTCTTTTCGTTTGATGTACCAGGCTTTGGCGCATTTTTCCGGGTGATACCGGAGTTTTGCTTCACGGAGTCCCGGAACATCCATATCAGATTCACGGTTTATCCATTCATAGCGGCCCTGAAGGGTGCGTGCGGTTTCCTGATTGATGATTTTGTAGATGCCTTTGTACTGCGTGAATCCTTTTTCAAAGTGGATGAGGGCGGTATCATTGTTTAATTCATTCCAGATCGCGATAGCTCCGATTTTATTTTTTGGAAGGATCCGGAGAGCGAGTCCTTCACAATGGAATTTTTCCCAGTTATCCAGAGCATTGTGTGCAGCACCCACTTCTTCTTTCATGATGAGGTTTGCTTCGGTGTGTTTGGAGACACCCCATTTCTCCAGCATTTCGTGGACCTCGGGAATGATCTCCGGCGTTATTTGTTCTGTTGTGTATTGATATCGTGCATTGAACTGGTTGATTTGTCCGCGGATGTTGATATATTTTTGACCCTGCAGGTTGGCGAGTTCATCTGTTCTATAATAATAATCACTGCATCCTCTGGAATGATAGACGGGGGTTTCAGGGTGGTGTTCTTTCATATACGGGATGTATTTGTCTTCGTAGAATGAAATGGCATATTTTCCCGCGCTTGTTTTTGCGAATAAGAGGAATTCT
>CAYSRP010000058.1:0-8657 GCA_964433475.1 uncultured Methanomicrobiales archaeon
TAATATCAATTTACTTGTGCTGTGTGTACGTCGCATCTCCACATGACTCGTTACCACAGATCTCTACGGAGTAAAAACATGCACATTAAGGAGTTATAAATATGCACATTATGGAAGGTTTTCTGCCTATAGAATGGGCGATTTTCTGGTGGATCGTCATGATCCCGTTCCTCATCATTGGGTGTTACCAACTCAAAAAACTCATCAAAGAGCATCGTGAGACACTACCTCTTCTTGGTGTCGCCGGTGGTTTTATCTTTGTCCTTTCAGCCCTGAAGTTGCCTTCGGTGACTGGTAGTTGTTCACATCCTACCGGTACCGCTTTGTCGACGATCGTATTCGGACCATTTATCACCACTGTAATCGGAACTATTGTTCTGGTGTTTCAGGCATTGTTCCTCGCTCACGGTGGAATAACGACTCTGGGTGCAAATGTTGTTTCTATGGCGCTCGTCGGTCCGCTCGTAGGTTATCTTGTTTTCAAGGGTCTGAGAAAGGTGAATTTCAACTTCTTCGGCACGGTATTTATCGCCGCGGTCCTTTGTGATCTGATGACCTATGTCGTAACGTCCCTTGAGCTTGCACTTGCATTCCCAGCAACTTCCGGTGGTTTCCTGCTCTCCTTTGGCACCTACCTTGGCGTCTTTGCCGTCACCCAGGTACCGCTCGCTATTGTGGAAGGGCTGCTCTTTATCGTCATCTTCAAGTACATCACTATCTTAAAACCGGATCTTCTCGTGAAAATGCATGTCCTTTCCGAAGAAGCAGTTTCAAAAGTTAAGGGGGAATTTGAAGAATGAAGTATTTATGGGAAACTCTATTGATTATCGGGATTGTCGCATTCATCGGTGTGTTCCTCTTTACGAACACCGTTGTATACAGCGGTGATACGGATGGCTGGAGCGGATCGGATAATGTCGGTGCCTCGCTCATTCTGGAAAACAATAATTACACGCCGTGGATCACCAACGCTGATTATACATTTGTCCCGCCATCCGGTGAAATCGAGTCCTGTCTCTTTGCACTTCAGGCAACCTTTGGCGGTCTTCTTATTGGCTGGGTATTTGGCGGCTGGACAACTGAAAGACGCATTAAGAAAAACAACGCAAACAAGCAAAACTGAATGATAAAAAATCCGGCATAAATTCCGGATTTACCATATCATTTTCTTTTGTCTGGTCGTTGATCATTAATTTCATTTTTTTATAATCCTGTAATCCTTCAGCACAGTGTAAGGTAAATTATTTTGTTTTAATAAAAATCATTTTGATAAATATAAATAGGTGTAAAATCAATCTAATTTTCAATAAAAACTGAGTGCATATCTAAAGCATGGATAAAGATGCTGAGTAAAGAACCAGGAGATTGGATCAATGTATTATGAATTCATGGAGAATATAGCGCAGAACAACCGTCTGCGCGATATCCACCCCGGCATCAAACTTGTCTTTGGTTTAGGCTGTATTCTCATTGCGATCTCATCGCAGAGTCTCATAGTCCCACTCCTGATCATTGCGATAACAATGTTTGCGACGCTGGTTCTTGCAAAGATCGATCTGAAATTTTACCTGATGCTGCTGACAGTCCCTCTCGGATTTGCGATCATCAGCGTTCTGGTCATTATATTTCTTAGGAACTCAGGAGACGTTCTCCTCAACATCCCCGTATTTGACTGGTTCAATATCATTGTCAGTACCGGCAGTTTGAATGAAGGTCTGCTGATTTTTGCACGGGTATTTGCCGGGATGTGCTCGTTGTTCTTTATCGCACTCACAACACCGGTAACCGAACTTTTCACTATTGCAGCTAAATGCAGGATACCGCATGAGTTTATCGATCTTGCCATGCTCATCTATCGTTTTATCTTTGTTTTGATTGAACAGGCGGTTCAGATACATTCATCCCAGGTCATGAGGCTTGGATACGGCTCGACGAAAGAAGCAATCAACTCCTATGGTATGATGGCCGGGTCCCTTTTCATCAACACATGGGTGGCAGGAGAAGATTTGATGAAGGCGATGGACTGCCGGTGTTACGATGGAAAGTTTGCCCTTAATGATGATGACCTGAAATTTTCACCAAAACTCATGACCTGCGTTAGCATTATTTTGGCAGTTCTGATAGTTATTGCAGTATATACATATGGATTCACCTTATTTGGAGTTTAAACCATGGGATCGATCATTGAATTAAAAAATGTCTGTTATAAATACCCGAATGGACCAAAAGCACTGGATAATGTATCGTTCAAGATCAATGCCGGAGAAAAAATTGCTCTTGTAGGTCCGAATGGTGCCGGAAAATCGACATTGCTTCTGATGTTCAACGGTATGCTCAAACCGGATAGTGGGGAGATCCTATTCAACGGAGAGAAGGTCACTTATAACAAAGAGGCATTGCGGGAACTTCGGAGAAGAGTAGGATTCGTATTCCAGAATCCGGATGTGCAGACTATTGCCCCGACAGTTTTTCAGGATGTTGCATTCGGACCGGTGAATCTTGGGATGTCACGTGAGGAGGTCAGGAGTGTTGTTCTTGATGCTCTCAGCGATACCGGTCTCACAGGGTTTGAACGGAGACCTATCCATCAGCTTTCCGGCGGGGAAAAGAAACGTGCAGCGATGGCAGGGATACTTGCCATGGATCCGGATGTATTGGTCTTTGATGAACCTACGAGTGCCCTTGATCCGGCTGGTTCCGAAGATATCATGGAACTTCTGGATGAAATGCAGATAAACGGAAAAACCATCATCATATCGACGCATGACGTTGAACTTGCATATCCATGGGCGGACCGTGTTCTCCTCATCAAAGGAGGCAATCTCCTTTTGGAAGGGAAACCGGAAGATGTTTTTTACAACAAAGACCTCGTCAAATCCTGCAAACTCTCCATGCCGGTCCTCCTGGAACTCTATGAAGGACTTGCAGAGAAAGGGATGCCGTCAATCGAAACCCTCCCAAAATCCGCACTGGACTTTATCACATATCTCTGTGAGAACTGCGGGCTGCAAAAGATGAAAAAGGATACGCCGATTTCAGGGGATATCTATCTGGCTGATGCAGAACATGTCTCTCCGGAAATCGTTAAAGATCTCCTGAAATCCGGCAGGATCGCTGCAGTTGGTGCGATGGGGACGAAAGCAAAAGCATTTGCCGGGAATGAAAATATCTCTCTTGAATTTACCTATGGGGTGATCGATAAATGTGTATTGAAAGCCATCAATAAAAAGAATACCCTGATCCTTTCATCCGGTGGAATGTTTGACAGGGTCCGTACACGGGTGGAAACATTCAATCAGGAATATGATCAGAGCATCAGGATAATCGAACACTTTTGAATCATCACAACTCTTATAGAAAAAAACCAGAAAAAAGGTTATTGATATTTTTGAATGGCTATTCGTGCATTTTTCAGCATGAGATCTGCAAGAAGCGGGTCCATTCCTATTGGGTCAGCATAAATAAGTGGGATCTCTCTCCCGTTCTCCAGGGTGAAAATCCCTTTGAATTCTCCGGAAGCAAGACCAAGAAGCTCCGGGATATCATTAAGAATGTGAACACCTTTTGCAAGGAAAAGCGGGACGACGACAAGAAGTTCAATATCTTCTTTTTTCATTTCAGCGATCCCTTCCGGAACATTTGGGGAACTGTGTTCCATAAAACAGGATTTTATCAGGAATTCGCCACTCTTATTTTCCATAAGCTGCGCTGTGGAGGTGGCGAGTTCTTTATTATACTTGAGTCTGCTACCATGACTAATAAGCAGTAAACCTTGTTTGCTCATAAATATAATATGATTTACTGATTATAAAACAAGTAGGTTTTATCTTTTACATCATTATGAAAAATAGAAATATATTCGTTGATCAACGTTGGGATCACGCCTACATTGGTGCATCGATCCTCACTTCATAAGGTTTGATATCAATAACAGGTGTGTTGTCCAGGGCATCGAGACCGGATACTGTCAGAATATTGTTTGTGATTTCCTGAATGGTAACCAGTGTCAGAGATACCGGATTCGGACGTGCCGGTGACCGGGTGTTGAAAACCCCCGTCAGGGGATTTTCCATTTTCCCTCTCGGGTGAACTTTTATAACGTCACGGGCTGAGCGGTCAAACCAGCAGAGCACAAATATCTGCTGACCGACAGTTAGTCCTTCCAGACCCTCCGCAAACCCGGGGTCTATGATTATTTCGCTGACGAGATTTTTTTCACGTCCCTGTGCCGGGGCGTCGCCTTTTTCTTTAAACGGGGATGATACCCTTCCAATTAGATTACATACATACTGTTCTGTCATAATTACCCCTAATTATTATTTACACCACCAGATGTGGGCATACATGCCGTTATCTGGAAATACGAACTGACCATCCTGCCAGACAAGATTATCTCTAAGATACTCTTCAACGAGGTCGATCTGCCACTTTTGTTTTGCAGAAAGACGATTCGTGAATTCACAAACCGCCTCGGGGATATCTGCATATCTTCGTGCATCCTTCATGGGATACACCTCAAGATTTGCATAGATCCCCTCCTGATACAAAGCATTCCAAATCAGATTTGCATAGGATTTCTCAGCAGACTCTCCTTTATGCAGTTTACCCCAGAGATCGGTTTGGATCGCTGACCAGGAGGGAGCGTTCAGGAACCAGAAAATATGTACCTGTTTTTTTGCTACCCGATCCATCTTCAGGAGGGCATCACGGAGGTCCGGCACTGCCATTGCAAAGGAAGAGATGACGTAATCATACTCACCGATCTCTTCAGGATTTACCGTTTCCCAAACCTGGGGTATCACAGATATTTTTGCATCGATCCCTTTCAGGGTTTTGTATTTCTCCATGGAAACTGTCATCGGGGTTGATGGTTCAACAACCGTGACTTTACATCCTTTGCCGGCAAGAGGGACCGCAAGGGTCCCGGGACCGGCCCCGATATCAAGAACCGTAGATCCGCTGATAAAATCCAGTGCATCAAGCTGATCGTGTACCCGGTTCATTGAACCTTCGATCAGAGAACGCGTCATCCGGTCAACATTTTCCTGAATGGAAAATAATTCGGCACTGGATTGGTAATCAGTGTTTTTCTGCTGTGCCAGATATCGTTCGTTCCATTCAATGTTTGCGTCGTTCATTTTTCACACTTGCTCGCAGGGTACAACGATCGGGAGATTATTGTGATAGATTACATCAACTGAAATTCCATAAACAGCCTCAATTATTTCCTCTGTCACTCCTGATTTGTCGCACATCGCGTAAATTTTTCCGTCTTTCATAAACAAAAACCGGTCGGCAAACCGGAGAGCCAGGTTCAGATCATGCATCGTCATTACGGTTGCCACATCGTGATGATCAACTACATTACGAATGGCCCGTAATATTTCCATCTGCCTACACAGATCAAGGGAACTTGTCGGTTCATCCAGAAGAAGTACAGAGGGTTCCTGAACAATTGCTCGGCAAAGACAGACTCTCTGCAATTCACCGCCAGAGAGTTCGTCAATGTACCTGAGCTGCATGTCGGTAAGACCAAATCTTTCTATTGCATTTTCCACTATTTTATAATCGTGATCTGTGACCCGCCATCCGATATGCGGTTTTCGTCCAAGAAGTACCGAATCAAAAACCGTCATACGGGCAGAGTCATTTCTCTGGGCAACGTAGCCGACATTTTTTGCAATATCATTGCCGCTCATCTTTGTCAGATTCAGCTCGCCGAGCATGACAGTTCCGGTTTTTGGCTGGAGGATCAGGTTCATACATTTGAGAAGCGTCGATTTTCCAACGCCGTTTGGACCAAGGATCGCAAGGATTTCACCGCGGGCAACACCAACGCAAATCTCATTCAGGACCCTGGCTGTCTTGTACTCAAAATTAACTCCGTCAACATTCAGCAGAGCAGGTGCCGGTAAATCTGTGTGGTGGTCATGTGGAACACCGTGAAGATGTTCATGCGTGTGGACATATCCTTCTGAATGAACATGAGGATGGATATGCATTTCTTCATCATGGCTGTGTTCTTCGTGAGATATTTTATCAGTCATGTCCGTCTCCCCCTGATAATGAGATACAGGAACACGGGAGCTCCGAGGAATGATGTAATGACCGCGACAGGTAAAACCGTCGGGGAGATCAATGTTCTTGCGACAGTATCAGAAACAAGCAGAAGGACTGCTCCGCAGACGAAAGTTGCCGGAATCAAAAACCGGTGATCGTCGCCAACGATACGCCGCATCATGTGCGGACAGACGAGACCAACAAAGCCGATGATGCCAAGAAATGCCACGACCGTTGCACTGATCAGTGACGCTGCGATCATACCGATGAGTCTGGTCCGATCAACGTTTACGCCAAGACCCTTTGCAGTTTCTTCTCCTGCATCAATTGAGTTGTAGTCCCAGCGTTTGTAGATGAAATAGATAAAGCAAATAACTGTTATCAGGGTAATCAGACCAAGTTCTGACCAGCTTGCTCTGGCAACATCGCCAAACTGCCAGAAGACGATTGATGCAAGACGTGTGTCATCAACGAAGTACTGGATCGCCATTAATCCTGCGCTAAATAGCGAACTGATGGCAACACCTGCCAGGATCATGGTTTCTGGACTTGCTGAACGGATTTTTGAGATGAGCAGAATAATTACTGTTGTCAGAATGGCAAAGAAAAATGCCGACATCGTTGTCAGATACGGGTTGTTGACCACAACCGCATCGGCGATACTGCTGCCTGTGGTCCCTGCCCCAAAAAGCAGGATACCGACTGCTGCCCCGAATGCCGCAGCATTGGAAAGACCAAGTGTAAACGGGGATGCAAGCGGGTTACGCAAAACGGACTGCATGGCAACACCTGCAATTGCTAATCCTGCACCTGCAACAATTGCTGTCAAAGCCTGGGGGATTCTGATGTTCCAGATGATCCGTTCATAAAGACTCGTCCCCCCGCCGCCAAAAATTGTTGCGATGATATCCGGGATCGGGATAGAAACTGCACCTACCGAAACGGAAACGAGAAACATAACGATAGTAGCGGCAATTCCAATTAAAATTACCGTGACTTTTTTGCCGACGTAGGCTTTGTAATCCTTTGGTTTTTTTTCTTCTTTTGTCATGATCTATTCGTTCCGCGGTGTGTCGATACCTTCTGAGTAGGGTTTGATATCAAGTACTGGTGTGCCGTCAAATGCTTCCAGTCCCCTGACGGTCAGAATGTTCCCCTCGATCTTCACAAGTTTTACGAGGGTCAATGCTATAGGATTTGGGCGGTTTGGGGAACGGGTCGAAAAAACACCTTGAGGCGGATTTTTCGGGTCTCCGTATTTTGGGGAGCGAATAATCGTTCTGTCCGCCTTGTCGAACCAGCAGAAGATAAACAAATCGTCTCCTGCACGAAGTACATCGGCAGCATCTGCATATTCTTCTTTGAGAGTGATTAAACTCAATTCGTCTGTGAGTCGTCCCTGTTTTGGGGCATCCCCGTGTTTTTTAAACGAAGATGAGACAAAACCAACCGGTACGCAGTTCATATGTAAGTCAGTCATGATTTTAAAAAATTAAATGGTGGAAAGATCCACTTTCTGATAGGCGAGTGAGCCTGTGTTCTTATACAACTGATCAAAGATCGGTTCTCCAACAAGGAAGGCATAGATTTCATCAGCCTTCTTTTTTGCATCAATATCTTTGAATTGTTCAGGATAGAGGATGGTTCCAACGAAGTATGCATTAGCAAAGCTGGTTCCGTAATTTGTCCAACTCCTTGTGTCCGGAGGAATAGCATAGATCTCTCCTGTCTTGACTGCGTTAAGTTCCTGATATGACGCATCATTTTTCAGTTCGAGTAGTGCACCGCCGTCTGCGGCACCAGATGTATCAAGGTCGATGAAGAGAATGTCGGGATCCCATTCAAGAATTTTTTCTTTGGCGATTGTGGCTGCATCACTACTTGTAACATCTGCTGCTTTCTGATTCGCAGAAAGAAGCGTGAATCCGATAAAGTCCGGTTTGGTTGATTGCAGACCATGTGGACCACGGTTTCCAATTCCACCTATGTAAACAACAGGTTTTTCATCCATGGAAATATCCGGAGTTCGTGCAATCAAGTCTGCTTTCATGTTGGCAAAATAGTCAATTACTTCATTTGCACGTTCCTCTTTTCCAAGGACTTTGCCCATCATAAGAATACTTTCAGAGAATTTGTCAAACTGGGTCACAGGATCGTATGGGTAGAAACAGACAATCGGAATTCCTGCTTTTTCATATGCTTCGTTAGCAGCGGCTGCGTCTTCCGTTGTTAAAAAGATAACATCCGGTTTTATTGTTAATGCAAGTTCCGGATCAAAACTATCTGATGTCCCAATTAATGCAACGTTGGCAATTTCAGGATGTGCCAGCATATACGGGCGACCTTCCGTGTCAACATTCACTGTCTTGTCATTTGAACTAACACCGACCAGCATATCGACCGCATCGAGATAAGTGATGAATCTCGTGGATGCAGCTCCATATGTTCCAACCGTTGTAATGTTATCAGGGAGAACTACTTCTCTTCCGGCTGAATCGGTGATCGTAATGGTTCCATCACCCGAATCTGTCTCATTTGCGACGCATCCTGCACACATACAAAGTGCAAGCACGCAGAGAGCTGCGAAAAATGTAAGG
>CAYSRP010000059.1:0-8642 GCA_964433475.1 uncultured Methanomicrobiales archaeon
AAAAAAGTATTTTTTTCATTGTTATAAAATAAAAATCTCCAGTGGAAACAAAGGGGTGGGGGTCTTTTCCAAAAATAATCCATATTAACAAAAAATCGTAAAAATTTATTTCACTTTTATCTGTTGCAAAACAATTTCCCGATTACCTAAGACCATCCAGTATTTTGGATTATATGCAAATCCTTCATCCAAAAATATCCTCAAAAACAGATTTTTACAAAAAATCAGAATTTTAGGGACTCCTTCATAATTTTTTGTGAGTTGTTTCATTACATAATCACAGATAGAAACATCTTTAATTTTCAATTCCAGCATTCCATTCCTGATCTGAACCGGGAAAATTATCTCTCTGAAAATTGTACATATTACCATATGCCGATCGATGTGATGCCAATAAAAATCAGTTCTGCTGAGACACCTGCACAAATCATCGAGGTCGCAGATCTCGCAAATACTATCTGGACAGAACATTTTACTCCGCTGATCGGCTCTGCGCAGGTGTACTATATGCTCGAAAAATTTCAGTCAGTTGCTGCCATTACCAATCAGATCCACGAAGGGTACCGGTATTTTCTGATAAAGCTGGGTGATGAGTCCATAGGATATACCGCTATCCACGCTGAACCTGAAAAAAATTCCCTCTTCCTTTCAAAGATCTACATTGTAAAAATCTGCCGCGGCCGGCATATCGCCACAAAGACCATCTCATTCATCAAAGAACTCTGTAAAAAAGAAGGATTACATAAGATCTGGTTGACGGTAAACAAAGGAAACCTCTCCTCCATAAAAGTATATGAGCATCTCGGCTTTATCAAAGTCCGTGACATCGTTACCGATATCGGAGAAGGTTATGTCATGGATGATCACATCATGGAAATGACCGTCTGATAAACCTCTTCCCGATTATAAGACCCGCTGCTTATCGTATTTATGAGTCCGATATATTCATCTCTGGTCGTAATGCCATCATTATAGGTGTCGATATTTTGCTCATACTCACGATAGAGGGCCATGTTCCAGGAATACCGGAGCAAGGCCTCCTGCTCCTCTATCACTGCTAATTGCGTGCTCAGCTCGTCATAGAGGGTCTGGATCGTAACGTATGCCTGTTCCCGTGCATCAAGGATCTTTCTCACCTCATAGGATGCTGTATAGGATTTTTGTCCCTCGCCGATCCGATAGAATGAGAAATTAGCGGTCGATGTATCATTCCGGATAAGATCGGAGATCTCGCCGATGTATGCGTATCTTGTTGTTTCAATAATACTGTAACTGGTATTTCCGTATGCAGTTTCATTTCCGCCTTTGACGGCTGCGGTCATGTGATTTTCATTTTCGAAGTTGACCACTCCCGTATCATACCCTTTTCTGGAAAGAAGACCTGCAAGAAGGACACTTGTGTCATCACAGTCTCCCCAGTCATCAACAACCGTTTCAATGGGGAATTTTACCTCAAGTCCGGCTGTTTGATAAGGAATGCTCTGAGCGTATGTGCTCAGCAGTTCGACATATTCGTCGCTCGTGAGGTCATGCTTTATCGCATAATCATCAAAAAATCCGAGGAGAGCTGCATACATTTCATCCTGCGCAGGGTCATTTGAGATCGCAAGATAATATTTTTCCGCATCCCAGGCATCACCATACGTGTGGCTGGTTTTGGTCCCATTCACTTTTGCACCATTATAAGGAGCAAGGGAAATAGTGATTTCTCCCTGAACAATATCATCCTTAAAAGGAAACTCTATTCCGACGGTAGTTGTCGAGGTGTCCGATCCGTTAACGGTGATTTTCGGATAAGTATTTTGGAAAAATATTCCCAGACCGATGACTACAGTAGTAATAAGAAGTAAAACAAGGATAAAAAATAGTATTTTATTCAGGGTTTTCATAGCTGTTCAGATTTTTATCTCCATGCATCGAGCATTGCGACCCGTTCCAGCACCAGTTCGCCGATCCGTTCTTTTCCGACAACGCTAAGTTCCTCTTTAGAGATACTGAATTCCTCCATGAGCGTCTTCGTGTCCGCACTGATTTCCGCTGATTCTTCTATGATTTTTCCGAGTTTATCTTTTGCTGCTTCCACATCACCGTCAAGAATCAGAACATAGACCTGGTTTTTCCCTTCATGCAGACCAAAACGCGGTGCAAGAGCACACTGCCTCTGTCCTGAAGTGTAGAGTAAGATCTCCATCGATAACGTACGTGCGATATTTTTTCCTTCGGAAAAAGACCTCTTCGCATGCATGACTGCGGACTCTATGTGAGCTTTGCCCGCGATTTTCGCTGCATCCAGAAGAACGATCGTGGATCCCGTCTCTTTTCCAATAGCATTTATCCCCTTAAGGGTGAGGGGAATGCCTGATACATCAACTTTTCCTGAATAAATTTCCATAGTCATTGTTATCCTCCAAAATCAAACAGGGTCGCCTGTGGTTTTTTCTCCGCAGGTTCATCCTCCTCCTCTCTCTCGTTGAGATCCGGAAGGATTTTCTTACCGGATCTTCGTTTTGCTTCTTCAAAAACTTTCTTTGCGGTCGTTGCCCCGAGAAGGGAGACGATCTCATTCTCATTTGCCGCGAGAAGGTCTTTTGGGCTGGTGATCCCCCGGTCAAAGAGTCTGCGGGCTCTTACCCTGCCGATACCTTTGAGGGCGATGAGCGGCAGCAGTTCTTCTTTCACTCCGTGCGTTAACCTGAGTTCCAGATCCCGCATTTTCTCATCGGATCTGGGGGTGAACTCATGACAGATCCTGCCTGCAGCGTGCATGAGCCATCTGAGATTTTCCACGACCGCGTGGATATCCCCGGCTCCGACCCCGAACCGTTCGCAGATGGAATCTTCAGTAATCTCATTCATCCACTCTTCGGCAACAAGAGCGGTCTTGATCGCCGCGAAGAACTCTTCGGAGATGTCTTCGAGCATGAGTTCCTCTCCCCGTTCGGTGAGGATCTTGTCGATGAACTTCTCGTCTGAGGCTTTGAGATAGAACCGGAACATATCCGGTGTCATACAGAGAAGATGCAGCATCCCAAACCCGGTGAACTCTTCCTTGTCTTTGAGCCCGTCTTTTATCATCATAGCGGATTCAGGGTCAAGATAGAGCCTTGATGAAAGTGCGCCGAACATCGTTCCGTGAATTTCTTCCCCGTCATACTCGATCATCCCGGATTTTTCCAGATATGCGAGCGTCTTCTCAACATTTTTATCGAGACGCCGGTGAACGGATTTCTGGCTTGCGTAGAAGGATTTTTCCATGAATCCTTTGACTTCGTCTTTGGTTTTTGCAAATCCCGAGGTGATGAGTGCAAGGAGATGGCTCCTGAGCTCATTCTCTTTCTGGCATTGGGAGGAGATGTCTTCTGCCGGGGCATCGATGAACTCTTCGAAGAGTCGGTCAACGTCCTGTTTTTCTTTTGCGATCAGTACCGCCTCGCCGTAGGGATCGAGTCTGGGGCGTCCGGCTCTTCCTGCCATCTGGTGGTATTCGAGGACCGGGATCGGATTCATGCCGGCACCTCTCTCATATCTCTGATAATCCCGGATGATGACCCTTCGTGCAGGAAGGTTCAGTCCGGCTGCGAGTGTCGGAGTGGAGGAAATGGCGAGGATGTCGCCTTTCCGGAATCCGTCTTCGATGGCTTTTCTCGCTTCACGGGGGAGACCCGCATGATGAAAGGCGGCTCCGGATTTTACCGCAAGGGCAAGGTTTTTTCCGGATGTCGTGGTATCTGCTTTGGTAATGATAGTTGAGATCTCGTCAAGTGCCGGCGAGGACCTTTTCAAAGCAGAAGCGGCACGTTTTGCGTATGCTTCGGCAGAGCGGCGTGAGGATACAAAAACCAGACACTGCCCGCCTTCGTTTATGGTATCGAGAAGAAGATTCAGGTCGTCATCTTTTTTTGGTGTTTCGACGATCCTCTCTGTTCCGTGAAAGTGGATCGCTCCGTCGAAGTAGACACCTTCTCTGAGGTCGACCGGTCTCCAGTCGCTCGTGATCAGGCCCGCATCCAGCCATTTTGCCAGACTTTCGGGATTTCCCATCGTGGCGGACAGACCTATTATCTGCATATCCTGATTCAGGAACCTGAGTTGGGCGATCACCATCTCGAGAGTCGCTCCCCGGGACTCGTCGCCGATCAGATGGATCTCATCGACAACCAGGAGGGAGATCTGTTTCAGCCACCCGGCTTTGTTCCGGAGAAGTGAATCGGTCTTTTCGGATGTTGCCACGATGATGTCGTATCTGCCGAGGTACTCGTCGCGCTGGTCAGGGTCGCCGGTCGCGATCCCCACTTTGACGGATTTTCCACTGAAGTCTTCGTATTTTTCCGATGCAAGGGCTTTCAGGGGGACGATGTAGAGACATTTTCCTCCCTCGGCAATCTCCTTCTGCATCGCCATTTCTGCGATGAGTGTTTTTCCGGAAGCTGTTGGAATTGCGGCCAAAATGTTTTTCCGGTCGAATAATCCGGCTTTTACACACTCAGCCTGCGGGGGATAAAGTTCCTCGATGCCATTTTTTAAATATGCCTCGCGCAGGTGATTTGGGACCGGCAACTCGTCTATTTTCATAAAACGGGACCGATAATATTCATACCCCTTTGTTTCCAGTGGAACTCTGCAGAATCACTCATAGTATATAATAATTTTTACTTTATATCTCTCTCAGTAGTAATAATTCAGCATATCCATCTTTGCTTCTTTCTTTTTCCGTTCCAGGAAATTAAAGACAGAATTATGATCTGAGCCGTTGATAAGCATGGTGATTGCAGTATGAGCATCGTTTGACTGGTCAGGCATGCCGATGATGCCGACCGTTTTTCCGTAGACGGAAACGACCGTGCCGGTCATGTTTTCGATCTGCTCGCGGGCTTTCCCGTCGCGTCCGATGATCCTTCCTCTGATTCTTGCGAGTTTCTGGGGTGTATCGGCGATGTCTGAGAGATCGACCAGGGTCAGGATCATGTCGTCGTCTTCGAGCAGCTTTTTTGCCCGTTCTGGTGAGAAGCCGCGTCCGATGGCTTTGATGACTTCCATCGAGCGGATCTCGGAAAGGGAATCCTCTTCGTTGGTGATCTCGATGAGTCCGGTCTGACTGTCGATGTCAAGTGTTACGTTGAGGGTTTTTTCCAGAGCTTTTCTGGTCTCACCGCTTTTTCCAATAATTGCGCCGATTCTGTCGTTTGGGATCTTTATTTCCTGTGTCATGATTTATATCTCGAAAAAGTCTTCTCCGACGATGTCTCTGAAGAGTTCGTGTTCGTTGGTCGTTTCGCATTTGTTTGCGAAAAATCTGTTGATGTTTTTGATGTCCCTGAAGAGGAAGTTGTAGGCTCTCGGGTGTTCGGGTATGACGGCTTGTGCCATGTCGATGAGGATGAGTCCGTCCGGACCGGTCAGGATGTTGTACTCGGATAAGTCTCCGTGGATAAGATGAGCTTTCTGATAGAGATCGCGGATAAGCCCGACGGAGTCTTCGTATGCTTCTGCGGGAGTTCCCGGGAGACGCTGACGCATCTGGGGGTAGGGTATGTTTCCTTCTCCGAGAAATTGCATTACGAGGATGTTCCGGTCGAATGCGTAGGGGGTCGGGCAGGGGATGCCTGCTTCACGGGTACGCGTAAGGTTGCTGTACTCTTTCTGGGTCCAGGCAAAGATGAGGTCTTTGTGTGTTCTGCGGATCCCTTCAAATCGCGGGTCACCGAGGATGTAATCACCCATGGTGGTGAAGTTCCCGGTTCTGATCCGGTAAATTTTGAGGGCTGCAGAGATTTCATTTCCTGCGTCGTCAAGTTTTCCGGCAATGAATACGTTTGCTTCTTTTCCGGTTGAGATGGAACCACCTACAGAGGTGATGACATTTTTCTTGACGAGTTTGTAGAGTGCTAAAAGAGTGACTTCGTCAAAGACTTCGCCGGTAACTTTTCTTGTGTTGGCATCTTTGATCCTGATGCCGAGTTCGGAAAGTTTGCGGTCGAGGTATTCGATTCTGCCGTCCTGTTCCTGGTGTTGATCATCCGAAGACGAGTTTTTGGGCGGTGAGCAGACTTTTGGTTTGCTGTTTTTTTGGGAGGACATGATGGGGGTTGATGTAATTTTTCAGCTGTGCTGTAGGGGATATGTTTCTTTTATTGGGTATTAGTTTTTGGGGAGGGGGACATAATGGGGGTCGAGGAGAGATCCATTCATGGAGGAGGGTTTTAAGGGATGTTCAAAAAATTGGGGGCACGTTGTATGTGCCCCCGGTTTTTTGTTTGCTGTGCGGGGGCAGGTTTCAGAAATCTACGTGCCCCCAAAATTCTGTTGATTTGCGGGTTATATTTGGAAAATAGACCGCTATGCTAAGTTTTTTTATAAGGGTTCACGTTATTTCCGAAACTATGCACATGTGAGTCAGGAGGAAAAATACGGTATATTTGAGGTTAGATTAGTTTTTCTCTATGGTTCAACAGAGTTTGGAGAATGACGTGCACCCTGAAAAAACGGGGATCTTTCCCTCACCACTCGACCGTAAGCCCGACCCCCACCTCATGCACCGGGATCACGTAATGGACCGCTGCTTTCACCGCAAACGAGGTACAATGGCAGGGATACATCTCCGTGATCCCTTCTTTCTGCATATAGGCGATCGTCTTCTCTGCCCGCTCATCCATCTTCTTCATATGCCAGCCGCCGATGATCCCAAGGATCGGTTTCTTGAACAGCTCTTTTGCATACGCACAGATATTACAGATCCCTGCATGCGAACAGCCAGTAATAATATAGATCCCTGACTCTTTTTCATAGACAAGAGCTGAGTCCTCTAAAATAAAGTCCGGGACATATCCCTCCGGCGTTTTTCGCATGTCCATCTTCGGTCTCTGTTCGAACTCCTGCGTGATCGGGATCTCGCCGAGGAAGGTTATATGATCACTCACCTTTACCGGCTCCTTCGAGAGATGCAGACGGGTCCGTTCCCGCATGGTCTTTTCAGAGACCGGCGACCCTGTCAGCAGATCGCCCCGGCGTTTTTCGGCGAACGTGTCAGGATGGGTGATCACTTCGAACGACGACGTTTCGAAATTTTCCAGCAGGTAGAGCAGACCGCCGGTGTGGTCGTCGTGTCCGTGGGAGATCACGATCTTCGTCAGAGTTGAGAGATCGATCCCGAGTTTCTTTGCGTTCCTGATGAAAAGCTCCGAGTATCCTGTATCGAGCAGGATCTTCTCCGTTCCGTCCTCAATATAGAAGGAGAGACCCGGCTCTCCGTAAAAATATTTGTCGATAAATGTGTTATTGTCGACGAGTACTGTGAGTTTCATTCGATGATGTAGTATTGGGTTTTCGAAACTTCTACTTTACTCTCATCTCTTTTCAGCATCAACATACCGCGAAGGAACGGAAGTTTTCATATCATCATACCAGAATAGGACCTCTTTTGCCATTTCTACAGCCGTATCAACCTCTTTTTGCCCAAAAGGTATCGACCAGGGGATCGAGCCAAGCGTATTGCTGCTTATGTATAACAGAAGCAGATCCCAGAATCCATCCGGAATGGATCCGTCAAAATATCCGTCGATCCGTCCTGCCGCAAAATAGATACTCTTCTTTACGCACCACACGATCCGGTTGAACTCTTCCCAGGGATCCCCGTAGTCGATCCTGTTAAAATCGATTATACAGGGGTTTCCCTCTCCGTCGATGATGATATTTCCGCAGTGAAAATCTCCGTGCTGAAACGACTGCGGCCGGTTTTTTATCAGATTTCTGTGCTCTTCGATCCAGGCAAGCATCAGATCATCATGCTTGAAACGAACACCGCAGCCAAGATACCGCTCGTTTCTCCAGTCGAGTTTTTTCCCGAACCGTATATCCCATGGTATCATATCCTCCGGCGCCGGGATCGCGTTCAGCTGTTTTTGCAGGATCCCGGCTTTCACTCCCACCCTGTACTGCTCTTCGTTTGAAAGCAGAGGCAAAACGTCATCCGCCTCTTTTCCCTCCGTCCAGGTAAGGAGCATGTACGATGTCGTATCGCTGCATCTTCCGAATTCTACGGGTTTTGGTGCAGGGATGCCCCTCGATTCTATCGTTTGAAGAGCCTCGAACTCCTCTTTTTTCCGGTCGTATTTATCTCCGGCAGACAAACGAAGTAAAAGTTTCTGACCATCGTCTGTTTGGACAAGATATTTTTCATCGTCGGACCAGCCTTTGAGGATCGGCGTTATTTCCGTGAACGTATGATCCGGTATCTCAGGCATAAAAAAAGGAATATTAGTTTTTGTAGCTCTGCACGTATGCGTAAGCATCGGCGAGAAGTTCCGCAAGGGAGTCGCCGCATGCAGCCTTCAGATCCATCGGGTGGATCTTTCCGCCGGCATAGGCCGTCTCGAGTTCTGCATAGCTCTGGAACTCCAGATCTCCGCCGAACTTCTCAGGTCTGCGGATCGCGACCGTATCGATTCTCGGGAAGACGTTGTACCGGAAGATCTGCAGGATCGGGTTTCCTTCCGTCTCCGGCGGGCAGAATGCCTTCTTCAGCTTCTTTTTGATATCTTCGGGGGAGTCTGCGACCGAGATCACATTTCCTTTCGAGGAGGACATCTTCTCGCCGTCGAGACCGTTGACGATCGGCGTGTGGATACATACCGGCGGTTTGTATC
>CAYSRP010000060.1:0-8503 GCA_964433475.1 uncultured Methanomicrobiales archaeon
TAAGTTCCCGCAATGAATATTTTAATATATTTTTTTTGCTAATTTTGTAACGAGTCCCAGCATCTCCGGGGCGACCCACTGCTCATTACAGTATTTTTTATAAATACAGAGCCGCTCTTTTACCTCGTAACCCCTGGCAATATCCTTCAGTGTGTCCAGTGCAGGCCAGGGATGTTCCGGATTGATGTAATCGATCGTCACCGGAGAGACACCGCCCAGATCGGTCACACCGAGAGACAAAAGAATCGATGCATCGGCAAGATTCGGCGGGATCTGAATGGAAACGTCGTTTGGAAGGATGTCTTTCGCGAGCGTGAGCGTATCCGCGATGATCTCGGTAGACGCCCCGGGATATGATGCCATATCCGTTCCCTCCTTCGGGCAGAAATTCTGGACGATGACCTCCTGAATGTGCCCGTATCTTTTGTGGAGATCACGGATCACTTCCAGAGATTCGATACGGTCATCCCTCGTCTCACCGATCCCGAGAAGAAGCCCTGTCGTGAATGGGATCTTCAGCTTACCGGCATTTTCGATCATCTCGATCCGGACCTCCGGCTTCTTTCCCGGACTATATTCATGTGCAGGGATCTCAGCCGTCGTTTCCAGCATCAGACCCATACTCGCATTCACGTGCCGGAGCTTTGCTAATTCGTCATACGTGAGGACCCCCGCATTCGTGTGCGGGAGGATCCCAAGCGAGATCGCATAGCGACTCATATCCAGACAATATGAGAGAATATCCTTGTAGCCGATTTCATTGATATACTGCATAAAACCTGTTTCATGCTCAGGACGTTCACCGAAGGTAAACAGTGCTTCCGTGCAGGAAAATTTCGCTCCGCGTCTCAAGGTCGCCATGACCTCCTCTTTTTGCATAACACAGCCCTGTTTCACGGGGGTCTTGAACGAACAATACCCGCATGCATTTGCGCAGACATTCGTCAGCGGGAGAAACACATTTCGTGAAAATGTAATAACCGGCATCTTACTCCTCCTTCTTCATATGCCTGCCGGCAAAAATACACATAATCGAGAGAAGGAAAAAAAGGACGGCCAAACTATATAGGATGACGGCTGTATCCGGTAAAAGAAGTCCGACGATCGCTGAAATCATAGCTGCAACAAGCAGACCTCTCCCCCAGTATTCGAACAATATTCTGCTGGACTCCACAATACACGTATCATTTGAGGTACAAATACATCAACTTTTATCATCCATAGAATGAATATAAACGTACCTATGCTGGATATGATAACAGTAATAATCGATTTTGTCCTCTGGATCCTACAGTTTATTGTTATCATTGTCGACATCCTGGCATGTATTGTCGTGGTTTTCCTCGAAAGACGGAATCCTCAGACAGCTATAACCTGGCTTCTGGTGATGATACTCATCCCGATAGTCGGATTCATCCTGTATCTTTTCTTTGGACGACACCTGTATGGTGCCCACATATTCAATAAAAAGACGAAAGCAGATCTTGAGATGATGAAGATAGCCAAGGCGCAGTACAAGACGATCACTGAAGGAGGACATCTGAGCCTCCCTCCGGATCTTGCCTGGTGTGACGCTACAATAGCTCTTCTTCTAAATCTGGATAATTCCGTCATATCGAATAATAATGATATAACCGTTTATACAGACGGGGAAGAGATATTCGCCGCTATGAAACAGGCGATTGCCGGAGCAAAGCACCATATCCACATGGAATATTTCATCATCCGGGACGACGAGCTTGGAAACGAAATAATGGCACTCCTGACAAAAAAAGCAATGGCAGGAATCAGGGTCAGGGTGATCTTCGATGCAGCAGGAACGGTCGCCATTCATAAGAAATTTTTCACCCCTCTCAAAAAAGCCGGGGGGGATGTCAGGATATTTTTCCCGCTCAAAATTCCGTTTCTCAACACCCGTGTGCACTTCAGAAACCACAGAAAGATCCTGGTCGTTGACGGAAAGGCCGGATTTATCGGCGGGTTCAACATTGGCGATGAATACCTCGGCAAAGGTCCGATGGGTTACTGGCGTGACACGCACCTTCAGATCCACGGAAGAGCAGTCAATGCATTACAGAACAGATTCATCATGGACTGGAACTATGCGGCAAAGGATGCAGGAATTTCCATAGAGTCACATGCGAGTCCGTATTATCCGCCCTTGGGGACTCAGGATGTAACGGGCACCTCAAATGTCCAGATTGCCTCTTCAGGTCCTGACTCGGACGGAAAAGCGATCTACTCAGGATACATGAGCCTGATCGGTCATGCCCAAGAATCTATCTACATCCAGACCCCGTATTTCATTCCGGATGAACCCATGTTCACCGAACTTCTGCTCGCGGCACGCTCCGGCATCGATGTGAGGATCGTCATTCCCAGTGTACCAGATCATCTATTCGTGTATTGGGCAAACCAATCCTACCTTGGTGACCTGATCAAAGCAGGTGTCAGGGGATATACGTATAACGATGGATTTATCCACAGTAAGACCGCCATCTTCGACGGCGTGGCAACCACAGTCGGCACAGCCAACTGGGATATCAGGAGTTTCAAGTTGAACTTTGAAACTAACGCTTTCATCTATGATGCAAAGCTCGGCAAAAAGATGAACGAGAAGTTCCTCGCGGAACTGGAGACGAACTGCACAGAGATCACGCTTGAAAAATACAACAAACGCACGGTCATGACGAGAATCAAAGAAGGAATCTCCAGATTGTTCTCAGCAATCCTGTAAATAATTTCAATAATCTATTTATAGCAAAGAGATTCAGTAAAGAATATATGAATAAAATCTGGTATACTCTAGGTGCTCTCTTCATACTGACGGCAATAACCCTGTCAGCCGGGTGTATCTCATCCCCGACAGACACCCCAACACCCGTGACCGCTGTTCCAACAACGACGCCAACTCCTGTTTCAACACCTGTCGAAGTTCTGCAGAATCAGGTAATGACGTTGACAGAGGAAGGAAATACGCTTTCTATAAGTATCACGGGGAAATTGTTTGATAGTGATGCTGAAAATGTACTGACGGAAGGATCTGCATCGAATCCAACACCGGAACCCGGGCAATATATAATAATGCTCAAAATAGTTGAGACCTATATCGGAGGAGACGAACCTGCTGTAAACGTTGCCCCCTATCATTTCGAGATCTATGTAGACGGGATCGGCTATCCTGCTGTATCTGCGGTCTTCCCGGATGGATATACAACATTCCCAACTGACAGTATCCTCAAAAATGCAACTGAAGAGGGATGGCTTGCCTATATCGTTCCCCAAGGCAATGCAAAACTTGCGTATGAATATCAGGAAGAGCCGCTTGGATTCATCCGGATAAATTACTGATCATCCCGCTCTCTTATTTTTTGGCAGGTATCCCACGGGATACGTTAACTGACCCGATATTTTTTCTGCCGCATCGCCGTCTGTTTGAACATCACCTGCATAACCGGCACGGTATATTGAACATAACCCGGCGTCATGCATGCCCCCATCAGAATATTCTGCGCCGGAGTACGGGTAACACCCATAATATCCGGCTTTTTCTGCCGCACATCTTCCAGAAATTCATACGGCGTCTGATTTTCAAATCCAACTGTTACCGCCCGGCCAACTTCCCAGAGTACATGCGCATCAGAACCTCCGGTCATACAGGAATCATGCGTTTTGCTGTATTTTTCCGCGCGGAAATTCAGTTTTTCGGAGAGTCCCCCGCAGATGACCTCCAGACCATTCAGATCATCAGCCAGATATGAGGGGATCAGTTTGGTCGCGATCCCCTTCATAACCCCCCTGACACTCACACCGTATCCGTAAGGATGTGCTGCGACCACAAAACCGCCCATGTCTTTTGCATCATTGATGACCTTCTCCGTCGAACGATCCACCGCCAAATGTGGACAGGGTCCTTTGTAATCCCTGACGGATTTGTCATAATACGACGCAAGGTCACGGTATGTATCAAAATAAACCAGAATGTGGGGACCTTCCAGAGCGGATACTTCGATGGCGGGAATAATATTTTTATTATATTCAAGTGCCTTCTTAGCGCCGGAGATTCCGTTGTGATCGGTCACTGCGGCAGAAATATCCCATTTTATCAGATATTTGGCGAGATCCTTCGGATCAGTCAACCCGTCGGAACCTGTCGTATGAACGTGCATATCGAATGCGCGGCTCTCTGCATGCTTCAGGTAAGGGACATGCGAAACGTTTCCCGACATTATAGTATTCAATAAGATACGCGGTGAGAGTTCAAATAGTAATTGGACGAGATATACATTTTACAATTTGTCAAATAAATAAAGCATAATGTTAATAATGTTTTACATCAAATGAAATATAAACGAGATGACCAAGTAACGTGAAACCCATGAATTTCAGGCACGAATTGAAGTACTACCTGAATACGGCAGATTATCTGATTATCAAAAACCGTCTGTCGGAAATAGTTGGATCAGATGAACACGCTGGCAGAAACGGCTCATACAAAATCCGGAGTTTATATTTTGAAACTCCTGACGACAAAGTCCTCCGGGAAAAACTCTACGGCGTAAATGAACGGGAAAAATTTCGTATCAGATATTACAATGAAGATACATCCTATATCCGCCTCGAGAAAAAGATGAAGATCAACAACCTCACCTGTAAAATATCTGTTCCGATAACAAAATCCGAGTGCGAAAAACTTCTTGCAGGGGACAGAAAATGGATGCGTGACTCAAAAGAGGGACTTATTCTTGAACTCTATGCTAAAATGAAGTATCAGCTTCTCCACCCGAAAACACTTGTCGACTACATCAGAGAGCCGTTTGTCTATGCACCCGGCAATGTCCGCGTTACCTTCGATACAAAAATCTCCACCGGCGTTAATTCGACCGATCTATTCAATTTCAAGACCCCCATGGTCAAAGCACATGGGAGCCCAGTCATCATTATGGAAGTAAAATATGACCACTATCTCCCAACAATTATTCAAAGTATGGTACAGGTGCAGAACAGAAGAGTCACGGCTTTTTCAAAATATGCAGACGCAAGAGTGTTCGGGTGAGTAAATGACACTAACTTTTAATGATATATTATCCTCGGACTTTTTAACAAATGTAACCGAGTTCTCACTCACAGATATGATGATTGCAATGGTTTTGGCACTTGTGCTGGGATTGTTCATCCTCTTCGTCTACAAAAAAAGTTTCAGCGGCGTGATGTATTCATCAGGATTCGGCATTTCCCTTGTTGCCATGTCTCTTGTGACGACGATGATCATTCTTGCGATCGGGTCAAACGTCATTCTTTCTCTCGGTATGGTCGGTGCTCTGTCGATCGTGAGATTCAGATCAGCGGTGAAAGATCCGATGGATATTGCATATCTGTTCTGGGCAATTTCAGCAGGTATCGTCCTTGGTGCCGGTCTAATCCCGCTTGCCATCTTCGGCTCGCTTTTTATCGGTATCGTTCTCTACCTCTTCTCCGCGAAGAAGCCGACCGACAAACCGTATATCCTGATCGTCAACTGTGCAGATGACGATGCAGAAAAGAAAGTGAACGATGTTCTGAAGAACACCGTCAAGAAACACATCCTCAAATCAAAGAGTGTTACCCAAAACGGTACAGAACTCACCGTCGAGGTCAGACTTCCAAATATGGAGAGCGATTTCGTGAACAAGATCTCAGTACTCCCGGGAATTTCGAATGCCGTTTTAGTCAGCTATAACGGCGAATATATGACATAAAATGAAGCATATCAATGAGATAACTATCATATTGGTCATCGGTGCATTACTTTTCACCTGTATATTCATGTTTGCCCCGTCGGTCCTCGGCATAACCGAGAAGGATACTCTCTATGAGAATACCCTTTTTGATAAGGACGCAGTAACCACCGTGAATATCACGGTCAGTGATGAGAACTGGGCAGATATGCTGGAAAATCCTCTTGAGGAGGAGTATCATCTCTGTGATGTGACCATCAACGGCAAATCGTATGAATCGGTAGCGATCCGGACAAAAGGAATGACGAGCCTGTCATCCGTTGCGAGCAGCGATTCAAATCGTTATAGTTTCAAGATAAAAGCCGATGAGTATGTGGGCGGTCAGAGTTTTGACGGGTTGGATGAGTTCGTGCTGAACAATATCTATCAGGATGCGACCTACATGAAGGAGTATCTCTCATATGAGATGATGGACTATATCGGTGTTGATACGCCGTTGTATTCGTATGCAGCGATCTACATCAACGGAGAGTATTTCGGACTTTATCTTATGGTTGAAGCGCCGGAAGAGGATTTCCTTGACAGAGTGTACGGAGCGGATTACGGCGAACTCTATAAGCCTGAGTCGACATCAGGCGGGATGGGAGACCGAGCTGCCGGAGGCGATGCAGCCGGTATGAATATGACGATGCCGAATATTGCCAACCGCACGACCATGACCAACGATATGAACACGATGAACTTTCAGAACCGGACAGATATGACGAATTTCACTATGCCTGAGGGGATGAATATGACGATGCCTGATATGGGCGGAGGAGGAATGACCGGAAGCGGCGGAGGAGCAGATCTTGTCTATACCGATGATGAGATAGACAGTTATAGTCAGATCTTCGACAATGCCGTCACAAGTACGTCAAAATCGGATGAAAAACGCGTTATTGCTGCGCTGAAGAATCTGAACAGCAGCACCGATCTGGAGACCTACGTTGATGTTGATGAGGTGCTGAGGTACTTTGCAGCAAATACGGCTCTGGTGAATCTGGATAGCTACGTGAGTTCGATGAAGCACAATTACTATCTGTATGAAGAGGACGGTCAGATTTCGATCCTGCCGTGGGATTTCAATCTGGCATTTGGAGCCTATGGTATTTCCGATGCGAGCGATGCGGTGAATTTCCCGATCGATACGCCGGTTGCGAGCGGAGTTTCTCTTGAAGAGAGACCGCTGATCGGGGTTCTTCTAGAGAACGAGGAGTACACGGAACTCTATCACGCGTATCTTGAACAGATTGCGACGGAGTTCTACGGCGAGTCGTTCACGGAACGGATCACAGCGATAGATGCACTGATCGGTGACTACGTTGAGTCCGACCCGACGGCGTTCTATACGTATGATGAGTATCAGACAGCCATTCAGACGCTGGCAGAGTATGGAGACCTCAGAGCTGAGAGTATCCTTGGTCAGCTGAACGGTATGATCCCCTCAACTGAGGAGGGTCAGACAGAAGATCCGGATCTCTTAGTGGATGCCTCAGGTCTGAACTTTTCTGCGATGGGATCCATGAATGGAGGAGGAGCGGAGCACACGAACGGACAGGATTTCGGGAATCAGACGATGCCTGAAGGAATGACTGTGCCAGAGGATATACAGATACCCGCGTGATTCTCTGAAAAAAGATCAACTCCCTTTTTTCAGGCAGGACGTCCTTTCAGGATCTTTCAGGATTATGTCGTTCCCTGTCTGCAGCTCTCATTTGAAGCGGCAAAGATCCCAAAAAAAAGATGCCCCTTCCACAGACAATTAGGAAAGGGCGGCATGGTCCGAGTGATAGTTGAAACAACACGACATTATTTTCGATCTGAACGGAAAAACGCTAAAACCGCTGCAGATCGATCGGACAGAGAGGTCAACACTACCTCTTCTGTCCTCACTATCCTGATTTGATTCTAACTGATATAAACTCCTAACCGCACGGTGGCGGGCTGCCACGTAGTGGCGGTCTCAGCTGAGCAAGTCGGGAGCGAAGCGAAACGGACTTGCGAATCGATAATGCCTCGGGTTTTGGCGGAAATTGGGTGTTCGGTGAGTAATGATGGGTATAAACGATGCAAAAAATCGGAGAAAGGGGGGTAGGGCATAAGATTCGGGAGGGGTATGGTTGGGTATGGAAACAAGAGAAATCCCACCGCGATTATTCGCGGTTGGTTTTTTCTCATGCCCCCATACCCTGCCAGATACGAATTCAGCGTACGCTCCCGCACCCAAAATATAACCGAACACACCATTCCTACATCATAAAGACCACGACAAGGGGGATTTACCGAATCGATCCGCACATCCGATAGATTTCTTCGATAATAGAACTCTTACCCTTTATATACGAATCTCTATCATCGGGATACTGCAAAGCCATTTCTTTTTTTACGTTACCATACCTCTCCCTGATATCCGGATGCTCCCGTAAATAATTGCGAAAAGCAATGTGTCTCTGCAATTCCTCATTATTTTTTTTGCAGACATAAAGATGATGGATCATCAAATGCGGTTTGCCCTCGTATTTGAATGCGTCTCTGCCCGAGATACCCAGATCTCCTTCATGACAATAACCCATTTTCTCCAGCAATGATCTTACTTCATCAAAATTATCATCAATGACAATATCAATGTCAATAATGGGTTTAGCCGGCAATCCCTTAACAGAAGTACTCCCGACATGTTCAATGGAAACTACTTTCCCCGCAAGTACACAAAGCAATGCATCTTCTATTTTGTGGAACTCATT
>CAYSRP010000061.1:0-8501 GCA_964433475.1 uncultured Methanomicrobiales archaeon
CCTCTTCGGTAATTTTCCCGCACTCTACCGCTTTACTCAGTAAGTTTGATGCATGTTCAAGATAATAATTCTGTGAACAATGAAACCTTTGATTCGTTCCCATACATGAGCATTTGAGATACTATACTTTATTCTTGCGGACAAGAGCTTATAAACACAACATCCTGTAACCCCTCCGACGGCTTTTTTCTAAACGTTGCATTCCCTGTTTTATCACGCTGAAGAGCAGGATATCATTCCCGCAGAATGGTTTTGAGAGAGGGAAATGATGCTAAAAAAAGATTATGCCCGGCGCATCCGCCGACGAATAGTTCATGTACCGGTCTTTGAACAGCCTTTGACCGGGTATCTACGGGTTATTTTCCCGCTTCTTTTAATTCTTCGATCTTTGCATACTTCCGGCGGATCTCAGCGGCAAACTTCCCGGGAGTTTTTGCGGGGTGGAGCGGGCGCTTATTTTGTGCTTCTAATGGTTGAACGATCTCTTTCATGTTTTCTTCATCACCTGTTCTTCACTTTCAAGAACAAATTTAAATATAGATATGCTATAATAGCTTTCTACGCTTAACAGACTTTGTGCCCGGTCACTTTTGCAGCCGCCGGATTCAACACAAAATCATCAGCCGGCATTTTGCGACAGATCGGCACACGGTCCTTTTCTGCTGAAAATAAAAGAAGAAGCAGTTGTTCAGTCCATTTTTCTCATGGTAAAAAACATATAACCGTACTCATGGGAATAATTGCGGAACATAGCGATCTCCTCATCGAAACGGTCCAAAAGTTTCTGCACTGCCGGATCGTCACGATAAAGCATCCTAAGATCCTTCATTTTCTTCGATAACGGAATGTAATACCGCTCCCACCACGCCGCATCCGGAAGACGGAAGGTTTTCAGGACCTCATACCCCGAAGCTTCGATGACGTTCCGCACCTTATTTTCGGTCTGCATCGCAGGATATACTTCGTCGAAAAACTGCTTCACCTCCTCCGAGGGCGTACTGGTAAACCAGACACATTCGGAAACCGCCATATATCCCCTCGGCTTAAGGTACGTTTTCCATGCAAGAAGGGCCTCCTTAAAACCCATGATATTCGCCGACCCCTCCGACCATATGAGATCGAAGGATGCCGGGGCAAACGGAAGATCATCCATCGAAGCACAAAGAGTTTTTATTCGGGAATCGAAACCTTCCTTTTTTGCCCTGACCTGCAGTTCATCCAGGTACGGCTGATAAATATCCACTGCTGTGATCATGGTCCGCGAAGATAAACGGGCCAACGTCAAACTCTGCATCCCCGATCCGCACCCGATATCCAGAATATACGGAGGATTGACGGGAAGAGAGTAAAATACCCTCGCAGTGAACGCATCCAGCCCCGGACCCTGACGCGGGAGCCCTTCAAATACCGTAAAAAAGAACGATGCATCCATGCTAACGTTCAAGAACAGGAATGGATTTATAGATATTTAAACCGGCAAGAATGGGGAGGAGAAGGATCACCCCTTATAGTCGACCGGGCGGATGTGTTTTTCCACCCCGTTCGACAGGTAAACATAGCGGAATCCGATCCATTGTCCCTTGGGTTTTTTCACATCCACAAGCATTTCCATCGCCTCAAGGCCGTCCGCTTCGTGAGGTTCGATGTCGATACTGTCCTCAACCTGACCTGTTTTGGTATTGTAACGTTCCCAGGTCACGCTAAAAACTTCGCCTGCATAGTCATCCTCCTCTTCATAATCATTTTCCGCATCGGATCTGTGACATACGTTGGACATAATTTTTAATTCTCTCAGGACATAATAAAATTTACTCCTGCCCGGGATAATAAATACAGAAAAGTTTGAGGATATTAGGAGATTATATCCAAAAAATAGTATCAGTATTCAAGTTCTTTTTGACGGATATGCTTTACCGCCCCGCCGGATTTATAGACGTACGTATACCCGTGCCAGCTTCCATTGGGATTATTGACATCAACCAGCCGTTCCATTGCTTCGACCCTGTCATCATCCCCTGCTTCGATATCGATATAATCCTCGACTTCGCGGGTCTCGGTATTGTAGCGTTCCCAGGTCACAACGCCCCCGTCGTCAAAGACGACGTCATCGTCGTAATCATCGAAATCCTGGCGGGATTCAAAATCCCTATACATTTTGACCATTATTCTACATTTTTGCCTGAGGATAATATAATTATCTGTTCCAGAGAATCCGGGAGGAAAAATGCAGGAGAAAAACCTGAAAAAACGGGGTTACCGGTCGAGTAATGTTCTCGACACGATGTATTCACCGTGGGCCTCGCGGGTCGTTCCGACGATCAGCCATTTCCGGTCGCCGTGTTCCTCGACCACGCCCTGCGCTTCAAGTGTCTCGCCCGTGAAACACTGACCACAGTAGGTGTGGGTAAATGAGAGGACCATGTCGATCTCTTCGTGATCGACTTTGTAGATGCCCGGCGAATCGAATGCCAGACTTGCATCCGTGACTTTCGCTTCGATGGTCATTTTTTTGGTTTTCCGACCAAGCGTGATCGGCGGGACCGAGTGGAGATTGTCGTAACCTCTGGAGTAGAGGAGATCGAAGTAGGTCCCCTCGAACTCGCCGCGGTTGAACTTCCGGCTTTCGTGAAGGACAAAGTCGTCGAAACTGATATCAGGGACCCGCTTCCGGTAGACCTTTTGCCACATCGCCTCGCTCATCGGCGGGATCCTGCCCGCTTTTACCGCGGCCATCAGCTGTTCGCGTGCCAAAAACCAGGCGGAACCGTACACGACCATGTCGATGTCGGAGGCTTCGTTTTCGAGCCCGGCAAGAAGGGATCCCGTGCATCCATAGCTCATCGGCGGGAGATGGAATTGAGAAAAAAGCCGCGCTGCACGCGGATCTCTCTTTGCTATATCTGCCGCCTGTTCTTCGGGTTTCAGCACGCGGGCGATGTCCGCGAGCGGGACACGGTGAACCAGATCCAGGTATTCGGGTTTGTGTTCTCTGACCCACGCGAAGGCATCGGCAAAATCATATTTTTTATAGCGCGTGCCCGACGGGGAGACCCTGTTTCCGTCTTCCGCCGGAACATACCGCAGGATACATTCAGCGCGGACATCATTTTCGTATCCGGAAACGGCGTAGATACAACCGTCCCGGGTCATAACAAAATCACGTAAACGAATCGGTTTCATAAAAATGCGAGAGGTGGGATTCGAACCCATGAACTACTGAAGACCAGATCTTAAGTCTGGCGCCGTTGGCCTGGCTTGGCTACTCTCGCTTCCCTAATACATTTGATGCTCTTACATAAAAAACAAAGCGGATTACATCAGTAGTTTGATGAGTAGTGCTGATGTTTCCGGCTGATTATTTACTGCAAAAAACAGGGTCACAAACAGGGTGATCGATACACCCAATGTTGTCATGACAGAACGACTGTGTGTAGACTGTGATCATAGAATGATAACGGGTGATATTATTCTTTCATGAGACCAGGATTTTCATACCGCTTCACCAGATCCTCATGACCGATCGTGCAGGAGATCATCTCCAAAAACCCAGACTTGGTTTGCCTGCATGATATGAAATAATGTGAGGTATGAGATACTAGATTTTCTCCATGTAATTACCTCTTATAGAGGATAAGAAAAACAGCGAAAACGATAAGACGAAAGTTTGAACAGTAACACAGCGCGGCTCACCTCATACGTCATGGAACCACACGAAAAAAGCGGTTTAATTGACTATCAGAACGCGGCGAAACATCAAATGATAATTCAAATACGTTGCAACCATCTTATTTGATACCACGCCCGCAAAAAATCGGAAATCTACAAATACTTTCCAGACCGACATGTCTGGAGAAGATAGTTCCTTCCCAGATCATACCGGCACTCTGCTGAAAGTTCGCTTTCAATATTTCATTGGCGGTTGAAGAGAAGAGTATCGATCTTTATTTCTGTCAACTCCTGTAGTGTAGTGGTCAATCATTCCGGCCTTTGGAGCCGGAGACGGTGGTTCGAGTCCGCCCAGGAGTATAGCGTAAACGGGTCAGGTCCCGCGGTTCTTTTTTCATCAGGATGGGTCGCCGTTTGCGGAAAATAAAGACCCGCGTTATAGTCTTCTTTCCCCGTCGAGGAACTCGGCAGGGACATTGTGCTCGAACGTTGCCCGGACATCCTGTGCACGCAGATATTTTATCATCACGTTCGCTGCACAATCCTGCCAGTCGTGATCCCACCACTGACAATTATCCTTCGCACACGGCTCTTTTATCAACGGACAAAATTTTACATTCATATCTGATACTTGACTCTGCCGGCCTATAATTCCTTTCTTCTCCGTTCATACTCGAGCACCGCACCGTTCCCCGCTTCCCTGAAAGCACGGGCAACACCCGCAGGTCCGAGTTTGATCCCGCCGAAGATCCGGGATACCATCAGAACATGATGCCCGAGACCGTGTCTCTCCAGAACTTCCGCGAGTGCCCTGCCCGGAGAACCGACCTCCCCGTCGGCACGACTGTCAGTACGGTCCCCGCAGATCACCGCATAACAGTGATGAGCCGCCTTTTTGTAGAGCTTATCATGGATCCCGCGGATCTCCGTAACATCGTCGATCGAATCTATTTCGTAGAGGTGGGCGTAGAACTTCGACTTTTTTTCTTCCAGCCGGACGACCGACACCTCGCGGACCGTCATCTGTCTACCGGTCCCGCAGTTTGATCAGGGCTTCCCTGAATTCGTCCAAATAAGTCTGCATCGAAAGACTGCCTTCCGGAAACGGACAGTCGGCATCATATAATTTATCGATGACCGGATCCGTCGGATAGATCTCCACGGGAATGCCTGTCTGGGTCACTGCCTGCTCCATCGCTTTTCTGAACAGACCGATACAATACGCAATGCGGTAGGTGTAGGTATCCTTCGTCTTCTCCAGATATCCGCAGAGACGGGCGGTCTCGATCCTCAGAAAATCATCCTTGATCTTCTGGTCTTTGACGTTCCCGAGCATGTAATGATAATGCGCGAACGGATACATAAGCTCAAGCTCCGAGGGAACGGTCCCGCAGGTCCCGAAGATCACGACATGATATTTTGATTTATCCGGGAACACTTCGTCGAACAGTTTATGAAACAGTTTGTGACTCGGACTGGTACTGTAGGGTTTTCTGACCGCACAGGGAATAAAGAGACCGATATCTCTCGGCGCGACATAATATTCAGTAATGATATACTGATATGCCTCTTCGAACTGGGGTAGATAAAACGGAGGATCGGTCAGATCATCCGGATCTTTGGGGGGCTGCATGCTCATTCGACTTTGTAATCGGCATCGATCACATTCGGATCGACGATTTTATCCGGACCGTCAGGAACGAAATACCACATCACGGCATAGACCGCGATACCTACTATGAAGGGGATCGGGACGATAGTCAAAACGACCCAGATAACTCTGACAAGCCATGAAGGAATATCAAAATATTCTGCTATCCCGCCGCAGACCCCGCCGAGGAAACGGTCGGTCTTCGAGCGGTATAAGGTTTTTTCAGTCATTATCTGTATCTGTTTTTCCCAGGATAATATAAGGATACGCACGCCGGGCAGTGAAAGAACACCCGGCTTCCCGGACCGGTCCGATAAAAAACAGGTTTATTTGATCAAATTAACCCTCATTATATATCAGAGGATGAGGTATTTTCATAGGTATATCTATGAAACTCAGTGCAAGAAATCAAATCAAAGGAAAGATCATCAAGCTCACCACCGGTGCCGTGAATTCAGAAGTCATTATTGAGATCCCGGGCGGCAATCACGTCGTCTCGATCATTACAAAGACGGCGGCAGAATCCCTTGATTTAGCAGTCGGAAAAGAGGTTTACGCCGTCATTAAAGCAAGTGAAGTAATGATAGGCACAGACTGAAAAGCCTCTTATTTTTTGTTTGAACAGACCGGGCAGCGGGAACTTTTTTTCACGGAGAACGTTTCCATGGAATTGACCCCCCCGTCATAGATGAGGAGTTTTCCGGCGAGCGTTGTTCCGGTCCCGGTAAGATATTTGACGACTTCTCCGGCTTCGATACTGCCGATGACCCCTGCGGTCGGACCGAGGACCGGTGTTTTTTCAGTGGTTTTTGCTTCGGGAAAGATACAGGAAAGACACGGGGTCTTCCCCGGGATCACCAGGGTCGCCTGACCGGTGAATCCCGCGACGGCTCCATGCATGAGGGGCAGACCTTCGTCGACGGCAAATCTGTTCAGGACATAGCGTGCCGCAAAATTATCCATACAGTCCACGATAATATCGGCGTCCCCGACGAGCCGGCGAACGGACGTCTCATCGATTTTTTCCGTGAACGCGGTCACGCGGCATTCCGGATCGAGAGCCGCGAGTGTCTTCTTTGCCGACTCTGCTTTGGACATTCCGATCCGGTCGGTCGTGTGGAGGATCTGCCGGTTCATGTTCGAAAGTTCAAGGACATCCATGTCCGCGATACGGATCTGACCCACGCCTGCCGAAACGAGATAAAATGCCGCCGGCGATCCGAGTCCTCCGGCTCCGGCTATGAATACGGAACTGTTTCGCAAAGCGGTCTGCCCTCCCTTTCCAAGGAGGGATTCCTGCCGGATGTATCGTTCGTTCACAGCAGATCCCTCACGGTTTCCAGACACAAAATCGCGTCGAGACGTTTCTGATCAACGGAATTCTCCTTTACCCATGCCTGAAGGGCGGTCTTTGTTTCATCCGGGATCCCGGCGTCTCTGATGACGCGGCGGTATGTCCGGTCCGGATAATAGATTGCCCTGCAGGCTTTCAGAAGAGCGGTCTCCTCGTCCTTTGTGATGATGCCTTCGACCTTCGCTTTCGAAAAAGTCGCCCGCATATTTACCATCGGCTCGGAGAGGGCGATGCCGGTTTCCGCATCGTAGACGAGTCCGACTTCGTCATCGGCAATGATCCCGCCTGATTTATACTGCTGATAGATCGTTCCGATCCCGGTCATCCCAAGCGTGTCGAGTTCGGACGCACGAAGCGCCCCCATCGAGGACGAGCCAAAGACCCGTACGCCGGACTTTATCACGCCGAGAATCTCCCGGTGACCTACTGCTCTGTCCTGGAAAAAGACACCGTCGATGATCACCATGATGTCGGCATCGCCGCACGCTGCTGCGGCATCGCCGCGTTTTACCGGCGGAAGATAGGTTGCGTCCGGAAGGATCCGCCGTGCAGTTTCCAGATCAAGACTTGGACCGACGAAGATGACTACGTTCAATTTCCCTGCACCTTTTTCCTTTACGTTCATTGTCGATAGTGTAGCATTCGAGTCCCGGGACGACGACTCTGACCACGGGGACCTGAAGAACGGGATCGGTCAGATCGAAGACGATGACACGGTCCAGTCCTGCTGCGGATAAGCGGGAGACGATGTGTTCGACATCGGTTTTGAAGTCGTCTGATGCATGATCTTCGATTTCCGGGGCGGGACGATAGGTGTCCCCTTTGAACCAGTAGGCGTTCATCCGTTTGACTCTGTCATAGCCCATCATCTCACGGAATTCCGCGAGAGTGGCGTCTTCTCTGGCACCGTGGATCTGGGTCGCCCTGCTCTGGGCAACTTCGGAGAGGGCACGGATCATGGCGATCTCGGGATTCGTGTGGGTCCCCATGCCGATGGTGAGGAGCCGCGGATCTTTGAGTTCGATGTCGTCGGATACGGCGGCGATGGTCGGGATGCCGATGTCGGAGGTGATGTCCCTGAGGGTGACTTCGATCCCTGCCGCGGTGAATTTTTGAAGCATTTCTTCTGCACGGGGCGGGAGGTCAGTGAGTTTTGGTCCGGTATCACGGGTCGTTTCGACGAGGGACCAGGAGTCACGTTCGATCACTTCGGTGAGTGCGTAGAAAAGAGCTTCTTCGAGGGTGTTTCCGGAGGCGATCCCGTTGGAACTGGTCCGAAAAAGGGATGGGTAGGAGAACGGGTTGGGGTGGATGACGGCACACAGGGGGACTTTGACCGATTCATTGTTGGTGATGTCCCATCCGTCGACCCAGGGAACGTTGAGGTCGGGGTCTGTTTCGTGGGGGAGGATGAGGTCTACGGGATCGACGGCGTTTTCGGTCCGGCGAATGGTGCTGTAGGGAAGATTCGCGATGTCACGCGGCACCGACTCGGCGGAGTAGCGTTCGATCCCTTCCATGATGCCGGCGACGCGGGCTTCTTCGGGTGTTCCGCCTTTGCCATTGTAGACCGAGATCGCCCCGTCGGCGGCAGTGGGACGTATGCAGGAGTAGACCGGGATACCGATCCGGTCGAGGTCGGTGATGTCGGCAACACGGGTGATCCCGGCGTCGGGAACGAGGTGTTCTATTCGTTTGAGGGTTTCTTCGGGTGTGCAGCTCCGTTCGGTCCAGCCTGTGTAGACTTTGGGAGATGACTGAAGTTCTATCATTATATGAGTTATCTGCGGGGAAAGGTAATGTATGTTACGGGATGACGTGAAGAGGTGA
>CAYSRP010000062.1:0-2004 GCA_964433475.1 uncultured Methanomicrobiales archaeon
GCCTTAACGGCGATGAACTACGCAGACTCTGCCTCTGTAATGCAGGAGATCTCAGAAAACTATGGGCTCGACACGACAAAACTAGGGGACTCTGTTTCCCTGATAAAAGAAGTCATCGCGGCCTCTGAGTCCGGATCCGGCAGCAGTTCCGGCACCGACACATCCGGCTCCATCACCCTCGTGGTCTACCCCGTTACAGGGTATTATAATGATAAAATGCTGGTCTCCGGTATCGCGAAAAACACGCAGTCCCAACTTTCCGTGTACTGGGATACGAATCTCTGGAGTAACGTGACAAAAGATTCGACCGGGACCTTTGCAAAAAGTCTCACCATCGGGCAGATCTCTGCCGGGACACATGCCGTCACCGTTCAGTCGGGCGGTGTTACATCCAAACCCGTTTATATTACTGTTCTCTCACAGCCTTCTGTCGTGACCATCCTCAAAGCCGAGCAGGAAAACGGCGAACTCCACCGAAAACTCACCCTCTATGGATATCTGGCAGCAGGCGAGGATAATACCCCGGTCGTCGGAGCTCCAGTCTCCGTCTATTCGGAAGACAACATCCTGATCGGCACAGGCATAACCAATGCAAACGGGGTCTGGAACGTGTCTGCGGAACTCATCGACGGAGGATACAGGTTCTACGCGGTATTTGACGACCCCTCGTTCCCTCTGGACGACAGCATGAGTGATCTGTATCCTGTATCGATCCTGGACCCGACCATCTACTACATTATCCTGGCGGTCGCCGCAGGTGTTCTGGTCGTTCTTACCATCCGCTTCGTCGTAAAACGGAAACCGAAAGCCGGGGATGACGCCAAAAAGACCCTGCTCCAGGATGGAAAAGCACCTGCCCCGGTACGCATCAACAAGATCCTGCCCCGTATCTTCCAAAAAGAGGATGAGACCGATCCCGACAGACTCCGCCGCATCTACAGAAAAACCGCCGGCGTTCTTGCAGCAGCAGCGGGCATCACAAACGTCGCTGTTCTCACCCCGCGTGAACTCCTTGCAGCTCTCCCCCTAAAAACCGAGGACATCCAAGAGTTTATAACAACGTATGAGTATCTTCATTATGCGAATGTTTCGGTGAGTTTGGACCGGATAAAGCATCTGGAGCAACTCTCAAAACTGATAATCGAGGGTTATTATGAAAAAAATACATAACTATCTGATACTGGTCCTGGTACTCTTTCTCATCGCAGGAACATCCTGCGGTTGTGCAGCGGCCGATGCAACATATGAAAACGTAACGACAGAGGATACCGGGGCATATGCCGGTATCATTGCACAACTGGAAGTCATCTCCTCCTCGCTCAATGCCACTGCCGATTCCATGACTATCGGGAGTCCCGCCTCAGTGAGTGCGGATCTTACCACGATCTCAGGCAGCCTTGCCGCCATTCAGGATAGGCTTCGGATGACACCCCTCGCCTCATCCGATGTACAGGACATCAGCCGGGTCACCGCCGCATTAGATACCGCGGCATCCTCCCTCCTTCTCCCCGACCCGGATCTCACTGCAGTCACAGCAGATACGGCAGCTGCAGAGACGGATCTTTCAGCCATTGAAGAGAACCTTGCCTCCACCCTTTCATGGGCAAAAAATGATCCGGAATCATACGGTGATGACGTCATCATCATCGAAGAAAGTTCTGCCGGTCTTGCAAACCTCTCTGCTGCGCTGAACAACACGACAGCCGCCCTTGCAGCCGGAACCCCTGACGCTGCAGAGATCCGTGCGGATATCCTGCCCATGATCACCGGCCTGCAGGACCTGCAGGATGAACTTGCTGATTTCGCTGTTCCGGAGGAGATCATGGTGGAACTTGCGACAATCAGTACTAATTTAGAGAACACATCCTCCGACCTGCAGGGAGACGCCCCCGATTATTCTCTGATAGCAGCGGATATGAAAGAGATTTCAGCCGGCATCGATGCCGTGACCGCTCAGTTTGCCGCTCTGCCTGCTGAAGTAACGGTTGTCCCGACAGAGACCGC
>CAYSRP010000062.1:2104-8339 GCA_964433475.1 uncultured Methanomicrobiales archaeon
CCGACAGAGACCGCATCACCTGTGGTCACTCCCTCTGCTGCGCAGCCCTCATCGGAAACAGGGGATAACGGCTTTGGTTACGCCATACTCATCATCGTTATCATTGTTCTCATCGTTGCCTGCGTCTTCGTCGTCAGAAAAAAACACAACAAAAGCAAAAGGACCAATAACGTACTGGAAGTTTCCCTGACCGATAAAAAACCATACACAATAAAAGATATTATCCGTGAATTCCCGCAGAGACCATTACAAAAAGAAGAACCCTCATCAGTTGGACCGATATCGCAGGACGAGATCACGAAACCCGCCGATGATCTGCCTGTATCGGGTGAAACAGCAGGGCAAAAACCCGTTGAAGCAGTTCAGCCTGCAGAAACACCTGAAGACCTAACACCTGCCGGGCAGTATAAACTCGTCGCCGGAGCGATCGCACGAAATCACGGCATCATGAAAAGCGATTCACTCACACCCCGCGACCTTCTGAAGATCGCAGAAGGGGCACCGCTCGTACAGGAATACATCAGTCTTTATGAAAAGGTCCGCTATTCCCGCCATGCAGTCCCGGGAGACACCGCCCGCCTCGAAGAACTTGCAGCGAAGATCCTGAAAGAGAACACATGAAAAAAAGCATCATCATAGTCTCCCTCCTCGTCATGATCGCCGCAGTGATCCTCATTGCCCAGTTTGCCACGACAGATGCGGAATACAGCCGGTACAATATCAATTGGAATGGGACCTCCGACTTCTTCGGCATGGCAGCCGATGAAAAATTTGTTTACAGCTATGATGATCTGCCCGCCGCAGGCGGCAACACTCTCCTCCTTATCGCTCCCGGGACCGACTTCACCGGTCTTGCCGATTTCCTCTACCGGGGAAACACCATCATCATTGCAGATCAGAGTGAAAACGCCAATATCTTCCTTGAAGATATCGGGAGCTCCATGCGTGTCCATGATGAACAGGTCCGTTCGACCAGTATGGAATACAAAGACATGGGTATCTTCCGGGGAACAGTCGAAGGCGACCTCTTCGTATCCAATGTCACAACACTCACATTCAACTACCCGGGCTATGTCACCGGCGGCGATGTAGTGGCTGCCACATCCTATCTCTCATGGATAGACACAAATGCGAACAACATCCCCGACAGTAACGAAACACTGAAAGTTTATTCCCTTATCGCATCAGAAAATATAGGTAATGGTCGTGTTATCATCATCGCCGACCCGTCAGTGTTTATCAACAGCATGCTTATCCGAACAAACACTGAAAATATGCAGGTCATAAATGCTCTCCTTGGTCAGGATCTCATTATTGATCAGACCAACTCTGCTACCTCCTCCGGAGGCGGGCTCACCCCCCTCCTCCAGATCATGCACCGGTATCCTGCTCTTGGAACGATCCTTATAACCATCCTTTTCATCCTTGCGGCCGTGATCGGCCTTAGGAGACTCCACCAATGACAAACGATCAAAATCTCGATAAAATATATGTATTCCACGAACAGCTGAAAGAACAACTGCACAAATTCATTGTCGGCTATGATGATCTTCTGGATCTCCTGACAATTACTCTATTAACAGACGGCGCACTCCTCATGGAAGGGATCCCGGGAACCGCAAAGACCACAATCTGTAAAATATTTGCGCAGAACATCGGCGGAAAATTCGGGCGCCTTCAGGGTGCAGTCGACGTCCTTCCTATGGATGTCATCGGCGTTCAGAAATATCAGCAGAACACAAATGGTTTCTCCTTCGAAAAAGGTCCGATCTTCTCCAATGTATTCCTCGTTGATGAAATCAACCGCATGACACCAAAGGCGCAGGGTGCCCTTCTCGAAGCTCTCGCCGAGCGTCAGGTCACGATCGACAACAATACCCTCCCTCTTCCCTATCCGTTCATGGTAATTGCGACCCAGAACCCGTATGAGATGGAGGGGACATTCAACCTTATCGAATCACAAAAAGACCGGTTCACCCTCAGCTATCAGATCAGGCACCTGGATGTCAAGGACGAGATCTCCGTTCTCCGTCGTGACATGGACGGCGACCTCGATCTGGAAACCTACCGCAACAATAGTCCGATCATTTCAGGGCCGAATGATATCCTTGCTATGCAGGAGACGGTAAAAACCATCTATGCAAGCGAAGACATTCTCTCCTATATCGGTGATCTGGTCGATAAAACCAGAAAACACAATGATGTGAAACTCGGCATCAGTACCCGCGGCTCCCTCGCTCTTCTGCGAAGCGCAATGGCATATGCCGCCATCCAGGGTCGCGATTATGTCATCCCTGACGATGTCAAATATCTGATGCCGTATGCATTCTCTCACCGTCTGATCCTCAAACGCGAAGCACTCCTCGGCGGTGTGAACGTCGGGATGGTCATAGCTGATATTCTCGGGACCTTCCCGGTGAGATGATCCATGCATCCCACCCTGCTGTCAGGTATCCTTCTACTCTGCAGCCTTTTTTGTATTGGATATGCCTGGCTGATGAACTCGGCCGGGGCGGCAGCAGCTGGTCTTGGCATTCTTATGGTCCTTGCGATCCGGGCAGACATCTTCCACCTGCATATGCAGACGCTCGTTTCCTCCCTCACGGTGACCCGCAGCGCCGATAAAACCATCCTTCATCAGAACTCCATCGTGAACATCACCACCTCGGTCACCACAGTGGTAAAACAGATCACCGCCTCCTTCGAAGACATACTCCCTGCCGGTGCCGTCCTTGTATCGGGTTCGACAACGTTCACCGAAGGAAGAGCGACCTATGCAGTGAGAATACCGGTCATTGGTGACTCGTATTTTAGAGGGATACAGATAACGTGCAGCGACATGTTTTTCACCCGCACGCTTTTGGTTGCTCGAAACGCTGAGCTTCCCAAATTCACTATGTATCCAACCGGGATATCCCAATCATATACCCTCTCAGGATATGGAGCAGGATGGGGAGCTAAAGAATATGACAGACCAGCACTTCTTCAGGGTCTTGATATCAGATCTCTGCGCCCTTATGCGCAGGGAGACAGCATCAGGGATGTCGACTGGAAACTCACCGGCAAACATCAGAAACTTTACGTACGTCTGAAAATGGATGCATCGGGCGGTCTGCCTGCGGTCATCGCAGACATACCTCCGGCGGGAGCATCCCCGGAACTCTGTATTCATTTTGCCGAGACTGTCCTTGGTGCTTTGGAGGGTATCAACATCGGAGAAGATTTTCCGGTGATTTTCTTCTCCGGTGCTATGTATTTGGGAATGACCCGCTCAGGTTTTACCGATGAAATCAATGGCATGCTCAAGCATGCTGGCAGCATCTGTCCCACGGACTATGTATTTAGAATCAGTCACCCGAATGCATTGATGGAAACTGAAAGATCTGGCAAGATTCTGACCGATTTCGAACAACGCATTTCTGCATTGGAGCGGCAGTATGCCGGGCGCTATCCTACTGATTTTGAGATTGTTGTGAAAAACATCGTCATGGCTCTGGAAAATGAAACACATATCATCTATGTCACTACTGCGAATGGTGATCTGAGCCATATGACGTATTTTATTTCAGAAACAAAGATGAACAACCGTTATGTAACTTTGCTTGTAGTCGGAGTTGCCGGAACGTCCCGCGAAGAAGAAGTACGTAACGCCTTCACCTATGCCGGGGCAGATGATCTGGAGATGGTCTGAATGAATAAAATCATCCTCCCGATGATCATAGCGGTCATTGCAGTCATCGGTGCGGCAAACGATCAGAGGATCCTTGCCGTGATCCTTGCCGCGGCATTCCTCGTCTGCACGTTGATCAAGATTTCCCCCGAACGAAGGATCCTCTTCATGTCTGCAGCAGGCTTCCCGCTTGTGCTCACTGCAGGGTATGCACTCGTGACAGGTCTTCTGATCTTTTTCCTGATCCTGGCAATTATTGCCTGCACCAAAACAGCGTTGAGTCTGAAAATAATCCTTGCAGGTCTTCTTGCGGGAGTTGCCGGCTGCATCTTTGCTCTGCAGATATCTGTCGTTCTTCCGCTTCTTGCAACAGGGCTCTTCGTTGTCGTCGTCATGTATATTTTATTTGTCAGGGAATACCGGCTGAAAAAAGAAGTTGAGGGAACATCCAAATGAAAAACAAAAAGTCAATGATCACTTCGGTGTATTTCGCACCCATCGTACTGTTTCTTGCTGCGATCATAACGTTTACGGCGTACATCTTCACCAACCGCAGCGATATGACCAGTGCATTCCTGCTTCTTGCAGGCTTCATGCTGCTGATGACAGGGATCCTTCTCCTGACACTTGCAGACAAGCCGCCGCTCCCGGCAAAACTCACAGAAGGTCTCCCGATCGCAGGCACCCTTGATCTCGCGACGATCCTTGCGGATCTGGGAGTGACCAGCAACACCATCCACCGTCATCCGGACGGGGAGAATTATGTCCAGATCAACCCGGTGAAGGGAGGTCTGATCCCTGAGCTTCCCGCAGGAGTTACTTTTGTCGTAACTGATGACTGGAACGGCGTGCAGTATCATTCGCTGGCTGAGCCCCTCATGCGCCGGTTGAAATCCTCTGATGGTCTTGTCGTTCCGACCGGAGATCCCGACATGCTTGCAGCCTGCATCTCCGAGGTGATGAACGATACGTTCTCACTTGCCGAGAAGGTCACGGTAGTGAGAAATGACCGCTCCGTGATCATCACGCTCAGGGGATTCTCGCTGATGAAAACCTGCGAATATCTTCAGGCACAGTCTCCCAAATGCTGTACGATGGTCGGTTGTCCGATCTGCTCTCTCATGGGTGCTATCCTTGCCGAGGGAGAGGGATGTGATGTGGAAAGCACCAGTGCAACACTTTTGGGCACTACACTCACCGTATCCTACTCGCTCATAAAACAGCAGTGAACAGGCATTGCTCATACTTTTTTTGCTGCAGGAGCCATAACTTTAATTTTATTTGATAATCCCTTTTCGCCTCTATTTTTCAAAAATGATATATTATTACAAATATTTCAATGACCTGTCTTGCTGACCTCTTCAATAGATATTAGACCCGGGCCTGTTTTAACACGGGCATGTACGAGAATCATATAAATTATTTAGTCTAACAAGCAACTCTGCTACTGCAACACCTGCATTATGTGCTGCAATACTGTTTTGCTTTCCCTCCGGGTCAACATCTTCTTTAAAGTGGTTATATCTATCTGTTATTGGAGAGACGAACAGTGTTGGAACGTTTCCGGCAGACATCCGCACGATACCATGCGTAGTCTCGATCGTGGCCGCAGTATAAAGTGTCCCGTATTTTCTCATAAATTCATTATAAGCAGCCGTATCTGCTTTAGTATATACTTCATAATTGATTACATTTACGACACCAATTGAAACAAAATCAGGGTCTGCAACGCACGTCATTTTTCTGGAAGGAGCGTTAACAGCAGGAATAAATTTGTCTAATACGGTCTCTCTAAAGGTTTTCCCTACTAGATTATAGATCGCATCCGGCATACTGTTCTTCTGTAATTCTCTAACGCTTAGATGACTTGGCGAGCCTTGGTCATAATCATGAGCATCAAACATATAGAATGTTCCGCCAATAAAAACAGATCCATTTTGAGATCCGATTTCTTTTTCAATTATCGGCGTAGACTCAGCCGTACTAACACTTATTATCAAACTTGGATTATCAGCCTTGATATAGCCGGGCAAAACTCTATATTTCTCTTCGGAATTTGAAGCATGCTTTTCAGCATCCATTAAGTCTTGAATGCACCTCACGATTACATTCATATATTCCAAATGATATTCCGCACGGCAGGAAGCCATTCGATTTTTTGGATCCATTGGAGAATGCAAAATATATGGTGCAGGAAAACTCTCAGGTTTTGTCTTTCCATTCATTGCTGCAAGAAATGGTTCCACTTCCCAATTTTTATTTACTATAATTTCAACTACAGGTTTCATATTACTACGTATTTTACTATAGTTACGACTGTTATATTAAATCATTCCTACCGGTAATGCAGCTATTAATCTGCATGGGTCCTGTATACTATCGAATATCGTATCTCTTTACTCCTTTCATTATCTTTTTTATGTGAGTTAAACTCACAGATTGGAATTATGAGACACTTTTCTTAGCCATACACCATTTCCATTCGGCATCTTACTCTTGATTATGAACGTGATAAAAACGCGGTATGTTTTACACGTTTACAAAAAACAGTTAGTTTTTGCATAT
>CAYSRP010000063.1:0-7888 GCA_964433475.1 uncultured Methanomicrobiales archaeon
ATCGAAGATGTATTTGGATTCTTGTGAAAAAATTATTTTTTCACGAGTTGAGCATACTTTGCAAGAAGCATGCGATTTCTCTGAGGTGAAATAAATGCCGAAATTTGAGGTAAAGGGCACGTTCAAAAATGATGGACAGATGAAGCCCTTCACAAAACCAGTCGATGCACCTTCCGAGAAGCTTGCAGGAGAATTCACTCTTGCAACTATTGGAAGCAAGCACAGACTCGAACGAAAGTATATTACCATTGACTCTGTAAAGGCTATCAATGGCGAGTAATACTGACCAACAAGCAGCACTGGAGCAGGAGGTCCGCTCCCTCCAGTCATATGCAAATGAGTATTCCCAGCAGTATGAACTTTGGACTCAGCAGTTACAGTTCATCGAATCAGCACGCGGCGAAGCACAGGCATCTATTGAAGTGCTTGAGGCTTTCAGCGGTCTTGAAGAAGGAGTGTCCACACTCTTAACTCTTGGCGGCGGCGTGTCGGTCCGTGCGACCGTTGCTGATACAAAGAAGGTTCTCGTTGGAATTGGTGCCGGCGTCACGGTGGAAAAGTCATCCGAAGAAGCGATCACGTTCCTTCATGACAGAATCACCGAGATGGATGCATCAGCAAAACGGCTTTCCGAGTCAATTGGAAAACTGCAGGAACAAATGCGGGCAGTTGAGCAGAGAATGCAGGAAATCTATTCTCAGACTCAGCACCGTTGATTTTTCTTTTTTTTAATTGTATATTCTTGTCTCTCCTCTGAACAGAGAGAAATTTATATTCACAAAACTGAATTAATAGATAATGTTTGAAGGACTGAAAAATAAACTTGGACTCGGGAAGAAACCCTCTCCTGAATCAGGTGCGGTATCCCCCGCTCAAAATACCATACCGGAGCCGGAGGAAAAAACAAATCCCGGATTCCTCAATAAAATCAAAACCCTTGTTGTGGAACATGAGTTCGTTCTCTCCGAAAAAGATGTCGAGGAATCGCTCTTCGAACTTCAGATGGTCCTCCTGGAGTCCGACGTAGCTTACCCCGTCGCCGAGGCGATTACAGAACACATGAAAAAAGAACTCGTCGGCACTCACAGAAAAATCGGGGAGTCAGCTGACGACGTTGTTACCAATGCTCTCAGGCATGCAATTGAAGCCGTCCTTGGTGAGGGTTTTGACCTCGTTTCCTATATCAAATCGCATGAAAAACCTGTCAAGATCCTCTTTACCGGGGTGAATGGGACCGGCAAAACCACGTCGGTTGCAAAAATCGCCCACTATCTGAAAAGTCAGGGGCTTTCGGTTGTGGTCGGAGCAGGGGATACGTTTCGTGCCGGGGCTATCGAACAGATCCGTGTACATTGTGATCGTATTGGGGTCAAACTCATTTCCCATCAGGAAGGGGCCGACCCGTCGGCTGTTCTCTACGATACCGTTGAGTATGCCAAAGCTCACAAGACCGATGTCGTTCTTGCCGATTCAGCAGGCAGATTCCATAACCGTGTCAACCTCATGAACCAGCTCGAAAAAATCAAACGGGTCATGAAACCCGACCTCGTTTTCTATGTTGATGAGGCCGTTGCGGGAAACGATGCTGTTGTCCGGGCTGAAGAGTTTGAAAAGACCGTGACGACCGATGGCGTGATCCTGACAAAAGTTGATATGGATCCGAAAGGCGGAGCTGCAATTTCGATTGCTTATACGATCGGTAAGCCTCTTGTCTTCCTCGGTGTCGGGCAGGGATATGATGATATGAAACCGTTCACCCCTTCTTTGATCATTGACGAAATATTCGGAGATGAGTAATATGGTACTTGACAATCTTTCCAACTCATTAAAAGACGCGATGAAAAAACTCGCCGGCAAAACGGTCATAGACCGTGCCGCTGTGGATGAACTCGTCAAAGACCTGCAGAGAGCTCTTCTCTCCTCTGATGTCAACGTCAAACTCGTGATGGAACTATCCAAGGAGATCAAATCCCGTGCCTTGGACGAAAATCTTCCGAAAGGGATCAACGCCCGCGAACATGTCCTCAGGATCGTCTATCAGGAACTTGTCAAACTCGTCGGCAAAGAAGCCGAATTCTCGTTAAAACCGCAGAAAATTCTGATGGCAGGTCTCCAGGGTTCGGGTAAAACCACTACGACCGGCAAACTCTGCCGTTATTTCCAGCGGAAAGGTCTCAAAGTCGGGGCAATAGGTGCCGATAATTTCCGTCCCGGTGCATATGCCCAGCTCGAAACACTCTGTAAGAAGATCAACGTGCCGAGTTACGGTGACCCGAACGAGAAAGATGCCGTCAAAATCGTCAAAGACGGACTTCTTGCTCTGAAAGATCTCGATGTCATCATTGTTGATACGGCAGGCCGTCATGCTCTGGAAGATGATCTGATCGACGAGATCATGCAGGTCAATGACTTCCTTAAGCCGGATCACCGCTGGCTCGTCATTGATGCCGCTCTTGGTCAGGCGGCACGCGACCAGGCAAAACGGTTCCACGAAGCGATCGGCATTGATGGTGTCATCGTGACCAAGATGGACGGAACGGCAAAAGGAGGAGGTGCCATGTCAGCCGTTGCTGAAACAGGATCAGGCATCGTCTTCATTGGAAATGGTGAAACGATCGATGATCTCGACCGGTTCGATGCAAATGGTTTCATCTCCCGTCTTCTTGGTATGGGTGATCTGAAGGCCCTTGTCGAAAAAGCCGAAGAGTCGATCAATACAGAGGATGTTGATGTAAATGCTATGCTTCGGGGCAAGTTTACCCTGAATGATATGTACAAACAGCTCGAAGCGGTGCAGAAGATGGGTCCGTTAAAGCAGGTCCTCTCTATGCTTCCTATGGGTGGCATGAAGGTTCCCGATGGTGCCCTCGATGGAACCGCCGACAAGATGAAAAAGTTCCGCATCATCATGGATTCCATGACTCCGCAGGAACTCGATGAACCAGCCATCATTAACTCTTCCAGAATGATCCGGGTAGCCAAAGGCTCGGGTTCATCAGTTGACGACGTTCGTGACCTCATCAAATACTACAAGATGATGCAAAAGACCCTGAAGGGATTCAGAGGAAACAGAATGGCGATGGGCAAAATGATGAAACAGATGCAAAAAGGCGGCATGGGTCCGACGTGAACCGTATCCATACTTTTTTCAGCTTTTCCTCCTGTAAAAAATCAGGATAAAAAGTTATGATTTGATATAGGTCAGATCATAGTTGTCCACGGCAGTTCCATTTTCCAGTATCGTGAAATAGATCACCGCGTCTTTATAGTAGTTCGTATAGGTGTTTTTATTCAGAGGATACCAGATCAGTTTCCACGGCCCGTCAACAGTTCCGTCATCCGCGGTCCAGATCGAATACCCGGTATTGTCCGAGCAGATCTCTTTCACAACGGTATAATTGATTCCGTCTTCTTCATATGCATGGAGCGTGGTCCACGTACCGACATACCCGTCATTGTCATTCCCCTCTTCTCTGACATAGACCCATCCGTCACTGTCGGTGTGCGTATGTCCGTCCTCAGCCATGATCGAAGTCCATGAATCGTATGCATATACATATCCTGCATTCCCGTTCTTTGTCCATGATATATTCCAGGTATATGTAGAACCGTTACCATAGATCCAGGTCTCGGTACCCGTTCCGTCTGCATTGAATGTCGTTACGATATTTTTGTAATAATCTCCAAACGACTCGGGAAAATGGTCACTCGTCCATGTGCCGACGATATTATCTGCCGGGTTCACACATCCTGCAGCAAAAATCATCGCAAACATGACTGCGAGGATAAGGGGAATATTTTTCATAAGACTACATCGTAGTATTTTTTCAGATAAATACCTGTTGACGACTAGACAACTGTACTATAAATTTATCTATACGGGTTTGTTAAAAAAAGTTATGATTTGGTATAAATCAGACCATAATTGTCTTTTGCGGTCCCGTCAGCCTGCATCGTTACCAAAACTGCATTATCTGTGTATGTGGTAAAGCAGGTATTTTCATCCGTCTCATACCACATGAGATCCCAGGATCCATACTGCGTACCGTTTTCATAGGCCCAGGTCGAACTGCCTGTGTTGTCTGCATTGAGCACGTCTGTGATAGTATAGAGCTTTCCGTAATACACCTGAGTGCAGGTCCATGTACCAGCGTAACCTGTTCCTGTGCTTCCTTCTCTGGTATAAACCGATCCGTCACTGTAGGTAATTGTTTTTCCGTCAGAGGATAAGATCCCTATCCCCAGCTCATAAGAATACAGGTATGTTGAGTCCCCGGTCTTGATCCACGTTGTGTTCCAGATTTCCGTGCTGCCGTTATCAAAGAATCCGGTCTCGGTTCCCGTTCCGTCAGCATTAAACACCTCGACGAATTTGGTGTAATGTGTTCCGGAAGGGCTGGTGTAGGCGCCAGTGGTCCATGTACCCGCGAGATCGGTTGCGGTACTCACACACCCGGCAGTCATGATCACCATTACCGCTAGTATAATTAATGGTAGAAAAGCAGTCTTTTTCATAACATTACCTCTATAATAATAGTATTTATTTTTATCCTCACTCTCCTTTCCTGCTGATCTCCCCCCGCATCCCAAACAAATATTCCTGGGCGTATCCTGCATACTGCCCGAAATGTTCTCTGGCGAACTCCGACGCTTTTGCATACGAAAGTTTCCGCTCTCCTTTAAAGTAATTTGTCCGGAGGATCCTTTCGATCCACACATCTACCGGAACTGCCTCATATTTTTCAAATGCAAACAGCAAAACACAATCGGCAACCTTCGGTCCGACCCCGTTCAACTCCATGAGTTTTTTCTTTGCCAGCGGATAGGGTAATTCCCGAATCTCCCAAATCCATCCCGGGTTCTCCGTGATCATCTTCGCAGCTCCGCAGATATACGCATCGCGGTATCCGACCTTACATTCTCGAATAGAACAGATCTCCTCCTCAGCGAGCCGCTTTGCATCAGGAAAAGTGTGGAACGAGATCCCATCCATTTCAAGAGGATCCCCATATTTCGTCGCAAGATTTTCTATCCTCATCGTAATCCCCGGGATATTTGCGCAGGTCGCACAGATATAAGATACAAGACATTCCCATGGTTCCTGCCGAAGATTGCGAAGTCCGTAACATTTTTCGATCGCTGCATGGATCAGAGGATCACGGTCAATATCCTTCAAAATATCTTTGAGCGGAACATCCAGACCGAAATACCTGATGAGTTCCTCCTCTGTCGGACCTTCATATAATAGTAGGTCTCTCTCCTGCCGGATCTTCCAGACTTTGCCTGCCACAGGAGCATACCAGGATCCGTCGTGTTTTGTCCAGCGAAATGCCTGTCCGCACGAAACTGTTAGATCCAGATCAAAAGGAATTCCCTCAAGGGACAATGCATCCATAAAAAAGATTATTCTTTGAGCATTAAAATGCCCAGAATAATTGCTCCAAGACCGCATATTGCGAGGACAAGTCCGAAACCGCCCAGCACAAATTGAATGAAAAGACCTAAGTTGAACCAGATGCCGATCAATCCTACAATAAGAAGGAGGATCCCGACAATCAGCGTAATAAGTCCTGTTTTATCCATGTTTACATATGCTCGGTTTTTGCTTATATGCATTTCCTTAATCTATGGGGTCTATCTTTGCAGAAGTATTCTATACTAATTAAAGCAAAGTAAAACAATAATTCTAATTCTGATAGTATGAACACCCGCACAGCTGATGATGGAGTTGCCGAAGTAATCGGATTTTTACTCATTATTGCCGTTATTGTTACATTTGCAGGTGTGTGGATCCTGATCTATTTACCGTCCGAGGGAAACATGGTTGAAACGGATCATGCACGGCTGGTGACCGAACAGTTCGCCGACCTGAAATACGGCATCGATCTGCTCTGGATAACCGGACGTGAGGGAGTCAATTCAAGCCGGCTTATTTCTCCGTCGCCTGTTGAGGGGACCACGATATCCGGTCTGTTGTTTTTGTCTCCCCCGGTTGGTACCGGCACGATCACCGTAGGGGAGGGCACAAAGTTTAAAATAAATAATGATACCGTTACGGCCCTCAAAATAACCTACAACTCTGCAAATTATTATGCATCCGATATCCGTCTGGTCTATGATGGAGGGGCGGTTTTCCGTAATGATGAGGGAGAAGCTCAGTCTATTTTTCTTGAACCATCACTCGGTACTGACCGGTTTGTGCTGGTGACAGTAAACAATGATGAAGAGCAGCAGGTCCTTGGAAACATTCCGTTGAGTGTCACGTACTCCTATGTGGATACGATCTACTACGATAATGCAAAAGTGACCCTGGTTTCCGCAGATTCGGACAATCCCTGGAATACTCTCCTTCCTCAGACGTTCGCTAATGTAACTGTTGTCGAGTATGAAGCTTCTATCGGAGGATGGTCCTGATGAAAAAAGCTGATCTAGGTCTTTCTGAAGTTGTCAGTTCGGTTCTGGTTCTCACCATGGTCATTCTGGCCATCACGCTGATAGCGCTCATTGTCCTTCCGATCATGGGGGAAAATGATGAGCGTGTACATAACGGCGATGTTTTGATCGAATTTGCCAATATGAAGGCTGATGTGGATACAGCATGGCTGTCGAACGATACCGGTGTTACAAGGCAGGCAGTGTTTACCCTTTCACCTTTCGGTGACAAAACGAAGATCACTATGTTCCCGAATCTTTTTGGCGTCCTGTCATCCGGCACGGTGAGTCTGAAACATGGTGCTGATAATTTCAACTACGGGGGGGTAACGTATGTTCCTGTCATCATTACCTATACCGCTTCGAATATGTATGCCGACGATATCGAACTCGTCTATTCTGGTGAAGACGGCGGTTCTCTTTCACAGAACAGTAATAACATCCTTCCCGGTTCAGAGATAAATGGTGAGGGATCCTATATTATTGTGGTGAAGGCTTCCGATGAAGAACAGTCTCTCGGCGGTAATGAGATCATAACACTGGAATACCGGTTAGATACCATCGTTCCTTATGGCTCTGATTATCTTTGCGTATTCGATATGGTGCTCAGGTGATCATGATGCGAAAAAGCGATCCGGGTCTGTCGTATGTTGTTGGATTTATTATGCTTCTGATGATCATCGCTATGATCATCGGGACCTGGGCACTTGTCGGTGTGCCTGAGCAGACCAAAGATGCAGAGTCGTATCATGCAGTTACGGTCACCAATGCGTTTCTTGATTACAAGATCGCGGTTGATAATCTGCGGCTGAATAATCAGAGCGGGATGAATGTGAGTATGCTTATCCCTGCTGCATCTGCCTATTCTTCCGGCGCACTCATATTTGAGCATGCAGGAACACTTGAAATCCATAATTCGGCTATCTCTGATGCATGGGATGTAAACCGTATCTCTTCGACGTTCGGGACAACGAATACGATCATTGGTTATGAAGGGGGAGGTGTATACAGAAACGATTACGGGTATGCTACCTGGGTCACTCCCCCGCTCTTTGAGCTTACCAACATCAGTGATGATCTCTATGTGACCCTGGTGGTCCCGAAGTTAACGGGTAATTTTGCTGTCGGGAGTACAGAAGGTATACCATTGGAGACCAGTTTTCAATCCCCGAGTCCAGTCTGGGATACATATACCACCAATCAGACGGTGACGATCACCTATACTGCTGATGATGAGTGGGATGCTCAGTTGTGGTATTCGGCATTTTTTGAGGCTGTCACAGGGTATAATAATGCAGGAGCTGTTCATAATGTTACCTGTTCTCCGTCTTTGAACGGTATGAATGCATCTCTTCTCATCCATCCCGTATCTGGAGAGTATATCCACCTCTATGTCCTTCCATCCGAGTATCATGTTGCTGTCGGGAGGTCCTGACGTATGAAAAAAGAGTCAGGT
>CAYSRP010000064.1:0-7663 GCA_964433475.1 uncultured Methanomicrobiales archaeon
GCATTCTTCGAAACCTTCCGGATAACATCACGGATGTCAGCGGGCGTCAGTCCAAATGGTTCCGGTGTGCCAAGACCCGGAGTCAAGCAGCAGTCAATGCAGTCTGCATCGATCGACAGATAAATGGAATCATTCCCGATAAGTGCAGACACTTCTACAAGAATTGATTGGATACCCCGGCTTCTTACATCGTCTGCTGTGTAAAGATGATAATTTTCTCTTGCAAAGGTGAACTCCTCTTTACATCCGCTTCGGGCTCCGATGATGATAATGTTCTTCGTGATCTCGCTCACGCGTGCAGTAACACAGTCATGATTGAATGGTGATCCCCTGTATTCATCCTGCATATCCAGATGTGCGTCACATACAACATACCAGAGTGGGTGAAGAGCACGCACTGCTCCAATAGTAATGGAGTGTTCCCCCCCGATCATCACAGGGATCTTACTGTCTTTTATGAGATCTGAAACGATATCCTCCACCTGGTCGATAACAAGATTCGGCAGACACTCCGCATAGAGGTCACCCAGATCGTGGAATGGAATATCGGGGAGTTCAATATCGTAAATAGGCATGTAGGTCTCGATATTGTATGATGCCTGACGAATTGCTGCCGGAGCATCACGTGACCCTGCTTTAAATGATGTCGTCCCATCGAACGGGACGCCGAATATCACATACTCTGCATCAGAATATGCTGATTCAGCATCAGCGAAAAGAGTGTTTGAAAAAGACTGCATGGATTATTTTTGCAGTCTCAAAGGTCAAGTTTACGCTTGCCGAGTGACTCGATGTAAGGAACTTCCTGTGCAGGCTGGAAGGATGCCAGAATATGGTCATCTTCAATAATAAGTTCAAAGTTGTTGAAATCTTTCATATCCATGAATGTGACAACTTTCCCCGCGATAGTCAGGATTTGTCCTGTCTTTCTTTCAACAATCGGTGCATATACTGTTGCTGAGGTTGGGGAAACAATGGAACGTTTCTGTCCGTCGAAGAGACCAACAACGTCAAGTCTTGCTTTTGCTGCTCCGTGCTTTCCAGGTTTGGAAATGGAGATGCTCTGGATTTTACATGGTTCGTCATCTACAACAACGTAACGACCTTCTTTCAGTTTTCCAACTTCAGTTTGTTCCTTCATAGTAATATCTGTCTAATTATGGGAGGTGATACTTTAAGAGCATTGCGACAACTTCACTCATGGAAGTATTCATGAGGAAGTCCCCCCAATAGAAATACAACGTATGAATTCGGCAGAGTTTCTTTTAGTTTGCGAAAAAATTGCCCCCATGGTCGAGGAAGCTTTAGCTCCTCTGATCGGAACGGAATACGGGGCTGAAGAACTCTGTATGGGAGCGGACAATACCCCGACAGAACGGCTTGATAAAATTGCCGAGGATATTATTCTCAATGTGTTCAGAGAACATAAGGTCTGTAAGTATCTTCTTTCAGAAGAGGCAGGGTTGGTGGAAATTGGCGGTGATTCCGGTATAGCCTATCTGGATCCTGTTGACGGTTCATTTAATGCGGGTGTGGGTATTCCATTCTATGCTATGTCTGTGGGGCTTTCCGATGGAAAGAAAATGGTTGCGGGCTACGTCCGGAATCTTGCGAATCAGGAAACCTTTACCGCAATTCTCGGCAAGGGGGCTTTTCTTAATGGAAATCCTATTCGTGTTTCGAAAAAAACAGAACTGAACAAAGCTGCAATGAGCATTTATGCACGTGTTCCGGAGATGCTCTCACTTTTGGAAGTTGGTATGCGAAGCCGCAGGGTGCGAAAACTCGGGGCTTCGGCTATCGAACTATGTTATGTTGCCTGCGGAAGACTTGAGGGCTTCCTTGATCTTCGAGGTACACTTCGAATAACGGATGCTGCTGCCGGGATCCTTATCTGTGGGGAAGCAGGGGGTATTGTATCCATGCCGGATGCATCACCTCTTTTGTTCCCGGATGATGTCTGTGTAGGTCGCCGGATCCTTGCAGCAAACCCTGCAATACACGGCATTATGTCGGAAATTATGAGGATGATATGAAGATATGTATTGTTTCCCGAATCGATTTGAAAGAACCTGTTGAACTGGCACAGTCCCTCGGGTGGATGCTTCGTGACTACGGGCATGAGGTTGTATATGAACAATCAGTCGCCGCTGAACTGGGTTATGCTCCGGTCTCGCTTTCGAATACGGATTTCTCTGCAGACTTGATTGTTGTTCTCGGTGGTGACGGGAGTGTTCTTCGGACCATCCGTTTATTACATAAGCAGATACCTCTTGTCGGAATCAATCAGGGGCAGGTTGGTTTTCTGACAGATGTCGAACGTGAGAAGGCCGAGGAGATTTTAACCTCACTCAAGCTCCCGCTTCCGGTCGAGTCACGGATGCGGATCTCGATTGAATATAATGGGAAATCCGTAGGAGCAGCACTGAATGAGGCAGTTATTGTAACATCGCGTCCTGCAAAGATCCTGAAGTTCATGGTCTTTGTCAATGACAGGCAGATAGATGAGTTCCGTGCAGACGGGCTTATTATCGGAACACCGACCGGTTCAACTGCCTATGCTATGAGTGCGGGCGGACCGATTGTGGATTCTACGATCGAGGCAATGCTTTTAGTTCCGCTTGCGCCGTACATGCTTTCATCCCGTCCATATCTCATTAATTCTAAGAGCGAGATCGAGATCCGTCTTGTTTCTGTGAAACCTGCGCTTTTAGTTATTGATGGTCAGGACCAGTATGAGATCGGGGAAAATGCCAGGCTTATCATCCGCAAATCTCAAGAGCCGGCCATCTTTGTCGATGTTGGCAGAGGATTCTTTGAGAAGGTCGAGCAGAAACTCCGTCTCCTATAATTGCTTTTAAATAACTGGATGACCTATCCTAATTCATGGTAGATTATGCAAAAATATCTGCAACTCTTAAAGAAGCCCTGCATCTCACGGGATCGCCTGTTGCAATAAAACTCGTCTCGTCTCCTGAACAGATTCCCGCAGGGATCCATGAGATCGAGGAAGTCGTTCGCCACTGCCGTATGCTCTCTCTTGCACGTGAGGGTCAGGTATTTTACGCGCCTGATGCAAAACATCAGTGCGGCGGGGGGGCATGGGCCCTCGGTCTGCGTGAGATAGGTCCGTCGATGAAGTCAGGTGAACATTATTTCCGGCTTGGAAAATACAGTTCGCTTGGCGCAAGCAAAAGAACGGTGCAAAATGTTCCTGCACTTCCTCAGGAAACGTATGCCACGGTGTACGCTCCTTTGGAGAAGGCAACCTTTGTTCCTGATGTAGTGATCATCTTTGCCAATCCGTTCTCGATGTTGAAACTTGCCCAGTCCACGCTTTTCAGACTTGGCGGGAGGCTCTATCCCGAGTTTTCCGGGATTCAGTCCATCTGCTCGGATGCAACGGCGTATGTTATGCTGAATGGAAAACCGAACTTTTCTCTTGGATGTGATGGTTCCAGAAAATTCTCCGGTATTGACGATGGGGAAATGGTTGCCGGATTCCCTGCTGAAATGCTGGAAGAAGTTGCCGAAAGTCTTGTGCTGGTTACTGCCGCTCCCGGCTCGAAAAAATAATCTTTTTTTTATTTACCACAGACCTGTGATCCATCCATAAAGACCATAAACAACACAGCCAATGGCAACAAGCATCAGGATAAAATACATAAGTCCCGGTTTTTTGTTTTCTTCAGAATCCATACATCTTTGTTGATTGTCAGACGATATAAGTGTCCCTCCAGACAAGCTATTAAACGTCTGAAACGAATTATTAAGGTATGATTCATATTCAGCGGGATGTCTGTGGATATTGTGGAGCATGCGTCTCCGTTTGTCCGCGAGGTGCCCTGGAACTCATCGATGCATATCTGACCGTTGATGAGACTCTCTGTAAAAGCAAATGTAAGATTTGTTCAATGGTTTGTCCGTTGGGCGCTCTCATCTGGGAGGAGAAATGAAAGAAGCATACGATGTTTTGGTTGTTGGCGGCGGTCCTGGTGGAGCTCTTGCTGCAAAAACCGCTGCAGAGAAAGGTTTGTCTGTTCTTCTCATTGAAAAACGTCCGGCAATAGGGGTTCCTGTTCGCTGTGCTGAAGGTATTGGAAAGGAGGCACTAGCCGAGTTTATTGATGTTGATCCGAAATGGATCGCAGCCGATCTCGATAAAGCCGTACTCATCGGACCAGATGGAACGAGGTTCACCCTTGGTGGTGAACATGCTGGAGGGAAAGTTGGGTACGTTCTCGACAGAAAAGTATTCGACCGTGAGTTGGTCTGGAAGGCTGCTGAGGCAGGAGCCGAGATCCAGGTCCATGCACGAGCCTCCGCTCCGATCATGATCGATGGAAAAGTATCCGGTGCAGTCATCCATCAGCATGGAAAAACCTACGAGGTCCGGGCAAAAGTGATCATTGCCGCAGATGGCGTCGAGTCGAAGTTTGCCAAATGGGCCGGTATCAATACGACAGTTCCTCTTTCAGAAATTGAGACCTGTGCACAGTACATTGTCAATGATATTGATATTGACGAGCGGGCAAATCTCTTCTACTTCTCGCTTGAAGCCGCACCTTGGGGTTACATCTGGGTTTTCCCGAAAGGTCACCGGTGTGCAAATGTTGGGATCGGCATTGCCGGCACAAAATCCGGCGAAGGTCATCGTGCAAAAGATTACCTTGACAGGTTCGTTGCCCGTGAGTTCCCGAACGGAAAAATCACGGAACTTGTCGTAGGAGGGGTTTCAGTCTGCAAACCGTTAGAATGTACCGTTGCCGATAATATGATCATCGTAGGAGATGCTGCCCGTCTTTCCGATCCGATAACAGGCGGTGGTATCTACAATGCCATGTTTACCGGAAAACTCGCCGGAGATGTCGCATCTGAAGCTATCAAAGCAGGTGATACTTCAAAGAAGGCGCTGATGGTCTATGACAAAACCTGGCGTGAAGGTCCTCTTGGTCATTCCCTTGCCAGAAATTATGCGGTGAAAGAAGCGTTCATAAAAATGGATGATGCCAAATTCAACTCGATTGTTCATTCGATGACCGATCTGTCCCTGGATGAGATCAGTGTGAAGGCTCTTGTCATTGAAATTTTCAAGGCAAATCCGTGGCTTGCACTTGAGTTGCCCCGATTGTTGAGATCACTCTAATCTTTTTTTTATGTCCAGAAGATCTCGGGCATATCTCTTGGGGGAATACTTTTGAATGTGTATTTTGGATGACCTGCAAGGAGAGCATACTGCGCTTTGTGTTCTTCAGGGATGCCAAGGGTTTTTTGAAGCTGAGGGAACACACCAAGAAGGATCATCACAAATCCGGCCCAGCAGGTACCAAGTCCGATTGACGGGGCATAGATGTCTGCATAGGTGAGGGAGATTATACTGTCCACAAAACCTAAGTCTTCATTGGGATTTGTGACTGCGATAAGAAGTGCCGGGGCGTTTCTGCAGAGGACATCATTGCCTGCATCCAGTTTTCTCAGGAGTCCTGCAGCGAAACTGTACATGCGATTCTCCTTTGGGATTGTTCTCAGGAGTTCTGTCGAGGCTGCGACGAACGCTTTTACTTTTGCCGGATCGTTCACGACGACCCATTTGACCGGGTGGATATTACATCCGGATGGTGCATGGCCGGTTATTCTGATAAGTTCTTCGCATTCTTCATGAGTTACGGTTTTGTCTTTCCAGACGCGGATTGACCGGCGGGTCTTGAGATGGCGTGCAAGGATCACCTGATCTGCAATCCCTGCAGGTTCAACCTCTGTTTCAAGACTCATAGCGCCGCTTGGACAGATCGCGATGCAGTGTCCGCAGGAAATACAGCCAAAGCCTGGATGAACTTCCGGTGAGTTGTCCGCGTCACGCTGAATGATGTTGCTAGGACAAACGTTTACGCAGGATCCGCAGGTTGTGCAGATCCCGTAATTTATTTTGAGGTTATCAGCGAGCATATTCATATTCTACTTATATTAGATGGGTAAGAAAAAAAGAATGTGGTCAGAGGTTTTGCGCGACTGATACGAATTTGTCTGCATGAGATACTTTTTTGAAGAGTTTGAGCATCCACTTTTCCCAGCAGGTGTAGTTGAAGTTGCCTCCTGATGCATTGGGGTGCCCTCCGCCGCCGAACTGTTTTGCAATTAAGTGGCTGATTTCCGGGACACTCCGAAGTGAAAACTTTCCGTTATCAAAGACAAGGAGTTCGATATCGGTTCCCAGCTGTTTGCGTGCTTCTGCGGCGGTTTCGCTTGGGTAACCATAGGATGGCATGATGGCAATGGTATATTTTCCCCGAAATATTTTTGCAGCTCTGATGCTTTTTTTCATGCATTTGTTTTTGTCGCGCTCTATTTTTTCAAAGATATGCATGATCTCATCGTCGATTATGATGCCGTTTCTCAGTTTGTCTCTGACGAGTCTGAGGTTTTCCTGTTTTGATGTGACGATGCCGAGTTTTCCGGATCTGGGATCTTCGTGTTTCCAGAGATCATAGTCGCAGACGACTTTTGCGACTTCAAGGGCACTTTCATTCTCTTTGGCAAAAACCGATGCTACAACGCCGGTCGCACATTTTTTTGTGTCTACGATGAGTGTTTCCACAAACGGCGTGACTTTCTCTTTTTCAGCGTCGGTCCATTTGTGGTGGTCATACCATTGGATCTTCCAGCCTGCCGCGTGGGCTTTTCGGATTTGATCTTCGACTCCGTTCTGGTAGCCGAGATCGCTGATGATGAGGGTGTCTCCTTTCCCGTTACACGCGCCCATCTGCGATACAAACCAGTTGAATCTTCCCACTGATGAAAAGACGGTGAGGATTTCATCTCCGAATGTCATCCGGCAGATCGCGTCGGAACCCGCTGCGTCCAGATCATTGTGCGTGAGGTGGACGATATTGGCGGTTCGCCCGACTATTTTTTCCTGCAACGTCTGTTTTTTTGTTTCATCCTTTTTTTGGCAACACTTGACCATTTACTAATACTTCGTTTTTGGAATGGATAAGCTGTTTGAGAGATTAAATCAGATTGTTATAAATAGTTATTATACTAACATTAGTTACGCAAGAGCCTTTATAGCTCAGTCGGGAGAGCGCCAGACTGAAGATCTGGTTGTCGCCGGTTCAATTCCGGCTGAAGGCATTGGATTTTCCTTTTTTTGCAGCATTACGTTCACTTGAAAAATGCGATTTCGTATTCGTTTTTGATTCTTTTTATACATGAGCTGGCAATGCTGTTTTCCTGTGTTCTCGAGATGGAGCCCCCTCTCCCTCCCGCAAAATAAATGATGATGGATAGCAAACAAAGAACATTACTGGTGGTAAAAAATGCGAGAGGTATCAGATGGTAAATGAGCATGAGCCGATAATTGTAGAATTTCCTTTGAGAGGAGAATGGCTCTCTCCTACCACTCCTGGGAAAAAATACCGAGTCACGGCACAAATCGATTAGGAACAAGATATGCTTATGACTTTATACAAGTAGATTGGAAGAGAACGGGCAATCCCGCCTATCGTGTGAGTTTCCCAGAATATCTTCTCTTTGGTGTTTCCTTAAAGGACTATTACTGTTGGGGCCAAAATGTGTATGCACCGTGCGACGTAATCGTTGTCCAGGCACAGGACGGTTATGAAGAACGGGCACGAACGAATCTGCTGTCGGACATCGCCAACGC
>CAYSRP010000065.1:0-7625 GCA_964433475.1 uncultured Methanomicrobiales archaeon
GTTTTATCTGCAACGGCGAAAATGTTTTGCATCTCGAAATACAACTGGGCTGGCACCCCTTTTTCCATCTGAATAATGATAATAATTCATGATAATTATATGTGCAGACAATAGTTCTTCAAAAAATCACTCTCTGACGATACACACTACATTATACTGTAAAAAAATGTCAGAGATCTGACGGTCCGGAAGGGATGGTGTAGATCCCTCCGGGATCTCTGTAAGGTTTAATCCAAGGATATTGTGGAAATGGAATTACTCTTTGAACACGTTCTCGTAGATCATATCCGAACCTGTTGCCGCCAGACGGGCACGCTCGTCGGCTTCTTCTGCGAAGGCGAGGACCGGAAGTTCCATGTCCATACCCGGCTTGTGACCGAACATCTTTTCAAGCTCGACCTGCTGGGCGTGCATAAAGAGCGAGTTCGGGATATTCATCGGACAGACATCGGTACATTGACCGCAGTTCACGCAGGAATCTGCGATGTGGGCGAATCTGATCATCTGGAACATAAAGTCCGGCGGGAGTCTTCCTGACGGGACCAAGTCGTTTTTCTTGGTCGAACACTCGACACAGTAACAGATCGGGCAGTTTTCGATACAACCGTAACATTTGATACAGCGGCTCGACTCGGTCATGATGTAGTTCAGGCGGGCAGCTCCTTCGCCGATCGCGGCGAACTGCTTTTCCTGACTCTTCTTTCCCATCTTGATCATGACGTTCTCGACCTTGCCGCGGATCTCGAGACCCTTCGGGTTCGGTGCGCAGGTTTCAAGAACGCCTGCTTTGACAGCGCCGTCAAAGACGAAAGCACCTTTATCGGAGCAGATCTCAACAAAGGTCGCTTTACCGGCTTTGTCGCCGATAACTCCCCAGTTGCCGCACGCGATATCACACTGGCGGGGGATCTTGGTTTCGCAGCGCTGACAGTTCGTTCTCCGGCCGAGACCTTCTGCCTCAAGCTCGTCGATCGAGATCCCTTTGTGCTGACCGTCTTTGGTCATGACAATGAACTGTCCCTTGTCGATCTCCTCTTTCACCACATCATTCGGGTTTATGCCGTATTTCGATGAGATCATGCTGCGGGCAACGACCGGAGACACGGAACCACCACAGTTCAGACCGATCATGACGATGTTATCCAGATTGATCTGGTTACGCTTTGCAAGTTCATACATTGCTTTTGCGTCGCAGCCTTTGCAGGTAACGGCAAGTTTCATCTCTTTTGCACCATTCAGGTACTTTTTGATGAGCTTTGGCAGAAGCAGCGTTCCGCAGTGAAGGGACCCGGCGGTCTTTGCAAGATCTGCGGAATCGGTAATGACTACCGGGACCGCGTCGAAAATATCGAGACCTTTCTGAACGGTCAGAACACCGTCGACGATCTTGCTGTCAAGCAGATATTTGAGAATGGATGTTACTGCGCCGCCGCATTCTCCTTTAATGTCGGGAACTGCGGTCCATGCGTAGAACATATCGCCTTTGGCAGACATTTACTGACCCTCCGTGATCTTGGAAATTTTGATAGCACATGCCTTGTACTCCGGGATCTTACAGACCGGGTCAAGTGCGTTGTGGGTAAGCAGATTGGCTGCGCATTCAGCGAAATGGAATGGCATGAATGTTGTTCCTTTCATGATCTGCGGGCTTATCCTTGCCGTAACATTGATCGAAGCACGGCGGGTGGTTGCTTTCACCATTTCGCCGTCATTGATATTGAGTGCTTTTGCGTCCTCGTCATTGATCTCGATCCAGCCTGTCGGAACTTCCTTGTCGAGCGTCGGGCTGCGCCGGGTCATGGTCCCGGTATGCCAGTGGAAAAGGCAGCGTCCGGTGGTGAAGACAAATGGATACTCGTCGTCCGGAACTTCAGCAGGGGCTTTCCAGTCTGCCGGGAAGAAGACACCAAGTCCGTCCGGCGTCAGGAACTTTTCTTTGTGAAGGATCGGGGTTCCGGGGTCTTCGGGGGTCTTGCACGGCCAGTGGAGACCTTCGGGCGTGTTGAGACGTTCGTAGTTCATTCCATGATACTGCGGGGTCAGGGCCGCCATTTCGTCGAAGATCTCGGATGCGGATTTCCATGCGAACTGTTTTTCGTAGCCCATCTTTGCGGCGACCATGGAGATGATCTTCCAGTCGTCGAGTGCTTCTCCTGGAGCATCCTGAGCTTTTCTCCAGCGGATAACACGGCGTTCGGTGCTGGTCTGGGTCCCGTCACGTTCTGCATAACAGACGGCCGGAAGGATGACATCGGCATAATCGCAGGTTTCGTTGTAGAAGATATCCTGAACCACGAGGAATTCGAGGTTTTCAAATGCTTCCTTGACGTGGTTTAGGTCCGGGTCGGACATAAGCGGGTTTTCACCCATGATGTACATGCATTTGAGTTCTCCGGGATTGTCCACGAGAACGTTCATCATGACGGTGACTTCGTATCCGTTCTGGGTCGGAGCGATGTCTTCGGGGAAACCCCATGCATCGGCGAACTTCTTGTGTACTTCCGGATCGATTACTTTCTGGTATCCGGGGAAGCTGACTGGGAGTGCCCCCATATCGCAGGCTCCCTGAACATTGTTCTGACCACGGAGCGGGTTGACGCCGGTGCCTGGTTTCCCGAGGTTTCCGGTGATCATCTGAAGATTTGCGGTCGCATGCACGTTGTCGACACCGACTGTGTGCTGGGTGATACCCATGGAGTAGATCAAAGCACATCCGCCCGAGTTGGCGATCCAGTCGGCTGCGGTGTGAATGTCTGCGGGAGGAATGCCGGTGACCTGAGACACGTTTTCAAGGTTGTATCTCTCCTGCATGACAAGGGTTTTGAGTTCTTCGTAGCCTTTGGTACGTTTTTCGATGAACTCTTTGTCTTCCCATCCGTTCTTGATGATATCATGCATCAGACCGTTGAGGAGAGCTACATCGGATCCGGAGTGGAACTGTAAAAAGAGGTCTGCCTGATTGCTGGTGATCGTCCGTCTCGGGTCAGCGTAGATGTAGTGGGCACCTTTTGCTTTTGCCATATATTCACGGCGTCCGATCAGCGGGTGCTGCTCAAAGGTGTTTGAACCGATGATAAAGATACATTTGGAGTCGGCAATGTCGGGGATACTGTTGGTCATTGCACCGGATCCAAAGGAACCTGCCAGACCTGCGACCGTTGACGAGTGGCACAGACGTGCACAGTGGTCAAGGTTGTTGGTTTTCAAAACACCGCGGGCGAATTTCATCATGGCGTAGTTGTCTTCGTTTGACACACGGGCAGACGAAAGAGCACAACGCTCTGATGGTTTGTATTTTTTCAGATTTTCTGCGATAAAGGTCGTTGCTTCATCCCAGGAAACGGGCACCAGTTTCCCGTCTTTTCGGATCTGGGGTGTTGTCAGTCTGTCGGGAGAGTTGATGAACTCATTGGCATACATGCCTTTTGGACAGAGTTTTCCTTCGTTGACAGGTGAACGGGGGTATGGAGAGATACCCACTACTTTTCCGTCACTTACAACGAGGTTGAAAGAGCAGCCGGTACCACAATACGGACAAGTGCTCTGAACATATTTCAAATCAGCCATTTTTGGTAAAACCTCGTATAGTTAAATTTCTGAGAACTGATGTATATTAATGTTCATATATGTTAATTACATAACATTTATGTAAATCATAGTTAGTTTACATGATGTCGTAAATTATTTCATGCTATAAGATTGGATTTACATTTTTATTTTGTAAATGTTTTTGAATTTATACTGATTTAACCAGTTATCTGTCTCTATTCGTCGAAACGCGCACGCATTTTGGTTATTTTGGTTTTTTGAAGTGGGGCACGGAATGAACCCGTATTTGTATTTGACGCGCTCTTCACGGTTATTTTCGGATGACTTTGATTAATAACGGTGGGTATGGTCGGCGCTTTGCGCTGGTCACTGGGTATGATAACAATATACCCGGATATCCAGCGTGATTTTTGAAAAAAACCGTTAACAAAGATATTTTATACTATCTGCATGTAATTCTAACATAATGTCCGGACCATTACTCACAGACCGCCAGAAACTGGTGATCCAGTACCGTAAGGAAGGGCGTACCCAGCAGGAAATCGCTGACGAACTGGATACCTCCAGATCAAATATCAGCCTGATCGAAAAATCAGCAAATGAAAATATCCGGCTTGCACGGGAAGCGTTAGCGTATCTCTATTCATTGGATGCAACACAGGTGTGTACACTTTCTGCGGGAAGCGAGCTGGCCAATGAAGTTTTTGTGATCTACAAAGCCGCCAACCAGCTCAACATCAAGATCCAGTATGATCCCGGCGCACTCCTGAACCGGGTGATGACCGCCGTGAGTGAAAAGATCTCCGGGAAGACTATCAAAGAGGACATCCGGGTCTATCTGAATAACACAGGTATCATTTACATCTGTTAACGGATCATCTCTCAGAGAGATATGAAAAATATTACTTTTTTTGCTATATTCCGTGATTTTCGCAACAATTCTGCGCGCTGATAAGAAATCACGGGAGCTTACTATGAAAATATGCTGAATATTCCTATTTACAGAGTTTATCTGCACGATGTCATTTTTTTAGTGATATAATTCAAAATAAAATTGGAAATAATAAAAAATAAAATCGTAAAAATCTAAAAACAGTAATGGTAAATATGGTTACTTAGTTAATTTAACCTGAGATTGATTTTTATGGGATGCCCGAGATACGTAAGAGCGTATGAAAAAATCAGTATTTGTGTTAGGGGTGTTTCTCGTTCTGGTTGCCGTGATCTGTGCAGCAGGATGCGTTGGTCCCCAGCAGGCCGAACCGACCCAGCTAAAAATTGCGACCACAACATCGCTTTACGACACCGGACTCCTCGATGCGGTCCAAGATTACTATCTTGATAAATTCAACGTCGAACTTCTGATCACTTCCCAGGGTACCGGAAAAGCTCTGGCTTCCGCTATGAACGGCGATGTCGACGTCTTACTTGTTCACTCTCCTTCCCAGGAAGCCGCCTTTATCGCCGATGGTTATGGTGTTAACCAAAGAGGTATTGCCTACAACTACTTCCTCATCGTTGGTCCGGCGGATGATCCTGCAGGGATTGCCGGGATGACTCCTGAAGAAGGAGTAGCCAGACTCAAAGAACTTGGAGACGCAGGAACCGAAGGCATCATCTTCGTATCCCGCGGCGACAACTCCGGGACCCACTCAGCCGAGAAGGCCATCTGGAAATCAGCCGGATTCAACTACTCCGCAGACATTACCGGGTGTGGTGCCTGGTACAAAGAGACCGGGGCCGGAATGGGCGACTCCCTGACCACTGCCGGTCAGCTTGGAGCATACATCCTCACTGATGAAGCGACCTATCTCACCTACAAGAACAACAGCAACCTTCCGCTCGAAGTCATCATCGACGAAGGGCCCTCTCTTCTGAACAGATACACCGTCATGACCGTCAACCCGGCGAAATTCCCGGACACCAATGTTGAAGATGCGACCAACTTCACGAACTGGCTCATCTCAGAAGACGGTCAGAACTTCATCGGTTCCTATGGTGTCGAAACCTACGGCAAACCGCTCTTCACGCCGATGAGCACATTAAACGACAGCACTCTTCCGCCGTTCAACATCGACTGTAAGACCCCTGTCGTTGTTCCGACTGCATAAACAGTCAATTTTATTTTTTTTATTTTAGCATAACACAGGACCGACACACCCATGGGAGAGATAACCGACGGATTTCTGGAAGCGATAACGCTTATCGTTACCATGGATCCGGAGATCATGGAGATCGCCTGGCGAAGCATCTATGTTTCCTCAATGGCAACTCTCGTTACCGCATTACTCGCGATACCGATCGGTGCCCTCATTTATTATTATGATTTTCCCGGAAAGCGTGCCGTCATCAATATCGTGCAGACATTGTATGCTCTGCCGACCGTCATTGTCGGACTCCTGGTCTACCTCCTTTTATCATATTCGGGACCTCTCGGATTCTTAAAACTCCTGTATACGACCAATGCAATGATCATTGCGCAGGTCATCTTAGTTTCGCCCCTGATCGTCGGATTTACCATAGCCGGTCTCTCCGGTCTTGACAAAGAGATGAAATACACGACCATGGCACTGAATGCCAGACCATACAGGGCAATTATGACTCTGGTGCGTGAGGCGAAATTTGCTATTTTATCAGCTGTCGTTCTGGCATTCGGGCGGGCGATCGCGGAGGTAGGCGCCGTTATGATGGTCGGGGGGAATATCCGGTATTTCACCCGGACATTGACAACGGCGATCACCCTGAATACATCCATGGGTGAGTTTGCCACTTCCATCGCACTTGGTATCATTCTGCTGATGATCGCTTTGATCGTAAACTGCGGTGTGAATGTTCTTCAGTATTATAACGGGAGGATGAAGGATGACTGATATTATCTCGGTTCGCGGTCTTTCCAAAAGTTACGGGAAAAAAGAGGTCGTTCATCCGCTGGATCTCTCAGTGAAGAAGGGAGAGATCCTCGTCATTATCGGACCATCCGGTTCCGGAAAAAGTACGCTGCTTAGGATGCTGGATACGATCGAACCGGCATCGTCGGGCGGGATCACTCTGTTTGGCGAGAAGGTCACGAATCATTCGGCACACCGTCTCCGAAACCGCATGGGAATGCTTTTCCAAAAGACGGTGCTCTTCGACAGAACGGTTGAAGATAATATCGCTTTGGGATTGTCATACAGACATGTTTCCCGTGAGGAAACGAAAAAACGGGTTGCCGGGATCCTCGAGAGTATGGGTATGAGCGGGTATGCGGGACGGAGCAGCCGGACACTTTCCGGAGGCGAGGGTCAGCGTGTTTCTTTCGCCCGTGTCCTGGTAACTCAACCGGAGATCCTGTTTCTCGATGAGCCGACGGCAAATCTCGATCCTGCCGCAACGAAGGTCCTTGAAGAGATGATCCTTCATGAAAACCGGGTGAATAAGACGACGATCGTTATGAATACGCATGATCAGGCGCAGGGTCAGAGACTCGCGGACCGGGTGGCGGTGATGATTGATGGAGCGTTCGTTCAGTTCGGGGATGTCGATGAGGTGTTTTATCATCCGGTGAATGAGACAGCGGCGAAGTTTGTCGGGGTCCAGAATATTTTCCGCGGCGATGTCAGGAACGGGAACGCGGTCTCGTGCGGGGTCGTGTTTAGTCCCGTTGCTCAGTTTTCTGAGGGGGATGTGCAGATCATGCTTCGTGCCGAGGATATTTCTCTCTCTAAAACCGGTGTTCCCGAAGGAAGATCCTCTGTTTTCGGCAAGGTCGTTTCTACTGTCCGGTCAGGTGCTTTTCTGGAGGTTTTGGTGGATGCCGGCTGTATTTTTTCGGTGATATGTCCGTTCCGGCAGACGGGGGAAACGTATGTGCCCGGAGATATTGTGCAGATCGCATGGCGGACCGACGCGGTGCATGTGGTTCCGTTATGATCTGACCGTAGTCAGGACATACAATATTCAAACCATGTTATTTTGAAAAAAAGAAGAAATAATTTTTCAGCGACGGATCATTTTCTTCTCAGAAGAAGAACCGCTGCTCCAAGTCCTGCAATGATCCCTACCAGCGGCACGGGTGAAGACGTTGGTTCGGTCGG
>CAYSRP010000066.1:0-7393 GCA_964433475.1 uncultured Methanomicrobiales archaeon
TAACATACACAACGAACGGGGCTCCCGGGTGTGCGGCTTTTGCAGCGAGAACTTTTTCAGGAGTGAGTTGATCCGCAAGGGGGCACCCTGCATCCGGGCGGGGAATGAGAACGGTTTTATCCGGCGAGAGAATCTTTGCCGTCTCTGCCATAAAATAGACACCGCAGACAACAAGAGTAGACTCCTTTACCTCTTTTGCACGCCGGGCAAGTTCGAGAGAGTCTCCGGTAATGTCAGCAAGGTCCTGGATCTCGGGGGGCTGATAATTGTGGGCAAGGATCAGGGCACCCTTTGCATCAGCGAGCCGTCTGATCTCTTCTCCGTAGTTCATGCACCGATCACCAGAGGATTATCCAGATTCTTGAGGAGTGTCAGGATAGAAAGTGCGGCAAGATAACTGGTTGCAGGATTTGCCGGGGAGGGAACGTTTCTCACTCTGACATAAGCTTCACCAAACTCTCCTTCGAAGAAGATCTCATGCATATTTCTGTCTTCTTTTGGATCCATCCACAACTCGACATCCACATCTCTCCCGCAGGCCAGGGAAAGAGATTCGGCAACGTTCGTGTTCTTCGGATACTGGTGAACGCAGTCATAGGCTTTTCCCGAAAAGAGACAGGTCCGTTCATCTGCATCACGTGAAAGGGATTTGGGATTTTTCGTTGTGCGGAGTACGAATTTATCCACTCTTGATATTTGACCGACACGGACATTGTCGAGTCCCATGATAGCCCCTGACGGAACGTGGATCTTTCTTTTATTTTCGCGGGCTATCTGGATGAGGTCGTTACGAAATGCAACATCCGCAAGAGAACCCACACTCATTATAACTATATCTTTTCCCGCACGGAGAATTTCTTCTGCGTGAGCCGTTGCGGCTGCGACCGATGCCGCCTCGACGATCAGATCAGTAGGCTCTTTGAGGAATTCAGTGAAATCAGAATAAGGAGTTGCTCCGAATTCGCTGCCGAATTCTTTAGCACGTTCAGAAACAACATCAAATACTGCAGTTATTTTGAAATTCTCCTGACCTTTTGCAATGACTCGCCCGATATTTCCGCACCCTAAAAGCCCTATGGTTATCATACTTGTATGAGAGTTTCAGATTACTGGTAGTTAAGGGTTGTGTCCCTCTTCTCAGGACATGGAAAAAGGAAGGGATTATTTCTGGTATTCCAGGATATCGCCAGGCTGACAATGAAGAACTTCGCAGATCGCTTCCAGAGTTGAAAACCGGATTGCCGCGATTTTCCCGGTCTTGATTTTAGAAAGATTGGCATTTGTGATGCCAACCTTTTCTGCAAGTTCATTAAGGGACATTTTCCGGTCCGCCATCACGCGGTCAAGTCTGAGAATAATGGGCATGATCAGAGGGTCTCGTCTGCCTGCTCCTGAAGTTCAAGGCCGTACTCAAAAATATGGGCAAGCGAATAAACCACAAAGGCGAGAACCAGACCTTCGATACTGATAGTAAACATTTCCATGGAAACACCAATGATGGCTGCACCAATCATTTCGATCAGACCAGGGATCACAGAGATAAGTGCGATCAGTAAAGCAATGATTTTTAGATGCTGGGCATTGTCTTTAGTGAAAGGAAGCAGGGTCTTTCTGATGCCGGAGAATATTTTACCGGCAACGATGAGGATCCCCATGATAAAGCCCATATATGCAAGGGACTCAATCGAGAATACGGCAAAAATTCCCGGGAAACTACTTCCATCAGATAATATCCATTCATTAAATGCTTCAGGACCTGCTATTCCATAAATAACGACAACAGCCCCGATAAGCAGTACCAGCATCCCAATAAGGATCCACCCAAGGATGCGGGCAATTTTCAATACTATATCTGCAATACGTGCACTTTTTTCAATTTTGGTCTGAGTATCATTCATGTGACTTATCACATTAACACATATGTTGTATAACATTAATAAATTATCGTTTATCGATAACTAATTGCCGTATTAAAATAAAAATTCACATGAGGGAAATACTTGATGTGCAAGAAGAACACAACTATCATTACGATGGATAACTACACGCATGTTGCAGCAGTGGATTTGGGGGCAACACATGCCCGCGTGGGAATTGTGGACAGCAAAGGAACGGTTTGTGCATTTTCCCAAAATGATGTAGGGGAATTGTCAGAGTGTGTAGAGATCCAGACACTGATATATGATATGATTTCAGATCTGGTGACCAAAACCGGAATTTCACCAAAAGCGATCGGCATCAGTACAGCGGGACCAGTTGATCTGAAAACCGGTTCGATCATCGGATCGCCGAACATGAAATGTGATCGGATCTTTCTTACAGAACCCCTTAAAGAGAATTTCGGAATCCCTGTCAATATGATGACCGACTGCAAAGCCGGAGCACTCGGTGAATATTATTTTGGCGGAGGGAAAAACGCAGGCACACTTGTCTATCTGACATTTTCCACGGGGATCGGAGCGGGTGTAATAGAAAATGGAAAACTTCTTTCCGGTTCAAACGGAAATGCCTCTGAGGTAGGACATTTTCTTGTGGACACGACCTGGAACCTCTCCTGCGGATGTGGCGGAATCGGACACTGGGAGGCATACTCAAGTGGAACGGGCATCCCTAAATTTTTTCAGACATGGTGTGAAAAGAGCACAGAATATGCTCCGACCCCGTTAATGACCGCAGGGCAAATCCTCTATGCTGCAGAGATGGGAAGCCCGCTTTGTCTTTCGTTCTGTAATGAACTGGCAAAAATAAACGGCAGCGGACTTTCATCTGTCATTGCCGCATACAATCCCGATCTGATCATCCTGGACGGACCTGTTGCCGGGAACTACCCGTCACTTATTGCCAAAAAAATGACGGAACACGTGGACCATTATCTGCCGATACCGGAAATCCGTATCTCCACCCTTGAGGGAAAAGCACCATTACTTGGTGCTGCCTCTCTGGCACTCAAAAACGTGCCGTAAATGATCTGATTTCTCTTAAAATCCGGATCCATTCCAAAATCAACTCCAAGAATATATATTCTCTGACCTGCCAAAATAGATACTATTAATGAGCGATGGTTTATTTGTAAGATTCAAACGATGGTTCCAGAATAATTTCGTATTCTTCGGTCCTGGTCTCCTTCTTGCAATCACGGCAGCCGGTGAAGCTGGCGTCACCGAAACAATAGAGATAGGAGCACATTACGGCCTTGCATTGGTCTGGGTCGTCATTGTCACTCTTATTTTTAAATATGCATTTACCAACGGAATTGCACGATATACGCTGGCAACACATCACACGATATTCGATGCGCTGAATACCCTGCCTGGTCCAAAAAACTGGGGATCATATCTCATCATTTTTTCTTATCTCATGGAAATGTTTGCGATCGGCGCAATGCTGATGTTTTCTGCAACATTTCTGGATTATCTCCTCCCGGGTATTTACTCTGTTTTTCTCATCGCAGTTTTTCTCCTTGTTTTGGTTTTAGCAGTTCTCCGGACCAGTTCATACGAGATCCTCGAACCTGTGATGGCAATAATGGTCACCCTTCTTGCTTTGGGGATCATTTTCTGCCTGCTTCAGTTTCCGCTTTCCTTTAATCTCCTCGCTGGAGGACTGATCCCGACAATTCCAACCGGATCGGAAATGGCAATCCTCGCCATTCTCGGCGTGGTCGGTTCCGGACTGAACCTAATGCTCTATTCAGTGTGGTTATCCCAGAAAACAAAGATCCATGAAGAAAATAAAAAGGAGTGCGATCTGCAAAACGAGTCGTTCTTCAAAAAATACATCCGCAGTGTAAACATTGACGTCATCACCGGATTTATTTTCGTGGCGATCGTCACTATCGGTTTCATGTTCCTCGGTTATGTGGGTTATGCGGTTTCCTTCATGCCCCACGGAGCAGAAATCACCCTGGACACGATGATCACTCAGGTGCTCTACGTTTTCGGAACCCTTCCCTACGGAGCATATATTTTCCTGTTCTTTGTCGCGATCATTTTCTTTGGAGCGGTCGTCATCGGGATGGATGCCCGGGCACGAGCTCTTGCCACGGTAATCCACCACATGGGAGAAGATAAAGGGGTAAAGATCCTCGATGAGCACAAACTCTACAAACTGGTTCTTCTTGCATTCTCCGCAGTAATTGTCGTGACATTTATTATTGCGAATCCGATGACCATCATCCGGCAGATCTCAGCTATCTCGGCGATCCTTTTCGGAATTTTCGGATTCATCGTCATTTACCTAGACTACAAACTGCCAAAATATGCAAAAGGGAACCGGATCTGGTTAGTGATGATGGCATTTGGAAGTGCACTCTCGATTTATGTCGCACTCTTGATCGAATCCTCATTCCTGGTAAACGGTATCCCCTTGATCGAACGGATGCTGGTGATCCTGGTCATTATCTATATCATCACAAAAACCGATCTGTTCAAGAAACTTATCGGCGGAACTGCGACCAAAGTCGATAAATTGTGGGCTGCCGGCTTGTTTGGCGCACTATCCATATACGGCGTGTTCAGAGGAATAACGGTTGGCGACCTTATCTTCAATTTCAGTGCCATCGGACCGATAGTTGCGGGACTCTTGGGAGGTCCTGTCGTTGGCGGACTTGCAGGATTGATCGGATGCATTTACCGGTATGCACAGGGAGGGTCTACTGCCATCGGATGTTCGATCGCAATTCTTGCTGCCGGAGTTATAGCAGGATTTGTCATTTATTTCTGGAAAGGAAGGGTCACGATCTTCAAAGCAGCGGTCCTGACGATCATCATAGAAATGATACACCTTCTCGTGATCGTCCCGGTATGCGGACTTGCTTTTGGCACACAGACGATCGATGAAGTCATAACAACAGTGACCAGTTCCCTTCTCCCGGTAACAATCGTGAATACACTGGGTGTGGCATTATTTGCTTTCTTTGTAAAAGATCACGAAATCTTTGCCGAAGGAGAACGAAAACTGTTTGGAAGAAGAAAAAAATCTGAAGAAGAATCAGAAGAAAAAATTGAAGCAGCTGACGCAAAGGAGGAGGAAAAATAAATGTCGGGTCATGAAGAAAAACCACCGAAGACAAGGGCGGACATCTATATCACCAGTGCAATTTTCATTCTGTTAATAATTCTGTTTATCGCTGCATTCCATCCATTCGGGACATTCCTTGCAGAAGATTTCCCCGAGGATGAGGTAGTGGTGGCAGCTTCGCTTCCTTTCGAAGGTGAAATGGCGGAATTTGGTGTCGAGTATCAGAGGGGGATCGACCTGGCAGTTGATGATATCAATAAAAACGGGGGGATACGGGGGGTCCCGCTGAAAGTTGTTTATTATGATAACAAGGGAAATAAAACACTTGCAATAGAACAGTTCAAGGAGATCCGTGACCTTGGGATCCCCGTCGTGATCGGAGCATTATCAAGTACCGTCACCCTGGCTCTGGCCCCGTATGCGGAAACCTATGAGATCCTTCTGGTATCTCCGGCAGCAACATCTGCAAGTCTTACCGCGTATAAAAATTACGTATACCGGACCGTTTCCTCAGATATATACCTCGGGGCAGGAATGGCAAAGATCGTAGCAGGGAAAAACAGCACGCAGGATATAATGATACTCTGCGTTGATACCAGTTATGGAAAGAGTCTCAAAAGTGCATTTATCAATGAAGTGAATACATCGTATTCCGGAATGCATATCGTATCTACGATAATGGTCCCCGATTCGGATAAGATCAATGCTACTGAAATCATCGAAGAGATGAAAAAGACCAACCCGGAATCAGTTCTTCTGATAATTAATCCAAGTCAGGCCGTCGCAATTATGAAGGAGGCGGAAAAAGAAGGACTTGATCCTCAGTGGTACGGGTCAGATACCATTACCAACAGGCAGGTCCCCGAAGAAGTTGGAGAATACGCTGATGGATTGATCGGATTCTCCCAGGCAAGAAGAATATCCGATTCCACGTATGAGGAAAAGTATGTGGAAAAATATGACGAGCAGTTTATTGTACGTGATTCGATCTACGGATATGATACGATGATGGTAATTGCAGAAGCAATTGAAAACAGCGGATACACAGCAGACGGCATAAAAGATGCTCTATCCGACATCCGTTATGTGGGACTGACAGGAGCCATCGTGTTCGACGAATCAGGAGATGCATATCCGTCGTATGATGTTATGAAACTCGAAAACGGCGTGTGGGACGACATCGAATGGAAAGAGATCCTGTCGTTTGATACTAAATCCTCAGAATCACATTGATCAGTTCCAAGTGACCAGGTCGGAAATATCAAGTAGTAATCCCGCCAACATTATATCATGACAATCACACTTGATTCAACTATCGCCGATCTCCTTCGGGCGAAGCCGGAGTCCGCAACGATCCTTCAGAACTTCGGCATGGGTTGCCTTGGTTGTGCAATCGCAAACAATGAAACAATTCGTGAGGCCGCAATGGTTCACGCGATCCCATTAGAAGAGCTTGCAAAAAAGCTTGGTATCTAAGTACTTCCTTTTTTTAGCGATTTCAGTTCAGATATATCCGCTTCCGGATTTGCCAGCAGATGACGTACTATCACCGGCTCGTGAACCAGAAGACAGTCCATACAACTCCATATTTCCCCGTTCGGCGTATCGATCATACGGCCAAGTTCCGTATTCATGCATGGATACAGCGGACAGTAACAAAAACTGCATTGCTGCTCTGAATAATGATGACACGGATAATAAGGACACCCCTCCGGTATCCATTCGTTCCAGTGATCGCCGCCGTATCTACTGTAAATAAAAAACGACGGACGTTTCCTTTTCACTGCGGGATTTCCTGTTGACCACCCGCGGGTCACACCCCAGGTCATCAGAAGATAATTATCGAACCGGATAAGAGCCTCGGTCAGAGCATGCGAAACCGCTTTGAAGATCCGCATCCCCGTTTCGGTGAGAGGACCGGCAAAATCTTCAGCAGGTCCCGCCGCCTTTTCCGATGCCACGACCGCCGCATCGGTGGAAAGTGCTCCGCAGGGAAGTTTTCGGGTCGAGATCACCTGCATCTTCGCTTCAGTCACGGTCACCAGAGCTCCGAGAAGAGCGGCATCTGTCAGGGGACGTTCACAGGTAACGATAATGTTGATCGTCCGGTTCCGGTCGGAAACCGCGGCGGTCACAAACGCAGTAATATAATCATATCTTGCAATACAGAGATTCGCAATAGGAACTGCCGTCAAAAGACCAAACTGGGGCTGTAAAAATCCGTTTCGTGTAGATACCCTGTCAATATATACTCCCGCATCTTCGGAAAACTGCCCCGGAATAGATATGTTCAGAATCGTTTTGACATCGCGGAGACCTCCGTCCACCCCGTTACTTGCCGCACGAAAATCGCCGCGGACGATCAAAGCATCTT
>CAYSRP010000067.1:0-7387 GCA_964433475.1 uncultured Methanomicrobiales archaeon
GCGCGCTTGGTTCGGGACCAAGAAGTCGCAAGTTCAAATCTTGTCACTCCGACCATATCGAGTGTTCATAACGGATTTAAGTATCCGTATGAGCACTCGATTTCTTTTTGCTTCAAAATTGGCTTTCTTCGTATGTACAGAGCAGGTTTCAACGCCTGCTCTTTTGTTTTATGCCGAAACGGCTTTGGGGATATATTCCACCGCAACACCCTGGCGTGTGTCTGTTGTATAGCAGCCTTTAAATGTCGATTCGGGCAGCTCAATATATCCCACAAAGCGATAAAATATCACGATTCGCTGAGTACGATTTTTGCCGGTGCCCTGCGTTTCATAAACATCGATGTGATCAATGAGCTCCTGCAACAGCGGTGCCGTCAGTGTCTGCATCTCCATGAACTTTCGTATGGCTCCAATAAACAAATCCTTGCTCTGCTGCATCGTACCGATCGAACTAAGTTTTTCACGCAGATTGAGTATTTTAGCTTTTAGCTCCATGCGTTCCGCTTCGTACTTGTGGGATAACTGCATAAACCACTCATCCGTTACCTTACCGCTTGCATTATCCTCATAGAGCTTTTCATAAAGCCTTGCCACTGTTTCATTTCCCACAATGGATTTCTGCAAATCGGCTTCAGTCTGCTTCTGCTCAGCCAGAATATCCTTGTTTGTCTTTTGTGCCAATAGGTCAGCAAAGGATTCCTCATCATCACGCAGAAAAGATGCCAATCGCCTTAGCTCCAACATAACAACCTGTTCAATGGCATCCGTACGGATATAATGTCGTGTCCGGCAATTACCTCTTGTGTCCTTTACATAATTCGAACAGCTGAAATAATGAATATCCTTGTTAACAGTATTGGTGTGCGCCCACAGCTTGCTGCCGCAATCGGCACAACGAAGAACATCGCAAAAAATATTTTTTTCGGAATTTTCCGGTTTTGGCGCACGGCGTTTAGTTTTAGCGGTCAGCTTTTGCACCTGCTCAAAGGTCTCCCGGTCAATAATTGGCTCGTGAACGTCCTTAAATATTGCCCAGTTTTCCTTTGAATTTTCAAGGCGAGTCTTATTCTTAAAGGATTTGGAGTAGGTTTTGAAGTTGATAACATCACCGCAATATTCCTGCTGCTCCAGCATTTTAGCAACAGATGTTTTTGCCCATTTATATGGATTTGCCTGCGTTTTCTTGCCGCCACGGTTCAGTCCCTTTGAATGCCAGTATGCCATCGGGACGAGTACCTTGTTCTCCTGCAGAATTCGTGCAATAGTTTCGTTACCTTTGCCTTCGATACACATGCGGAAAACATCCTTTACCACCGCTGCCGCCTCCGGATCGGTCATCCATTTCTTCGGATTTTCCGGAGACTTCATATATCCGTAGGGAGGCTGGGATAACGGTTCTCCGGCATTGCCACGGAGTCTATGCGAACTACGCACCTTGCGGCTGATATCTCTTGCATACATCTCGTTCATAACATTGCGGAACGGCGCCAGTTCGTTGTCACCGTCATTGCTGTCTACACAGTCATTCACAGCAATGAAACGGATGTTTCTATCTGGGAAGTAGGTATCCGTATAATACCCAACCTGCAAATAGTCACGACCGAGACGGGACATATCCTTTACAATAACAGCGGTGACATAGCCCATTTCAAGGTCCTCAAGCAATTTTTGAAAACCGGGGCGATTGAAATTGGTGCCGGTGTAGCCGTCGTCTACATAATAACGGGCATTCTCAAATCCATTTTCTTTGGCGTACTTCTGCAAAAGCCGTTTCTGATTGGTTACGCTGTTGCTGTCGCCCTCCATACCGTCATCACGGGATAATCGGCAATAAAGCGCTGTGATTCCTAAATTTTCTTTCTTTTTCTTCGACTGCATTTAGTCCTCCTCTCTTGCATCGTAAGATGCAATGCAGCCTGAACACACATATTCATCTGCCATTTTATATATCTTCAAATCATCTGTCAAATCTATGAAATCATTGGTTATCGTCCGGCTGAACCGGCTTTTAATTGTATTTTTTGACTGTGGCGACTCAAAACGGGAAGCGACAGTATAAGTGACATCGTTGATTTTATACTTTTTTTCTCCTTGAGACAGACCGCAGATCCAGCCGGTTATTTTATTGTTTTTCATATTCGCTCCTCCTTACCGGGCATCACGGTCACGAATTTTCTTGCGGTACCGTTCCTCACACATTTTCACAATGGTTTCTTCCATCTGTGCTGCGGTATAATCTCTCGGGAAGAAATCGCGAACACGCTCCATCGGGATTTTCAACTTTTCTTTCTGATTGGCTTTTTCCTCGGTGAGTATGGCAAAGATCACGTCCATATTCAGATGTCTTTCCTGACTGAGCCGTTTTAGCCGCTGTGCCTGTGAGAGCGACGGCGTGCAATCCTCACTCTTCATCGTATCCAGCAAATCTCGCTGCTCCTGTTCGGCAAGGTAGGAAAGCTCCACGGCGGGAGTAAAGGCGATTCTACCTTCATCCACCATTTGCAGAAGTTGCGGGATAAGATTGGTCAGACGGATATAGCGCTGTACGGTTTTGTAGCTCTCGTTATTGGAAATTCCGATTTCTGCGGTGGTTCTTCCGTCATCCAGCTTTGGGACAACTTGTCCCGAAGCAACACCTTGATGCTGTAAAGCTTCTGCTTTCAGCCTGTAAGCAAACGCTTTTTCAGAGGGTAAAATATGCTCCCGGTGCAGATTGCTGTCTACCACGGCAATGGCGGCAGAGTCTCGGTCAAGGGCATAAATCAAGGCAGGAACTTCAAAAAGTCCTGCCTTTTTCGCTGCATATAATCGTCTGTGACCGGAGATTACCTCATATTCATCTGTCGTGTTTTCAAGCGGCCGCACAATCAACGGCGTAAGAATACCATTTTCACGAATACTGTCGGTCAAGCTGATCATTTCTTCATTGTCCTGTACCTTGTACGGGTGGTTTTTGAATGGGTGCAGCTTTTCAAGTGGAATTTTAGCTGCTTTAGCTTTTGGTTTCACCATTTCGGCTGGTTTTACTATATTTTCATTATTCATAAATTATCGACTCCTATCTCTTTCTTTGTTTCGAGCGCTGATTTCCATTTCACGCTCGGTTTTCAGTAATTCCTGTAATTTTGGGTAACGCTCCACAATGCGGTTTGCTGTGCGGAGTTGCTTGCGTAAGGGCTCCAGTTCAACGGATAAATCTTTGCATTTTTGTTTTAATGTTGCTTCTGCTTCGGGAGAGTGGCAACGGCGTATTTGATTGCGGTAATGCTGGCGTTCATGCTCTAAGCTCTGTATCTGACCGGAAATATCGCCCATAAATGCAGAAAGCTCCTCAGCCGAATGAATATGGTTATCGGCAAGGAGCAGATATTCTTTCTGTATTTGGTTAAGCTTTGCAAGCTCCATTCGGATAGAGGGAGACAGTGGCTGTCGGCGCTGTTCAAGTGCGGTATCGTCTCTGGCAAGCTTCAGCAGCTGCAAAATGAGATAAAACACAAGATCCATCAACACAACGACTGTATCGTGAGAATGCGTAATCTCATAATCCAGCTCACGCTCAAATTCCAAAAGCGGATATCTTTTCGGTCTGTACCGTGGATGCTCATTCTGTATGCGAAAAAAGTAGATATCTTCATAGTGTTCATCAAAACGGGAGTTGATTGCCTCTCTCGTATAGCCGATGCTGTCAAGACGGATCGGTCGTTTCCAGTCTTTTGCTTTAACGGTCAGATGACGGTATTTGCCCTCCGTACGATTCAGCTGATATCCCAGCGCTTTCAATCGGGATTCAAAGTTATAGGCATCTTTGGAATATTTCAAGGCTTCTTCGACATCAGCTTTCAAAATATCCCGGTGTGTCATGCCACCGTTTTTTTGAATCCAGTAAGCACCTTTTTCGCCGCCGTAAAACTTGGAATTCTCAAGCACGGATTTTCCTCTCTCCCGGCAAATCTCATCTGAAATCTCACGCAGGCGGTAATGGTCGGAAATGTGATTTTCAAACTTTCGTCCGGTTTTGAAGGAGACAGAATTTAAGACAATATGATTATGAATGTTGTCTGTGTTCAAATGGGTGGTGACAGCAATCTCATATTCATTGCCCCACATCCGCCGGGCGGTTTCCAAACCGATTTTGTGTGCTTCCTCTGGAGTAACCTCGCCTGTCATAAAGCTCTGGAAGCCATGATACGCTACATTGCCGCCAAGCTTTCCAAATCGGCGTTTAGTCGCCATCATCTGTTCATAGGCACGCTGTTTCGGGCAGTTGATAGCAGAAACATACATCTTTTTATCTGTTTTATTGTCATCCGCAACATAATCGAGTGCTCTGCCAAGGTCATCGTCCAGATATTTTTTATCGGTGGTTTTATCCGGATTGCGGGCTTATTCTATTACATCCTTGAGGGAGCCTTTTACAGGCCAGAATCCGGTTGTTGCCACATAGCATCATTCTCCAATCTATTTTTAATTTCCGAAATGGTTTCCTTGCCCGGTGTTAATAGCTTTGTTTGCATTTCATCAAATAGTTTCAGCGCAGCAACCTCTGTTTCCAGTGACAAATCCCTATTAAGCAGTTCACCTAAGTTTTTGTTGAAATCATAAAAGGCGTCCGGTAGCACCGTTTGTGGTGCATAGCCGAGCGCCCTTTTTCGTAGATATTCCGCTTGAGACAAACCGCATTTTACTGCTATTTGCTCAATCCGCTTTTTCTCCTGCGGTGTTACCCGCATATACAGTCTTGTATTTCTATCTTGCATAAAATCAATCCTTTCATTGTTTCAGGGGTATTAGGGGAACGAAGTCCCCTAAAGAATAAGCGGCATCTTCGCCGCTTTGAATTGGAACTTGCCGTACAAGTTCCCTGCTCGCTACAGTATGAGACATACCCGCAGCTGCGTAATACAACTGTTCTCGGTGTGCCTCATACTCTCGTCCGTTAACCATCGGTTTTGTCCTTTCTCCCGTTTTTCGGGCATAAAATAACTCCTTGTCCAAATGGACAGGTGCGTCGTTTGTGGCATCAAATCGATACCAAACCTCGTTTTTGCTTTTTTCGATGGCATTATAGTGATGCTATTATCCTGCGAGGAAATCATCCAGTGAATCCAAAAGTGCATTTTCTTCTTCGGATACAGCAGAATGGGCCTCCGCTGTTGGTGTCACCGTAACAGAAATGTTTTGCAGACATTCCTGTATTGTTTTTCGGATAAGCTCGGATGTTTTTGTATCGTCCGGTTCAAAATAGGCGTTGATTGCAGCAATGATTGATTTATTCCGTGAAGTATCCGTTTTTTGCAAATGCTCCCACGCTTTGCGGTCAGCATGGTTTTCAAGATAGAACCGAACACTGATGCATTTCTGTTTCATACCTTACCACCACAGCGAATCAACTTCATTTCGAGCATTCGTTCATAGCCTTTGGCTGTAGCACAGATATCATCGTTTATGGTGACACGGATCTCATCGAAGCTTCCAAAGTTTCGAATCATGCATCCACCACCTCCGACTACATACAGGCGCATCAGCTTAGAGTCATAACCGTGTTCTCGGAGTCTCCGGAATATACCGTCCACATACTCTGTTGCTGTGTTTCGGATTGTTTTGAGATAGCTTTCATCAATGTCCGCTGTGCCGAAACGAAGAACACGGGTAATGGTTGCTTCCGAAGGCTCGGTATGGTGAATACGCATAAGTTGCTCCTTAATCTCCAGCATACACTGATGCGTTCCGAATTTCTCGGTATAACATCTGCGGGGATCGGGTTTCTTGTCGTTTACAAACATGACATTCATTGTGCCGTTTCCGATGTCGCAGAGCATGTTCACTCCGCTGAAATCCTTGATGTTGTTGATGATAGCCGCAAACCCCTGCGGATACACATCGGCACCGACAATTCCGATATGATAGTCTTTTCCCTTGAAAGTGTAATCCACCGTTTCGTTCTGAAGCAAATACTTTTTGAAATCATCTTTTTGCTCTGCCACCCAGGTGAGCGGAAGCCCAGCGGCGATGAATACATCCGCTGAATATAACTTGCAGATATTCAGTTCCCGTGCAATCGCTGCGAGGGTGAGCACATAGTAATCTTCGTCCAGCATTTTATCGGCAGAAAACTCTTTGTGACCTTCACCGATGAGATAATAGCGATTATTCCAGACCAGCATATTCTCCTTGAATACGGGTTTCTTATCCGATGCAAGAATTCCTGTGCCAAAGCAGCAGTTTGCTGTTTTGATATTGCCGTACCCGTGATCGATACCAATGATTTTTGCGTTGTTAAAATCTTTCATTTTCTTTCCTCCGTTTTCTTTGTTTCTGATTTGGGTGCAATCAACAGATTGCAGCATTTTCCGTCCAGTATGAGGCAGGTGGGGTTCGCACATCTCATACACAGACAGTTGTCGAGTTTCTTTCGGTCACTGACCGAAAATGGAATCTTTCTTTCTGACATTTTTACCTCTCTTTCTGATTTCAGACATAAAAATAACACCTACCGATTTTTCTTCATCAATAGGTGTTATATGTCCTTGTTTACAATTTTCTGTTGGCTGAATCCGAAGTCTTCGCCGGAATACTGCTCATACTGTTTCCCGATCTTACGGATACGCTTCAGCACACCGCTGTGGTTCTGATAGCCGAGCTTGTCCGCAATTTCTTCAAGTGTGTTGCCTTCCATCCGCATTTGCAGAATTTGTTTGTCCTTTTCCGCAAGCGTTGCAATAAAGCCATCAACCTGAACCTTTGCCGTTACATCAAGCTCTACATCGGTGCTTACATCCGGCATATCCCATTCCTGACCGCCGTGAGCTTCTACATAATCTTCCTTATATGCTTCCAGCGATATCATCGGATGCTTTGTCCGGGTGTGATACCATTCACGGTAGAAATCTGTTTTCTGTCGGCTGGCACGGTAATCGAAGTCTTCAAAGCAACGGTATTCCTTTGCTATATCAACAACCGCTTTCATATTGTGCTTTTCCATTGTATTCGGAACAAGCCATGAAAACAAGTCAGATATTTCTTCTTCCGATACATATCCGAGCTTTTCAAAGCGCTGAGCATTTTTTAAGAGTTCTTCTGCCATGGGTATAATCTTTTCATCGATCATCTCCTGTATCCAGTATACCGGGGAATGTGCAAATATCCAAGACGGTTCATAACCGGAGTAAATTTCTCTCTTCGTACCAAGTCCCATAAACGGCCAGACCATAAATGCGTAGGCATCGATAATGAGCAGACGGAACAGGTCGCTTTCTACAGTTGCAATGGAATTCCAATCATTTTTCAGCAAGTATGGATTTCTCGGTAGCTCATTCAGTTCTGCTCCGCATTTCTGAAGAATTGCTTTTGGAATAAAGTAGTAAGCCGGGATATACTCTGCATTGCG
>CAYSRP010000068.1:0-7236 GCA_964433475.1 uncultured Methanomicrobiales archaeon
AAAAAGGATGATTATCTCTTAAAAAATCCGTGGTGTGCCGGTTTACTTGATTCTTCATTTTTATTCAGATTGATCAGGTGATGCATCACCCGCACCTCTTTTTTCAATTCGTCGACGGTCCTGATCAGTACATCGATATTTTTCTGTATACGGGTGACCTCTTTGAAGTTCCGTTCCCGTTCCGGCGGAACGATGCCGTCCCGTTCAGCCTGGGTCAGACCTGACTCGATAAGACGAAGCAAAGCTTCGTTCCTTTCCAGTTCCTGTTTTTTTGCAAAAAGATCCAGCCGCTCGGAAAGTTCCGGATCCAGAGTGAAAGAAAGACGCAGTGCCATGATATAGTATTCAATTGGTAGTATGACTAATTTTAGCTTACGGGTGTTCACCCGCAAGACCCCAGACATGAAATGTCTGGACAACACCTTCGGGATCAGGGATCCCTCCCGGGATCCGCACTGAACGCCCGTCATCGAGAATAGCAACTCTGAAGGAAATATTCCATCCTTCGATCAAAGCCACCGAGCGGGTCTCGTAAACTTCACGTGCGAGATCACGGGTAAGATACACAGTATGTTCCGTATCCTCAAAGAGGACCTCCGCCATATATCTCATGATATACCAGCGGAGTTCGCTCATCAGGGCAAGACCGCTTGAAACCGTGGACACTTCCAGTGTCACGCCCCAGTCGGCCTTTTTTGGATGATAAAATCTCAGGATGTGCCTGCTCGTCTCTGAATCCGAGAGCGTGCGATACAGATCTATTCCGGGTTTGGCAACACAGACCAGAAGCATCTTAGATGTACATTACATCCTGATGCTCATCATCTTTGTCCTGATGACGGACCTTTCTGATTGCCTGCATGAAGTTGATGCGGGTGATAGTATCCTCATCATTTCTGATGGCAAGCATTCCCGCCTCGCGGCATATCGCTTCGATTTCTGCGCCGGTAAGTCCCTCGGTCATGCGGACAAGTTCATCGTAGTCGATACCCTCAAGAGAACCTGCTTCCTCCATTTTACGGGTGTGGACCTTAAAGATCTGCATCCTTGCATCAGTATCCGGTGCCGGGATCTTGATCAGACGGTCAAACCGTCCCGGGCGCAGAAGAGCGGCATCCAGCATATCGGGACGGTTCGTTGCGGCCATTATACGGATGTTCCCGCGGGTGTTGAATCCGTCCATCTCTGCAAGGAGCTGCATCAATGTCCGCTGGACCTCGGCAGAACCGGATGTTCCATCATTGGTCCGCATACTTCCGATAGAATCGATTTCGTCGATGAATACGACCACGCCGTTGTTTTTCACCGCAAGATCGCGTGCCATTTCAAAGAGATCACGGACCAGCTGTGCACCTTCTCCAATATATTTATGAACAAGTTCTGAACCTGCCATTCTGAGGAACGGCACGCCGGCATTATTTGCAACGGCCTTTGCTATCAGCGTCTTGCCGGTTCCCGGCGGGCCGTAGAGAAGAACGCCCTTGGGCGGGATAACGCCGAACTTCTCGAAGGATTCCGGTTTCGTGAGCGGATACTCAACAGCTTCACGAACCTCAACGATCTCTTCTTTCAGACCTCCGATATCTGCAAACGTGATCGATGGCTTTTCTTCGAGTTCCATGACCCTGACCCTCTCGTCGATGGTATTTCCGAGGATCTTGACTACAGAGAGAGTATTATTGACGGCAACTTTCGTACCGGTTTTTACTTCATCGAAGAGCACAGGATTCGCCTGAGTCACATACTCCTGATTGTTTCCAAGCTGACGAAGATATAACTCGTTGTTTTTCATTTTTTCCAAAACAACTGCAACAAACAGCGGGAGACGCTTGAGTTGTGCGTTCTCCTTTTTGAGCTGCGCATTATCCATCCTGATCTTGTTATTTTCTAATCGGAGTGAATCATTCTCGGTTTTTGATGTTTTGGTTATTTTATGAAGAGACTCGTTCTCTTTTCTAAGAAAGCTGGCTTCTTCGCTCAGTTTAGTATATTGATCATTCAGATCGCCGAAATCAAGGGCTTCGGGAGAAATGTTTGCCTCCTTTGCTCTGCCTGTATTGGGTGTTGTTATGTTTTCTTCCATACTGTATGATTATGTTGGGAGTCTGGGATTTAAATTCTATTGCTTAGGGGCACACCATACCCGTCTCACGCACCGGTCAGTTGTTGTATGCTGCATTTACACGCGAAACTGTACCTCCTCCTCTTCTAAACGTTTGGGGGATGTATCCAGGAACGCAAACCGGTATCGTGCTTCTTCATCAGGCTGCTTGGGATCTACGCAGCTGAGGGGTGCAGCTTTATCCTTACCCCATTCTACTTAATACCAAAAAGCGAATAGTATCATATTATGAATGATACAGAGGTCCTGATGAATCCAAACGATTTGGTTCAGTATCTAAAAAAGAGTCCCGAGTATTTCACAAAAGATGATATTGTTTGTTTCTGTGAGAAATATAACGTTAAAATGGTCAACTTCCGCTATGCAGCAGAAGACGGGAAGCTCAAAACCCTGAACTTTGCCATATCGTCCAAAGAATATCTGGAAACTATCCTATCCAACGGTGAGCGTGTCAATGGAAGTAACCTTTTTTCTTTCATTGAAGCCGGCAGTTCCGATCTGTATGTCATTCCAAGATACGGCACAGCGTTCATCGACCCGTTCGCAGAAGTCCCGACACTGGACATTCTGTGTTCTTATTATACCAATACCGGTCGCCCGCTCACATCATCCCCTGAATACATTCTTCACCAGGCAATAACCGCATTCAAGAAAAATACCGGCATGGAGTTCAAATGTTTCGGCGAACTTGAATACTACGTCATCTGTGATGAAAATGAACACTATCCGGAATGTGATCAGAAAGGATATCATGAATCCGGTCCATTTTCTAAATTTGGGAAAATGCGGGATGAGGCTATGCTCATGATTTCCCGTGCAGGAGGTAAAATCAAATACGGTCACGCCGAGGTTGGCTGTTTCACCAAAAACGGCAGGTATTACGAGCAGCACGAGATCGAATTCCTGCCGGTCGATCCTGTTCTTGCTGTCGAAGAACTTCTCATCGCAAAATGGATCCTTCGTATGCTTGGTGCACAGTATGGTGTCGACGTCTCTTTCTCACCGAAGATCACTGCTGGTAAAGCAGGTTCCGGTCTTCATTTCCACATGCTGACAGAAAGAAACGGTAAAAATGCACTGGTTACAGACGGCGTTCTTTCTGACACGGCAAAAAGGATGATCGTCGGTATCCTGGATGTCGGCGACGCGATCACTGCATTTGGAAATACCATTCCCGTATCATACCTCAGACTAGTGCCGCATCAGGACGCCCCGACCTACATCTGCTGGGGAGATCACAACAGGTCCGTCGTTGTCCGTGTACCTCTTGCGTGGGCAGGTACGACCGACATGGCAGCTGAAGCAAACTTTGGTCTGAAAAGAAGTGCAGACATAGTCTGCAGACAAACTCTCGAGTATCGGGTTGCTGACGGATCTGCAGACATCTATCAGACAGTTGCATGTCTTATCTGTGGTGCAATGCACGGCCTCGCTATGAACGGCGCCCTCACGATCGCTGATAAACTCTATGCACCGGGCAATATCTTCAATGAGGGATCCAGAATATTCCTCAGGACCTTACGTCAGCTTCCGACCAGTTGTGCCGAATCGGCAGATATGCTCATCGACAAGCGTAAGATGTTTGAGAAAGATGACATCTTCCCCCCGGGTGTGATCGATGCCCAGGCAGCAAAACTGAGAGCGTACAATGATAAGGATCTCCTGGATAAGATTTCAGGTGACAAAAAGAAATTTACTGAACTTGTGGAGAAATACATCCATATTGGGTGATCCTGGATTTTTATGAGTATTTTGGGAAATATTGAACGGGCACTCGGGGTCTGGTATCCTGATAAAGACACGGAACCTGATGATGCAGACCCAGTGGTTCTTCTTGCCTTTCGTGATTATGTGATCAAAGAGCTTGGCAGTGCCTGGCTGGCAACGGGACGCGAGGAGAGAAATCCGGGCGAGCCGGATGTTATTGCTCTGAGGAATGCGGATGAGGTCCGCTTTGACATAGTTACCTGTTACAGGAGCCGGATGTTCATCGGTGAGGACGGCGAGGCATATCTGCCATGGACGACACAGGAGATATACGATAAGTATCTTGCCTTTGAAAAAGATGAGAGAAATCCGTTTTATGTAGTGTTCGGCTTACACGGGTTTGCCGACGCCCCGAAATTTATTTTTGCCGTGCCGCTCGATGAAGCGGTGATCGACCTGAAAAAAAGTGTTCTCGAAAAATATGAGATCAAAGCGGGTCAGGATCTGCTGTAAATAATTTCCTGAAAAAAAGAGACCTGAAAGGTCTTACTCTTTTGTTTCTTCAGCCATGATCAGGTGCTCGTTCCTCGGGTGAAGATAAAGCCCTGTGTAGGTTTTGTTAAGTGCAGAGTCGCTGTTCTTTTTGGTAAGAAGACTCACGACGACCATTGCTATGATCGAACAGATCAGCGCATAGATGGAGAAGTGCATCGGCAGTTTTTCCACGAAGTTGTAGTAGGCACCAAACCCAAGACAGGTGATAAGACCAACAAGCATACTGGCGATCGCTCCCTGAGCAGTTGCCCGTCTCCAGTAGAGACCGGAGATCAGCGGGACAGCAAAGGCACAAAGCATCATGCCGATCCCGAGCCATATGAGGAAAGCCAGCATCTCCGGAGGGTTTATTGCGAGGATCAGTGAGATGACCGCTGCAAGTAAAACAGATATCTGACTCACGCGGATCACCTGACGTTCGGTTGCTTTCGGCTTTATCAGGGTCTTGAAGATATCCCATGAGAACGTCGTTCCGACAGTCAGCATCAGCCGGTCTGTCGTTGACATTACGGCCGATAAGACGATAACCGCAAACAGACCGGTGATCAGGATCGTAGGACTTGACGCCTGAATACCATACATAAGCGCAAAATCCGCAGCCGAATCACCTGAAGGTACAATACCTGCCAGAAGTCCGTCTGCCTGCATCGATCTGACCGCCATACCGCAGAGTTTCACGAGGAACATGATCACAAGATAGATCGCAAATGCTACCAGCGGAGCCCACTTGAAATATGAGATCTTCCTTGCTGAAAGCACATTCGACATGACATGCGGTGCACATGCCAGACCAATCATCAGCAGGATACCAAATGATAGAAGGTATTCCGGAGTAAAGTAGGCATACGCCGCTGTACTTCCTGACGGGAACCAGGGCATGACGAGATTCGGGTCGATGGTCGAAAGGACGAGGTTGATATGTTCCAGACCGCCGGCATAACTCAGGATAAACGGAGCTACAAGGATCACACCGAAGATGAGGATCAGACCCTGGACAAGTGCTGTCCATGATACTGCGTAGAGTCCGCCGATGACCGTGTATGCCGTAATGATAACTCCGGCTATCAGCAGGGCCTGCCAGTGTTCGATCCCAAATGCCCAGATCAGCACAATACTGATGGCAGTATACTGACCGACCAGGTAAACGAGTGAAACAGCGATACTTGCAAGAGCTGCAAGAACGCGGAGTTTTTTGTTATTTTCGTATCTGACATCAAAGTAATCCTCAAGTGTCATGCACCCGTGCTTCCGGCCGATCATGTTGAGTTTCGAACCAAAGAAGATGATACAAAACGCTGCTGACAATGGAACGAAGATCTGTTCCCAGATGCCCGGCCAGCCTGAAGCGAATCCGAGTCCGCTGGTCCCGACAAGAGTCATTCCACTGCAGATAGAACAAACGATAAGAAGAGTAAACAGCCAGAATCCAAGATTTCTGCCTGCAAGCATGTAGTCTTCCGAGTTTTTGATTTTCTTGGATGCCCATACCCCGATACCGAGTAACACTACAAAGTAGGCGGCCATGAGCACTATGGTGATAATCGTACTTTCTCCGGCTAGACCCATGTTACTTCTCCTCCTCTTTTGGGAAAGTTAGACCCCAGATGAACAGGAGAATAAAACATAAAACGATGGTTCCGCCAACGGAAAACACCGTAATATCAGGTAATCCTAAAATCATGTAATACCGTGATACGTGTTAGCATATAACACATTTGGTTTTGCATCGGCAACCTCAGAACATGACATACATAATGATTCAAAAAAAAGGTTAAGATCGGAGATCAGCGGTCTGCGGTCCAGCTTAAGTGACCGAGTGCCCGGTATGTGAACTCCAGTTCCTCAAAAACCAGGATATTGTGCTTCTTTAGAAGGTTTACACCCGGTTTTAGGCAGTCTCCGCCGACAAATGTCCCCACAAGGAGTTTATCCGTCTTTTTGGATGTGTCGATCAGGATCTGGGCCACCCTGTCCGGAGCGAGCACTTTGTTCGGGAAATTCACCAGGATCGCCATATCCCACAGATCTTCATTTCTGCATAAAACATCAAACACCCCTCTAAAGCGCGCCTCGCTGGCATCACCCAGAAGGTCGATAGGATTGTTCTTGTTCCAGAACGGCGGGAGGAAGCTGTTCATTTCTGCAATGAGTTCCTTTGGCAGGTCAATGATCTCGATACCCCAGGTCTCGGCATAATCGTTAGAGAGAACGGCGAATCCTCCTGCATTGGTGATCACGACGGCACGGCGGCCGGTAAGCGGCTTTTTGAGATTTCCTAAGGCCTTTGCAACTTGGAATGCCCCAGGAAGGGTCTTGACCGGAACGACACCGCACTTTCTGAAGGCTTCCATGTAGACCTCGAACGAGCCGGAAAGGGAACCGGTATGGGAAGCGGCTGCGGCCTGACCTCTCTTAGAAGATCCTGCTTTGATGGCAACGATCGGTTTTGTCTTGGTGATCTCCTTTGCCATCTCCATGAATGCCACACCGTTCTTGATCTCCTCAACGTAGAGGATGATCGATTTGGTGTGGGGGTCGCGGGCTGCGTAGCTCATATAGTCGAGGAAGTCCAGATCGCACTGGTTCCCGACCGAAACGACCTCGGAGTATCCCATTTCGGAGCCTTCAGAGAGGGACATACCCACGACTGCGTTGACGATAGCTCCGGACTGGGAAATGAACGCGATGTCTCCCGGCAGCGGCGAGGTGGACACATATGTCGTATCGAGTTTGTAGGGCGGAAGGATCAGACCCAGACAGTTTGGACCGACGATACGGATGCCGTAATTCTTGGCGATCTCGACCATGCGGTTCTCAAGGGCACGTCCGTCCTCGTCCATCTCCTTGAATCC
>CAYSRP010000069.1:0-7109 GCA_964433475.1 uncultured Methanomicrobiales archaeon
CGGCTTCCGATCCTGAGATCATTGTCTTCGGCAAATGTTTCTCCGACAATTACGTTGGATGCGCCTCGGGGGAGGGTACCTTCAGTAAGTGTAACCAGAGTATTGATATCATTTGTCTCCATCCCGGAGAACGTTGCCATCGTTGTATCTTTTCCGATATAAACATACTTCGTTGATGAATACATCGGTATGAAATCATACTCGTTGGAAACTGATTTTACGGCTGATTCAATGTTACGGAGATCTTTATCCGAGAAACCTGTGGTTGTTACCCCGTCAATTACTTTCTCTCCAATCGGCATTATCGTCAGGGTATCTGCTTCGTCGGAGATCATTGAATTCATTTCCTCGGTGAACGATGCGCTGACCATTCCCATTGCACAGATGGCAAAAACACCTATGACGATACCGATCATCGAAAGAATGGTCCGGAATTTGTTGAGCTTGAGGTTCCTTATTGCGAGGGAGAGGACCATTGGGGAGTAAATTCTCTGCAAAAATGTTTTCTGCATCTCACTCATCGACAATTTCACCATCCTTGATAATTACTATGCGGTCTGCATACTCGGCAGTTACAGGGTTATGCGTGACCATGACGATCGTTCTTCCCTGCTCATGAAGATCTTTTAAGAGTCCCATGATCTGATTGCTCATCTTGGAATCAAGGTTTCCGGTCGGTTCGTCACATAACAGGAACGTCGGGTCGTTTGCGAGTGCCCGGGCGATAGAAACCCTTTGCTGCTGACCGCCGGAGAGTTCATACGGGGTATGCTGCATCTGCCCATCCGTCAATCCTACCATTCTGAGAAGGTCTGCGGTCCGGGTCGTGGTGTCATGGTGTCCGTTTTTCAAAATCAGCGGATACTCAACGTTCTCATATGCTGTCAGGAGACTGATCAGGTTGAATTTCTGAAAGATGAATCCGATGGTGTCTCTTCTATGGATAGTGAGTTCATCATCTGTCATATCAGACGTTGACTTTCCGTTGATTTTGATGATCCCGGAAGTCGGTACATCCAGACAACCGATCATATTCATCATTGTTGATTTGCCTGAACCGGATGGTCCCATAATTGCGACAAATTCTCCCTTCTGTACAGAGAAATTTATGTGGTTTAGTGCATGAACGTCTCCCGCAGGCATTGGATATATTTTGGAGACATCATACAGTTCAACCACAGGGGTCGAATCCATTGCTTACTTCCGTGTGAATATTTTACCTTTTTTCCAGGCAACAAAGCCGCCTGCAAGGACCGCGAGTATTATAATGACGATCAGGATCGTTGCAATCGGACTTGAACTGCTGCTCTGCGTTTCATCTTCAAATTCCGATAAGGTTACGATCTGTTTTTCAGTGTAGACATTTCCATTCTCGTCTTTATAGGTGAAGACAAGTGTTACCTGATTATCTACCGGGTCTTTGAAACTGATTTCAAACTCGGAAAGACCATCTTCGTCAAGGGATCCGACAACGTATGACGGGTAGGGTCCTGCCTCTGTTGCTCCTTCCGTGGTTACGACAAGGGTTTTTGCTGTGGTAAGTCCGGCATTGTTCACATCACCAATGATAGTGGTGTAACTATCAGTATTTTTGATTTCGATATTATTAATTACCAGTTCTGCTCCGGTCTTCGAAACCCCTGACTCGAGCGGAATGGTGAGGCTTTCCGTGTGCCAGTTGGCTCCGTTTCTATATGTCACATCGAAGGTGACCTCCTTGGTTTCGGCGGAGGTGGTGACACTTAAGGTTGCATTCTTTGCATTATTCGCAGCGATCGTTCCAAGGAAAACCGATGTCTGTTTGGAGGTGACTCCCTCCCCTGATGCATGTACTTCCACTGCTTCAATAGCATTTGTGCGTTGATTTCCTATCGATAAAACAACTGTTTGCGTAGTGTCTGGTTCGAAAATATCCGGACGGTTGATGACCGAGGTGACGACACTTTTATTGTCAACGATCACTGCAAACGGGTATTTGAGGTAATTTCCTGCATTATTGAAATCAATATAAAGAACAGGGTAGAAAGTTCCGATTAATCCGTTTGAGGTGATCGGGAGTTCTAATGTAAATGTGTCTCCAGCACCGACTCCGCCGATTGGATTCTGATATGGGGTTACCGATGATACGATCCCTTCGGAGTCTTTGATATATATCTGATCGACCGGAACGAACGTGGATCCGGTATTTTTGATGGTAACTGTTACAACACCCGAGTCTCCCGGCATCAGAGAATCTGGATACATTGAGAAATCTGTTATTTCAAATGTGGATTGAGTTGCAGCGGAAACCGTTCCGGCGCATGAGATGACCACAGCACAGATAATAAATCCTGCAAGGATTATTCGTAGAAGATTATTTTTGTTCATAGCTTACCTTGATATTTTGTTCTTTACAGTTTGTAGGCAGAGAGATAAATAGTTTCTATGCATAGAAGGGACTGTTTTAGAATTTAAAGAAGGACTCTTTTGGAAAATATTTAAAAACTCATTTCAAGTTATGAAACGGGATGATAAATTGGCATCAATCCCATTTTTTCAAAAGTACACATGAGTTCGTCAGTCGGCATAGTTTTCCGGTAGAAAAGATGTGATTTGCAGAAACAATCCGAGCACCCGAAGTTTTCAACTTCTTCGCCGCCAATGGTTTGTGCGAGGACGCACTCGAGTCGGTCTTTGGTTTTTGCACAAAGCACTTCCGTGAGTGTTATCTCAGTGGATGCCATTAAATAATCGATGTGCCATTTCGGTTTCCGGTAATGTTCGCGGAAAAATCTTATATGGCGGGAAACCCGTGAGAGCCCTCCTGAACCAAGAGCTGAGCCAACATAGATGTACCAGCCCTCCTGAAATTCTCTCTTGCCAAGTGCTCCGATCTGAATCGTGCAGTTTTTTTCGCACGAAAGAATCAGACAATAGATTCCCTTATCCATATCTTGCCACTTCGTTTTTGGACAAAAGAACGTGGCGTTTTGCATCTTTTACGACCGGCATCTCATGTCCGGGCCAGAGTGATTGGACCGGAAGCTCTGCGATCCTGTTTATTGAGGATATAAGTTTTGCCTGATTTCCGGTGGGAAGATCGGTCCGCCCGAATGAACCGTTTGGAAAGATGGTGTCGCCTGATATCAGGGCACCGTCTGATTCTCTGAAAAAACAGATACTTCCGTGTGTATGTCCCGGTGTGTGGTACACGGTGAACTCACCAACCATGTCCCCGTCTTTCAGGACCTCTGTCGGATAATTCGACGGTTGTTCCCCGAATTGATTTGAGAGACAGAGCTTTGCATCCGTTAAAAGCGGCAGTTCATATTCACCGATCTTTATTTTAGCACAGCAGAACTCTGCAAGACTGGAAAGATTTACCGTGTGATCATAATGTCCGTGTGTCAGAACGATCGTGTCGATCTGGTCTCTGTAAGGATGTACCGCATCCACTGATACTCCCGCATCGAAGAGAATATTTCCGGCAACATAGGAGTTTGCCCTCCATTCAGTACCTCTAAGCCAGATGATCCGGTCACTCATACTGATAATTTTGTTTGCGTGGTTTAACTTTCTTTGTATAACCTATAATGCAAAGTGAAAACAAATAGATAGATAAGCATGCACTCAATAATCCAGAACTGTCTTCACGGAGATCTATCCGGACTTGCCGATGTTGCAAAAACGGAAGGGATGACACCTGAGGCTCTATCCAGAAATATTATCGCAGGTAGGACTATCCTTCTGAAAAATCCGGTCAGAGATTACACCCCCTGCGCGATCGGCGAGGGGACGAAAGTCAAAATAAACGTCAATATTGGAACATCGGGTGTGACCTGTGACCCTGCTAAGGAGATGCTGAAAGCACAGGCCGCGATCGATAACGGGGCTGATGCGATCATGGATCTCTCGACAGGGGGGGACCTGGCTGCAATAAGAAAAGAGATCCTAAAACTCGGGATCCCGGTGGGCACCGTCCCGATTTATGAAGCGGTACGCAGAGCTGGAAACGTGGTCGACCTGACTGCCGATACACTTTTCTCCGTTATTCGTGATCAGGCAAAGCAGGGCGTCGATTTCATGACGCTTCACTGTGGAGTGAATCTGGATGTGTTGGATGCCTTGACTCTTGACCCGCGTGTGATGGGTGTTGTTTCCCGTGGGGGTTCATTCCATACTGCAATGATGTTATCAAGCGGTGAGGAAAACCCTCTCTATAAAGAGTATGATTATCTCCTTGAGATCCTGGATGAATACGGGGTATCTCTGTCACTTGGAGATGGAATGCGTCCGGGTGCCTATGTCGATTCCGCAAGACTTGCCAAATCCCAGGAGTATCTAAATCTTGGCAAACTTGCCAGACGTGCGAAGGACAAAGGTATCCAGAGAATGATCGAAGGTCCGGGGCACATGGACTACAATGAGATCTCCTACAATGTAAAAATGATTAAGGAGATCACGGATCACGCTCCGCTCTATCTTCTTGGTCCTCTGGTAACTGATATCGCACCAGGGTATGATCATATCACAGGAGCAATCGGCGGGGCGGAGGCGGCCTCAGCTGGAGCTGATTTCCTATGTATGGTTTCCCCATCCGAACACCTTGCTCTTCCGAATCTGGAGGATATCATTGAGGGGACGCGGGTCTGCAAAATTGCAGCGCATGTTGGGGATCTTACCCGCAGACGGGACCTTGAACTTCCTCGTCAGCAGAAGATGGCAGAGGCACGGAAAAATCTCGACTGGCAGGCAGAGTATGATCTCTCATTGTTTGGCGAGCATGCAAAAGAGATCCACGACCGGGACGGGGCATGCGAAACCTGTTCGATGTGCGGGGACCTTTGTGCGATAAAAATCGTAGAAAAAGCACTTCAGAAAAAAGTTTAAATTATTTCACCGGAGGAAACGATTCCGGCGATACTCCCGCATTCTTCGTGGAGAGGGGAATTTCTCCACCTGAGAAGTTTCTCTGTTCCGTCTTTACAAAGTACAACTCCCTGATAAACGCGGTTTTTGTCCGGGATATTCCCTGTGATCATCTTATGGAAGCCGTTAAGCCGTTTTTCTCTGGCATGTTCGGGAATAATTGTAGTAAACCAGTTTCTTCCGATCAACTCTGCCTCCGTATATCCGAGGAATTCCGCTCCGTACCGGTTCAGCATCTCAATGTTGCCTTCCCGATTCACGGCAACAAGTAAAACTCCTGCCACATCAAGGTAACTTCTTGTCCGGTCACGTTCGCGCTGGAGTTTTTCCTGCACAAAGCAGCGGGATGCAACTGTACTTATCTGGAACGCGGTTGAAAGGATCAGGGTCCGGCGCACGATATCGGGAGACAATGCCTCTTTTGAACCGAGAATAACGCAGGCAACGGTCCGGCTCTCGAAGACGATCGGCAGCAATCCCAGTGATTTTGCTTTGTCCATTGGAGAAATAGTATCTTCAGGCAGAAGTGTCATTCTGTGTTTGTCAAAGATGACCGGCTCTCCTTTCCGGATGATCCTGTCAATGATTGAATCGGTCTGGATCGCGGGAATGAAGTATCCGTTTTTCGCCGTAAAGAGGGTGTAGTCATCGAAAATGCTGCGCTGATAGATGGCTATCGATTCGAAGCCCGATATTTTTGGGAGCATCTCAAGGAGAGGAGACCACATTTCCTGAACCGTTGACACGCCCTCCAGTATGAAAGCAAGTTCCCGATTCATCAACTGATGTTTGCGGTCCTCCTCTTCTTCGGTTATGTCATTGACAATTGTCAGCAGATACTCACGTTCCACAGAGAGTTTCATGGGGATAACGATGGCGGAGATGTATCTGGTTTCACCATTTATTATGATGTGATCTTCGGGCACGCGGACTTCTTCATTGAACGAAGCGGCAGTATCGTGAGCTTCTGTGAGGCGCAGTGAACCTACCCCGGCAAGGACCTCTTTAGATGTTATTTTGAGGAGTTCTGCTCTGGATCTCTGCAGGAATTTTTCTGCCGCTTTGTTCACATAATAGTATTTTCGTGTTTTCATGTCGATTACTGTGACGATGGCGGGCATATTGTTCATTACGGCGTCAAGGAATCGTTTCCAGCGTTTTGCTCCGATTTCCGCATCCCGCCGGTCAGTTACGTCGCGAAATGCTCCGTTGTATCCAAGGAAAATAGAGTTTCCTTCTTCAAGGACAACAGGTGTGCCGGAAAACTCGCAGTATATTTTATGTCCGTCTTTGCAGATGAAGGGAAATTCAGGGAGTGTGAATCCGTTATCTCTCGAAATTTCCGAGGAAAGTTCCCAGTTGAAACGTTTACCTGCCCCTTCCGGCATAAAGACGGAGAGTTTTTTTCCCAGGATTTCGTTTGGAAGGTAGCCAGTTACCTGAGTGACCTGCGGGCTGATGTATTGAACAGAGAATGTTTCATCTGTCGACCAGATGACGTCGTGAATTGTCTCTACGAGACGTCTGAACATTGCTTCGCTCTGTTCGAGCGCTGCCTTTGAGTTTATGTTTTCTGTGACATCATCCCACACGATAGTAACGCCTGGTTTTCCGTTGGACAGGACCATCGGGTAAATGCGTTGGTCAAGGAAACAGTCCGTCCCATTTTTTAGCAGACGAAGTTCTCCTCTCATCATTTCGCCGTGCAGAGCGACCCTGATCTGGTCAGTCAGTATATCATTGCAGAACATTTTGCAGGCACTGTCATATATGTACTTCCCGATTATTCCTTCAGTGTCTGTGGAAAGAAATGCCATGAGTGCCTCATTTGCCTGAACAACTTTTAAATCGGCATCGATTAACAAAACCATTTCGGATGAAAGGTTGAGCATGGCAGATACAGGAACTCTTTTTGATAAGAAAAAAACCTTGGCTTTGCCAAAAGTTCTCATCTCAACTTTGCCTGACATTAACAGGTTGTCCATGTATCGGGCTATAGTGTTGCGGTTAAGATGCGTAGCGTCTGCAATTTCCGTAACAGACATCCCTCTCGGGTTGTCTTGCAAAAATGTCAAAATTTCGGAGAAATCGCCTGTCTGCTCAACCATTATTCTTAATTTGGTTACCTGAATAATAATGCTTTGCACAAGGCGGTGCATTGTTGCCCATCATTAACGCCTTGCATTAAACTATATATTTAA
>CAYSRP010000070.1:0-6982 GCA_964433475.1 uncultured Methanomicrobiales archaeon
TAGATAGCTACGTTCGCAACGTAGATGCCGCGGGTTCAAATCCCGCCGGGTCCATATTTTTTACTATTGTTATCAAAAAAGGTATTGTTATTATCTCTCTTCTCTCTAGCAATAGCTATATTTCAGTAAATTTGATGTTTTCAACTGATATCTGTATGAATTCTAAGATTTCGCCCTTTCACAAATATTATAAATGGGTATAGGGATTTCAAAAAATATTGGCGGAGAGGTTCTCCGCAGAGAAAATCAGGTTAAAATGTTGTCGTAAGTGCCCATGCGGGTAAATCAAGTGTAATCCCGAATGCCCACAATCCCACAGTGAATATGAAGAGTGTGAAGAGCAGAATCCCAAGCAGATTCAGGAACCACCCCGTTGTAATCATTCCTTTCATATCCACATATTCTGTACCAAAGGCGATCGCATTTGGCGGTGTTGCGACCGGCAGCATGAATGCAAGAGAGGAACAGACCGCTGCTGTCACCATCAGGATGATTGGATTCATCGCAAGGGAAACTGCAGTAATTGCGAGAACTGGAATCATCAGGGAGGAAATAGCAGTATTTGAAGTAATCTCGGTCAGGAGTGATATAATGAATGCTACAATTAATACCAGCAGGACAATTGGAATGCCCTGTAAAACACCGAAAAATCCTACAATGGATTGTGCCAGTCCACTACTGGTGAACGCCGCGCTAAGGCAGAGACCGCCACCAAAGAGCAGGAGAATTCCCCAGGGAATACGAACGGCCCACTGCCAGTTCATGGTGAACTCCTGGTTCTTCCAGCTTACCGGCAGAATGAACAGCAGAATCGCTCCGGCTATTGCGATTATTCCCTCATTGATTCCTGGAAAAATCAAATCCAGACCTGGTAACGTAAATGCACCAAAGTTTTTCGTGGAAGCAAAAATCCAGCAGAGTGCTGTCAGGATGAAAACAAAAAGAGTGTTTTTCTCGCCACGCGACATAGGACCGAGTTCTTCAACCTCTTTATCAAGGACTGCTTTAATACCTTCCAACGTCTTCGGCATACTTCTGAAGGCAACCTTTGTAAGCCAGAGCCACATGAGCGGGATCATCACGATAACGAACGGTAAACCAAACAACATCCAGGTAAAAAAGTCGATTATTGGAGCATTTGGGAAGAGCACTGCCAGTTGTGCAACAAAAATACTGTTTGCCGGTGTTCCGATCAGGGTCCCGATACCTCCAACCCCTGCAGCATAAGCTACTGCAAGAACAAGGCATCCGGCAAACGCTTTATGTGGCGTCTCCATATCCTTATACACTTTTGTTGGAAGGACCGTTGCAATAATTGCGATCGCTATCGGGATCATCATCATCGCCGTCGCGGTATTCGACATCCACATCGAAAGAAATGCCGTGGCAATCATGAATCCCAGGATGAGCCGTTTCGGACTTGTTCCGGTTATCCCAATAATTTTTAGTGCGATCCTTTTATGGAGCCCCCACCTCTGTATGGACATTGCAATAATAAAGCCGCCAAGAAAGAGGAATATAACATAATTCGCGTAGTTAACTGCCGCCCCAGAGAATGACAGAATTCCTAGGAGTGGGAATGCGACCAATGGAATAAGGGATGTTACTTCTATCGGAATCGGTTGGGTAATCCAGAAAATAGCCATCATGAGGGTAACTGCTGCGGTCAGGCGCGCTGGAATCGGCATGATTGCAGGATCAATGGGCGCAAATGCCAGAATCAGAAAGACGGCAACGCCTAAAATTAACCCATATCCTTTTTTCATGAATATTTTTATTGAACTGATGTGGTAATGAGCATTACTATTTCAGGTTTCTCCTTATGTTCATCTCGCGACACTATGTTTAATGTTCATGTAAATCTTATAGTACTCAACATTCTACCACCGGAGACTTCCGGAAATAAGGGTTGTATATACAATGGCAGAGGAACCTTCCCAGCATCAAATTGAAAAAGACGAAGCACGAAAGCGATATGAGTTCAAAAAAGCATTGGAACGGTTAGAAGAAAAAGAGGGGTCGGGAACCGAACTCATCTCTCTTTATATTCCACCCGACAAGCAGATTTATGATGTAACTGCTCAGCTTCGTGACGAATATGGTCAGTGTGCAAACATCAAAAGTAAGCAGACGCGGACCAATGTTCAGAGTGCGCTCTCCTCAATTCTCGCACGATTGAAATACTACAAAACTCCTCCGGCAAATGGTCTTGCTGTCTTCTGCGGGGCAATCAACGTTGGCGGGGATAAAACCGATCTGGAATCCATCATCATTGAGCCACTGGATGAGATCCATACATACAGTTACCGATGTAGTTCCAACTTTGAACTTGAGCCCCTGAAGGCTATGCTGGATGACAAATATGTCTACGGACTACTGGTCATTGATCGCCGTGAGGCTTACTGGGGATTCCTTCGTGGAACACATATCGAACCAATCAACGGAACGAACTCAACAGTTCCAGGCAAACAGAGAAAAGGTGGTCAGTCAAGTGTTCGTTTCGAGAGACTGAGATTGATTGCAATCCACGACTTCTATAGTAAAGTTGGAGAACGTGCCTCCGCTGCCTTCCTCGCCGAGCCAAATTTCTTTGAAAAGTTCAAGGGACTTCTTATTGGGGGTCCGATGCCAACCAAAGAAGAATTTGCCGCAGGAGACTTCCTTCATCATGAAGTCAAAAAGAGGCTTATCGGTCTCTTTGACTCATCATACACAAACGAATTTGGTCTTCGTGAACTTGTGGACAATGCTCAGGAAGCCCTTCGCGGTGTTGACTTAATGGATGAGAAATGGGAAATGACCCGATTCTTCAAAGAACTCATCAAAGAGAATGGCGCCGCAGCCTACGGAGAAGATAGTGTCAGACTCAATCTCGAAGCAGGTGCAGTTGATACTCTCCTTCTCTCTTCAAAATTAAGAAAGTCCCGGCTTACCATCAGTTGCGGGAACTGTGACTATGAAGAGGTCAAGACCATGCAGATCGAAGCCGGCAAAAAGGTCAAAGACCTGCCGTTTGGTCACTGCCCGAAATGTCAGTCATCATTATTCCTTTCCAAAGAAACCGATATCATAGATGAACTAACCGAACTCGCTGACTCATCAAACACCAGAGTGGAAATCATTTCAGATGATTTCGAAGAAGGAGGCATGCTCTTTTCTGCATTCGGTGGAATTGCCGCAGTTCTTCGCTACCCTACAGGGATGTAAAATGTATCGAGAATATATCCAGAAAACAGTAAACCTGCTCCATGAAGTAACAGGTCTTGATGATGTAATGATCACCGATGGCGGAGAACATGCAGACCTTGCCTCGACCGTTGCGTTCTCGCTCGCAAAAATCCAGAAAAAAAATCCTGCGAAAATCGCGGGAGAAATAGTCGCTGCAATCTCGGCGAAACCTGAGGCAAAAGGAATTGAAGTATCAGCCAAAGGCCCATACATCAACTTCATTTTTGGCGGGGATTATGTTGCTGACTCGGTTCGTGCGGCACGCAAGCCGGATTACGGCACGCTCCCGTCCAGAAAAGAGAAAGTCGTCATTGAGCACACGAGTGCAAATCCGAATGGGCCTCTGCATGTAGGACACATCAGAAACACCGTCATTGGCGACACTCTTGTTCGTGCTTTCCGAAAAGCAGGTTATCCTGTTGAGGCACTTTATTACTTGAACGACATGGGTCGTCAGATTGCAATCGTTGCATGGGGTGTCAAAAACCTTCATTACGACCATATTCCGGGAGAAAAAGGTGATGAATACATCGTCCGCCATTATGTTGAGGCAAACAGAATTGCGAAGGAAAGACCTGAGATCGAACCGGAGTTTGATGTGATGATGGAAAAAATCGAGGCCGGTGACCCGGAGACCGTGAAACTGTTCCACGATTCGGTTGAACTCTGTGCAGACGGTATCAAAGAAACCCTCGCATCGATGAATGTTATCCATGACCAGTTTGTGCGGGAGACCATATTCCTCCGGGACGGTTCGATGCAGGAAGTTCTGGACAGGATCGCGAAACTCCCTATGGCACATCACGAAGGTCAGATGATGTATCTCGACCTTTCAGAAGAAGGATTTAGCAATAAATATGTTCTCAGGAGAAGCAATGGCACGTCTGTTTATGCAGCACGGGATCTTGCCTTCCATCTCTGGAAAAATAACCGGTGCAGCAGAAGCATTGATGTTCTCGGCGCAGATCACAAACTTATTGGAGCCCAGCTTCAGACAACCTTGAAACTCATTGGTGAGCGGGCTCCTGAGATTGTCAACTTCGAGTTTGTCTCGTTACCTGAGGGTTCCATGACGACCCGCGGCGGGGTCTTCATCACGGCCGATGCGTTGGTTGCCGAGACAAAGAAGAGGGCAATGGAGGAAGTTACTCTCCGCCGCCCCGAACTTAATGAAGTTGAGCGTGAAAAAATCGCCACTGCCGTAGCGATTGGAGCGGTTCGTTACGATATCGTGAAAGTCTCTGCAGAAAAATCCACGGTGTTTGACTGGAAAGAGGCTCTTGATTTCGAACGTCAGAGCGCTCCGTATATCCAGTATGCTCATGCAAGGGCCTGCTCGATTCTGGAGAAGGCAAAAGCAGAAGGTGGATTTACCGAATGTTATGAATATTCAGACCCCTATGAACTTGCCCTTGCAAAACATATCGCACAGTTCCCCTACGTTGTGGAAAAAGTCGTATCAGAACTCCGCCCGCATCTTCTTGCCACATATGTTCGTGACCTTGCTGACCTTTTCAATTCTTTCTACCGGTTTGTTCCGGTTCTGAAAGCTGAAGGTAAAACACGTGATGCCCGGCTCACACTTGTGGATGCATGCAGAAACACTCTATTCCAGGCTCTTGATGTTTTAGGCATCGAGGCACTGGAAAGTATGTAATTCTATCTTTAATCTGCACCCAATTCTTTTTTTACTCTGATGAAATGTATTATATTCTATTCAAAACCATTACCTTTTATGTCAAAAACCAAAGCAGCCGATGCCGTTTTATTTCTGGAGCAGATTGCATCGATCCAGAATGAGGGTGACAACGATGTCCGTGAAGTAAGAATTGCAAAATTATCTGCTACTGTCTCTTCATCAAAATCTCTCAATATTCCTGAGAAAAAAGAGGTCGTGGACTTAATCAAAATCCGCGACTGGCAGAAACTCAAAGCGTATCTGGAAGATATTTAAATTTCTGATGCAAGTTCCAGAACTCTTCTCACTTTTTTATCAGTGATCTCTTTTTTCGTAACAAGTTTGAGCTTACCGAGCTTTACTGTGTTATATGCCTCAGCTATTTGGAACTCTTTTTCGTTGGATATTGATGCAAAGTGACATGCCTCATTCTTTAGCAGTGTCAATGCAGAAATTTCGCTTGTTGGTCCCACTCTGATATGGATGCCTTCTTTCAGGCATTTTTCTGTGAGCCTGTCGATTGATGGATCATAGACACCTGCGATGAGAATAGTCTGTTCAATGTCCTTAACAGGAACCATCACAAATCCGTTAACTATATCTCCGGCATCGAACCCCTCCGTACCCAGAGGTATCTGTATAATGAGATTACTACGGACGCTTGTCATCTGCCTACTTTTTTCCTCATTGAGAGGAATTGCTGAGTAATGATTTCCGAGATGTGCAGCTGCGTAGAATCCGAACTCATCTATATCTTTATCGGATGAGGCCGGTGAGCCAAGAACGACTGGTATGATTTTCTTTTCAGGACCGGTCCATCCCCAGCTCTTCAGCAATTCGGCAACCAGTACCTGGAGCACAGTTTGAACGCCAAGCGGATCTCCGGGAAGCACAAAGACAGGTGTATTTTTGACAATCCCAAGCATTGTGGTCTGACCAGGTTTCATTGAGATTTCGTGGAAGAGAATGTTTCCTATCTCTGAAATGATCGATGCAGTGAAAACCTTTGCCTCTGCTGATGAACCGGTAGAAATGAGAACAACATCACATTCATTGAGAGCTTTTTCCAAAGCTCCGTGAATAAGAACACGATTGTCCATTACATGGGGATATCTGATAACATCAGTTCCAAATTGCCGAAGATATGCCTCTGCCATTATTGTGTTGCTTTCTACAATCTGACCTGGCGCTGGTCGTGTGCCTGGCATAACCATCTCTGATCCTGTTTGGATGACCCCGATACAAATACGTTTCACTTTGACTGAGGTGAAGCCATATGCTGCCATTGCTCCGATATGAAATGGATGTATTTTTGTACCTGCGGGGAGGATGAGTCGATCTTTTTCAATTTCATCACCTGGTTTGCGGATGTCTGTTCCCGTGGTGATATTTTTTCGGATAGTGATTTTATCTGGTTTATCCATCTCCATCCTGGCATCTTCTGTCTTTATTACAGCGTCAAATGCATTTCCAACAACCTTTCCTGTAGTGATTCGTTCAAAGTGTGTGAGGGTCACGGGGTTTTGGTCTCCGGCAGATGTAGTTTCACTGGAAACAACCGCAAATCCATTCGTTGTAGATATTGGAACTTCAGGTATGGGGTATGCTGCATAGAGGGATTCTGCGAGAATATGCCCGACAGAATCAAGGATCGGTAATCGTCTGGATCCAATGACAGGAGGTATATTATGGATAATCTCGATTGCGTTTTTCAGGGTGATTTGCCTAGAATTTCGTTTTATCATTTTATCTCTCCACAACGTCTTCAGTGTTATCTCTACCTTTTACTAAACAATTAAAGCCGGGAATGATTCCAGGAGTTGATATTGGTTCTGCAGAAATGCGACAACAGGTTTTTTCGAGTGGAATATATTCCACCTGGAGATGTTTTTCACGTGATATGCGTGTTTTTTTGGCTCTCTTGTCAGAATCAAGCCTCAAAAATCTCATGGGTAGCGCTCCAGGGCTATTCTGATTTTTAGTATACATCCAGTCTTCATTTCTAAACAGTGGTTTTTTCACACTCTTAACATTAGCGTATAGTTAGCAAAACCAGAAAAATTGCGTAATTCATAG
>CAYSRP010000071.1:0-6937 GCA_964433475.1 uncultured Methanomicrobiales archaeon
GATGCAGATCCGATGTCGCGAAAAACAGACTGACAAGATCGACACCGCAGTCTATGGCTGCATCGATATCGCTTTGAACACAGCGGGAAAGACAGCATATATCGGACGGAAGATCCATCTCTACGATTGAGCGGACCGTGCGTTTCTCTCCATCAGAAACGCTGGGGAATCCTGCTTCAATTACTTCAATGCCAATGTCTGAAAGACATTGGGCAATATCCTGTTTTTCTTTGCAGGTGAATGATACCCCGGGCGTCTGTTCACCATCCCGAAGTGTTACATCGCAGATTTCAACATGGAATGGTTTCATGATTTTCTCCAACAGGACATTCTCCCTGTACAATTAGAATTTTTAATCCATTTTTTTCTTCAATTCCATTTTCAATCAGTTTTTCAAGGTTGATATCATTGCTTGCCACGACTGACGGGTGAAAACATGCCAGATATGGAAGAGTGTAAGGGCAGTCCTGACCACCGGTCATGCCCATTTTCCGGTTTTGCAGAACAATGCAGAAAAGAGATTCACCCTTCTCAAAGATGTCGATAAGTGAGTTAAGTCCCGAATGCAGAATCGCATAATCACCGGTCATGGCAATTTTCGTGCTCTTTGCCGCAACTGCCGGAGAAGAACCAAGTCCATAGTTGGCAAGAGAAAAACCATAGAGCGGATTCTGTGAAAGAAGAGAACATCCGGTGTCGGAAATACTAGTGGTCTGATGGCTAAAAAGCGTTTTCTTCAAAATCGCAAACAGTGGTTTGTAAGGACAAAATTTACAAAGTGTCCTGAAATGACCTCTTGACCCAAACGTTTCGGGAACTACCTGTTGATAACCCGCATCCCCTCTCATGCCGGCAGTTATGTTTTCAGCAGATTCAGATCGTCCTTTCATTGTCAGATTTTCAGGACATAAAGCACCGATTCCATTTTTTCGCTCGGGAATAACGCAGTCCGGCACTTCCACATACAAAATTTCAGGCGTGACGCGGATAATGACGATTCTGGAATAGTTTTCCGAGCTCTGCATGGCTGATTCTACTGATTTGCACAATACATCTGCGCTAGGTTCAAACACCATGACGGAGGCAACATCACCATAATAACGGGAATCCTGCCTTGTCTGGGAACCGGAAACCTCAGTATCATCACCGGCAATTATAACAATCCCGCCCCGAATTCCCTGATACGTCGCACTCACCAGAGGGTCGGCAAGGTTATTCATGCCTGCATTTTTAACGATGACAACAACCCTCCTGCCGGTAAGTGACGTCCCAAGAGCATATTCCAGAGCTATCTTTTCATTGATCGTGTACTCTGCCCCGCACTTTTCAGCAAGACCGCTAATCGGGTAACCTGGAACAGAATAACAGACATCTGCTGCATGTAAAACAGCTGATGCAAAGACATCTTCAGCGTTCATTTGCCCGGGTCTCCTCCCTGAAATCGGTCATCGGGGCAAGGTCACAGCCGGCACACTTTTCACACATTGTCAGGGATTTTGACGGGTCAAGCCCGAAATGCAGAAGTTCACTCCGCAAAAATGCGGATGTACGATATATCTCGTCGGCAGAGGGTCTCCTGAAATGGGTAAGCTCGGCAGAGGGGGTCAGCGGCCGAATAATCGGAATGATCCCATTTTCCAGGCATTGGATAATACATGATTTCATTTCTGCTTCCGACTCGCCTAGACCCAGAATGATATTGGAATAAACGCGGTTTTTTCCAAAGACACAAACCGCTTCTTTCAAAGACTCAAAAATTGATCTGCGGTCAAGACCCGGGCACATCTCTGCAAAAAGCTCATCGCCAGCGGTCTCAAGATTGAATTTCACCTCGGCGACACCACGATCATAGAGTTTTTTTGCAAGACCCGGTGTCGGATACACCGAAACACCGACGGGCAAACCAAATCTCCAGACCCTTTCCAGAATGGCAAAAAGACGTTCCTCCTCTTCCAAAACCGTGCCGATAACGCCACTGGTAAGAGAGATACATTCGATTTGGTCTCTTTTGACGGCATCGAAAATAAGCGACTCAATTTCATCAGGAGTTTTGATGTGTCTATCCAGAGTTGGAACATTACAATATCTGCACGAAAAATTGCAGCCCTCATTTATGGTAATATAAGCCTGTCTCGGGCAGTGACATCCAACGGTTTCCACAAATCCTTCAACTGAAATGGGACCGGTCGGTGTATCGAAGGTAAGAACTGCTGTGCTGCCGGCATTCTGAATCAAAACAGGACTCGATTCATCCAAAGTAAGCCTGACACGTGATATACCGTCAGAAAAAAATACCGAACTGCCAATCCCAAGACTTGGACCCGCGTGCGATGCGGGAGACAGAGGCGGAGAAATGCCGGTAACTTTTGCAGAACCGATTGCCAAAAGATGATGCTTCACCGAACCGAGAGTTTCGGTCATAACAAAAGAGCCTCCGCGTAGTTCGTGTAAAACGGGATTGCAGCGGTTGCCCCGATAATACCCCTTCCCTCAATTCGTACATCCAGATGACGGCGAACAGTCTTGAAATCATCCAACGTGACTTCACCGGCTTTTACTTTCCGTGCATAGGGCAAAAGTTCAGACGGATCGAAACCAACGTAGGCACATAGACCTGTTTCTTCAGAAAGAGTATATTTCCGGACCAGAGCCTCAAATCGGTCGATGAGTTTTTCAGGCTCTGTCGTGGCAAACTCACAGGCGAGAGCGACGCAGTTCTTAGTCCGGTAGGGAACAGGATAAAGCTGGGTTATCGTGTGCGAAAGGTAACGTGAATTTTTATCCTGAACAGCCTTCGAGATATTATGGGCAAGAGTCCATGTCGCACCCTCCTCAGGTGTGTCAGTATCATCGAGACCGATGATGACCCGGGTATATTTTGGGAGATGAATAGTTGAGCCGGCAACTTTACCTCCGCCGCACTCATCACTTTCGTAACGAAGAACTCCTCCTGCTGTCGCCCTGCAAATGCTTGCACCGACACCTCCTCCGCCCAGACCTAGATAGGAGACGGAGATCTCCGAATCGGTTACCTCCACGCCGGAAATTCCTGCAGGAAAATAAGATCCTTTCAAATGGAGATCCGCAGAGCCCACGTTGACCATGAATCTCTGACTATCTGAGATAATACGTGATCCAATGACCAGAGGACTTTTTGCATAATGGTTTTTGACCCACATTGCCCCTCCAAGACAGGCAAATCTTTCAACGAGCTCAATTCTTTTGTTGTCATCAGAGGAGACAGCAAGTATCTCCGGGTAGGATATGGAATAGGGATTCTCAATCTCACATGGTTCTTCGGTCATAAATATCAGAACTTTTTTTGTTAACGATAATCTCGTGAACGAAAATTTCGTTAACAAACTATATGATGACTCTGTATTTATTATTTTGTTTATTATTTTGTGCCGACCAGATACAGGACGGGAAGTTATACTACGCCAAAACTCCTAATTAATAATTACTATGTGGGAGTCATTAAAGGAACAAATACTCGAAGTTGGATGTGCAAAACTGACTGGAGCGGATGCTTCCCCCTATATCAAAAACGATGAGACCGTATTCGTATACGAAGATCACAAACTGAAAATCAAAATAGTCGATGAATCACCAATAATCATCCACCACATCGGCGGTGGAACGGTCAAACTCACTTACAGGTTCATTGAAGTCCTTGCAAAAATCGAAAGACCTGAGTAATGATATTCCCAAAAGAGTGTAAATTTGTTGGCAACGCTGCCACTTCTCCGCTTGGTTATAAAATATATTTCCTCACGGAATATCTTCTTCACCCGACAACAGACGGATTTGAAGTCCTGAAAATACAACCAAAAGAAGGACATGGACTCATGCGGGAAATAGAATCAGTCGAACTTATCGCTGGACCAAATGACATTGCTGTCTGGGATGGAAAAGTCAGTACACATGACAGAGTAGACCTTGTGAAAAAAGCCCTTTCGACAAAGAAAAAATGTACTCTCTTTGGAAAAGAGGATGACCATATGACATTCGTTTTCGAACCAGACCTTTCAACATTTGAAACGGTTCATGTCTTTGACATAACCCCGCCCCACCCGACACTATCAGATACTATCAACAATTTGGAAAAAATAGGATTTTTCGAAAGTGAAAATGTTATCTTCGACCACCATGTCAGAGACATCCGAACGCTGAACACCCAAGTATACCCGTGTAGAGCAGGCGGGTTTTCCCACACTTTGGATCGTGATGTTCCGCCTGCGGGGGCAAAAATTGCCTGTTGCAGAACCGGCAGACAAATTTGCCATGAAAATTACGGAGACAACTTTGAATTCGAAGACACCTGTCCAATCTCTCAGGTAAATGCAGAGCCGTTCATTGCAAGATGCTGCCGGGCTGAAAACAGTGGTATCGGCGAATACAATGGATATTTTGGTGCTGTGGTCCACTGGGGAGCGAATCCAAAAACGATTGCAGACGCATTTTTTGAAATGATGAATCAATGGAGAGAACGTAATGGTTAAACTTGGGTTCCATGTATCGATTGCAGGCTCGATGGATCTCGCGGTATCCCGCGCTGAAGAACTGGGATGTGACACTTTCCAGATTTTCACGAGAAGCCCGCGTGTCTGGGCAGCAAAACCAATAGAGGCGGTTCTGGCAAACGCATTCAAAAATGCAGTTACAAAATCCGGTATCGATCCTGTTGTGGACCACATGCCCTATCTGCCGAATCCTGCTGCGGAAAAACCAGACATCTACGAAAAAACCGTATTCACCCTCACAGAAGAATTGACCCGCTGTAATCAGCTAGGGATACCTTATCTCGTAACACATCTCGGGCACTATGGACCGGATGACGGACACAAAAAAGGTCAGGAAAAAGTGATCGCAGCCATCGGACATGCTCTGGATAATTCCGAGGGAAAAGCAATGATCCTCCTTGAAAACACTGCGAATGAAAAGAACACCGTCGGCGGAACGTTCACTGACATAGGTACAATTGCAGACGGACTTTCGCGGGAGCAAAGAGTTGGTTTCTGTTTCGATACATGTCATGCCGGTGCCGCAGGTTACGACCTCAAAGGTCATGGTGCTGAAACAGTTTTCGGCTGGTTCAATGATGAAGCGGGTGACCTTTCGCGAATAAAAGTCATTCATTTGAACGACATGAAAGGCGGGATCGGGTCGCATCTGGACAGACACGAACACCTGGGTCTGGGATTTCTTGGGGAAGAAACAATCCACGATGTCCTGACATTTACCGGGATTCAGCATTGTGCTTTCATCATGGAAACTCCCGCAAACGAAATAAGATCCGACCGGGAAAATATGTCAGTCGCAAGACGACTCTCTGTGTAAAAAAATATCTGCGTTACTCTTATATGTTGCCGCGTTGACCAGAGTACCATACCTTTTTTGGTACATGTGATTAAACATGGCATTATTCAACGTAGAAAAAAGTATAGATGTTGGAAAGTTATTTAAAAAAGCAAAAGACGCAATCGACTCGAAAAAAGATTCAAAGGAAGAAGAAAAAGACTCAAAATGAGTCCCCCTTTTTTAATATTTTTTCAGAATATCCACTAGCTCATCGACACTCGCAACAACTTCCGCTTCCATCTCCAGCATCAGATTTACCCGCTCATGAACGCTTAGTTTCCTGAAATCCGTCCTGAGAGCGATGACACGTTTTCCGTTTGCAAATGCATAACCCATTTCCCAGGCAGTACCCGAATCAACATCAGAACCGTCAATCACGCCGATAACGATATCTGCTTTTTTCAATTCAGAGAGATTCTTATCGTAAATCATCCGCTCACGATTTACCTCCCTGACCTCTGCAGTATCACCACACTCCTGCGGAAGATACACCGAGAAGAAATTTTTTCTAAGAACATCTGTAAGATAAGCATTATAACGTTGTTCTCCCTCAGAAAAAAGCGGAGATGCCAGATACACGTGATACTTTGCAAAAACTCGTGCATCAACAAGTTTGTATTCAGAAAATCGTTTCAGAAAAATTCCAGGACCGGAGGATTTTTCATTTGTGTAATAGGTAGTCGTAATGCCGCAGGTCGGCGATGAATTTACCCCGAGAATACAAAGAGGATCACCTTTTTCTGAAATGATCTCACGAACATCAGCTTCGAGTTTATCGAGAAGAGAAATAAATTCAGGTGTGTTGAGTCGTTCAACAAAAGAACCAGGTGCCCGCGGAGTCCCGAGATACAGTGTCTCCGGACATGGTAACGGAACGATTTTTATTCCAAACTCCTCACATCGCTTCCTGCACGATAAAAAAACTGCACGGTCGTCATTCGTCGTGATCCCGTCGGCACGAAGATTTTCATTGAGGAGACAGGGCGAGGCAAGGAGGTACATTCGTATGGTATTTGTGTCCGCGAAACATAAATATTATACAACTATGACGATATCTCTCATCGCGTATCGTGACAACTCCTGTGATCCGAAGAAATGCACGATGAAAAAACTGGAACGGTTTGGAATGATGAGAATAGTAAATAGAATGTCTCAGGTTCCAAAAACCACACTCCTGTTGGACCCTACGGCAGAATTCGTTCTTTCCCCTCCCGATAAAAAATGGGTCAGATCTATCACCGCACTGGACTGTTCATGGGAAGTGCTTGACACGACCGATCTTGACCCTTGGAAAGGCAGGCGTGCTCTTCCCTTTCTGGTCGCCGCAAATCCGGTAAATTTTGGAAAACCGTTCACGTTAACATCAGTCGAAGCTCTTGCAGGAACTCTCTTTATTTTGGGAGAGAGGGAACATGCAGAAAATATTCTTTCAAAGTTCCATTGGGGTCTGAATTTCCTGAAACTCAATGAGGAGCCCTTAAATGAATATGCAAATGCAAAAGACAGTGCAGAAATCCTAAAGATCCAGAGTGAATACATGGGGTAAACTCCCTTAAACCAAAATATATACCCTGAT
>CAYSRP010000072.1:0-6930 GCA_964433475.1 uncultured Methanomicrobiales archaeon
ATTAATTTTTCAACATACTTTTTATATTATTGAGTATATAAGTTATGTCTATTAACTTAATACTGGTGTGTTAGTTATGAAAATTATTAAAACAATTACTACTAAAAGGGGTACGGGAAAATACCCGTCTCTACTCCCTTTCGTTCTCATTTTGTTGATTTTAGTCAGTGTTTTTTTTGCTGGTTGTATTGGAACGTCTGATGAACAAACAGAGTCTAATGCGACAATAATGGTAATTGATGATTTGGGACGTGGGGTCGTTATTCCTGCAGATGTGAAAACAGTCGCCCTGACAGGGGCAGGTTCAGCCCGTTATATGGTTTATCTTCAGGCACAGGACATGATAACCGGTGTTGACATCACTGACAGCATGACGGATCCTAATACCGAAACGCGACCTTATATGCTCGCTTATCCGGAAATTGCCAACCTCTCGCTTCTTGCGCCGATCAGAGCAACGATCAATGCGGAAAATGCGCTTAACATAAGTCCTGACGTAATCCTCTTTTCAACAGAAGGTGCAGAAGGTGGAGTCATCGCTGATGAAGCTACTGCAAAGACGGGTATCCCCGTAGTCTGCTTTGAAGAGTATGAACCATCGGATGATTTTGATAACTTTTCCTACAATATACGTCTTCTTGGTCAGGTTGTTGGGAAAGAAGAGCGTGCTGAAGAAGTGATTGCCTTTTTTGGAGATATGCGTGACGACTTAATAGCGCGAACTCCCGAGCTTTCAATGGATGAAAAACCAGTTGTATATATTGGTGGTGTCTCTAACAGGGGGACCCATGGTATGCTTTCCACAAAACCGGAATTTGTTGGCTTCACTCTCCTCTCGGCAAATCAAAAAGTAGCAGATGTTCCTGCCACCAATCTTGGGACCGCCTCGGCAAATATTGCAAAGGAAAAGCTCCTTGAGTGGGATCCTGATATTATCTTCGTTGATCTTGGAACACTCAATGCCGAAGGAGGGGGAGCACTTGTCGAGCTGAAAACTGATCCATCATATCAGAGTATGACTGCTGTTATAAATGGAGACATTTATACGGTTCTTCCGGATACATCCGCGAAATCAAATCACGGGACTAGTTTTGCCAATGCATATTTCGTTGGCACCATCCTCTATCCGGAACAGTTCTCTGATATCGATCCGATAGCAAAAGCCGACGAAATCTACACATTCCTTGTCGGAGAACCGGTATTTGCCAAATTGAATGCAAACACCGGGAGTCTGGCCTATCAGAAAATTGATTTGAACACCATTTAATTATTAAAAAAAGGAGAAACATCACATGAATCTTAATGAAATCAGAAAAGAATGGGTAGCACAAAATACGAACCCTCAGTCCGAAGTTGAATTATGGGATTCACAGGCAGAAGATCCTGTTTATCATCAGATGCCGACGTTTCAGGACAATAAATTTCTGCAGTTATTGGAACAGGAACACATGATAGAGACGAACTATGATGTGCTGGATATCGGCTGCGGAGCCGGTGCATATTCTCTTGCATTGGCTGAACGGGCGCATTCAGTAACCGGAATCGATTTCTCACCAAAGATGATCCAGCATGGGAAAGAGAAGGCAGACAAAGAAAATAAAAAGAATATTTCTTTTACCTGTAGAGACTGGAAAGCTGTGGATCTTTCACAGGAAGGATTTAAAGAACGTTTTGATTTGGTGTTTGCCCATACATCACCGGCAATATCTGATGCAGCCACATTTGAAAAAATGAATGATGCCAGTAACCACTTCTGTGCAATCTGCAACCCAACCAAAATGATAGAACCGGTCATGTCCGAGGTCCATAAAATCGCCGGATTAAAAGAAGATGAAGCAAGTTGCGGGAATCCTCTTATCTATCAACTGGACATGTTATTCCAGATGGGATATTTACCAAAACTTGCATATGAAAATCAAATCTGGAAAATGGATCAGTCATATGAGGATGCCTGTTCCTATTATCTGGGGAGAACAACATACGCAAAACAGCTGACGGCAGATGAAAGTAATGCCGTTAAGGACTATCTTTCCTCAATTACAAAAGACGGTCGGATAACCGATCAGATAAATGCGACGGTCACAACGGTTTACTGGGAAAAATAATTCATTCATCCAGCGGTACCTGGCATGCTTGATTGATCTGAACAATGACGGAACTCTCTCCGTCTTTTTCTTTTCATCTGATTATGGGTAATATTTTCCGGTACACACCGTTGGCGTGATCTCGATAACTGCAGTCTGCAGGATCGCATTTTGGGGTAGGGGGAGACCGGCAAGTTCAGGTGTGTACTTCTTCACGATGGCTAGGAGGATCTCACGTTTTTTCTCCGGATCTATTATAAGAACTGCTGTTCCCTTCACGATCACGCTTTGATACTTTGTGTTAACACTGCAGGGTGATTTTGCGTCGGCATTGTAGAGGAGTTCATCCATCCTGTATACGGTGAAACACACCCGCGGATCCCGGAAGATGTTTTCGATCTTTCCGCCGGCATTCAGGCTGTGAATGAAGATTTTTTCATTCGCGTACACAAAATGCACCGGCACGCAGTAAGGCGTCCCGTCTGCATCAAGCGTTGCCAGAACACCGCTTGCTGCATTTTCAAGAAGGAAGTTCACCTCTTCATTGGATAACTGATGATCCTTCATTCTTTTTTGCATGATTCTGTTCCTGCGAACTCCTCTTCGGAAACCGGTTCGCCGTATCTGTTGATCTCTCCTTTGTAAATTCTGGTGGATGAAACGACTTTCCCGTCTTTTGCCATAACGCACTGGATCTGATAGAGATCCACCATCTTTTTCCCCATCGCTTTGCGTTTCTCATTGATGAGGTTTCCGACACTAAACGTTTCAAAACTTACGACCAGCGCATCAAAGTCCTGCGTCAGGGCACTGCCGAACTGATCGAATAGAGTTTCGATCTCATAGGTCGCTTCAAACTTTTTCGACTCGATCCATTTTGTGAGTTCGGCAAACCGGACATCATAACTTCTGACCGGATGCTGTTTTCTGGAAGCAAAAGAATCCGAGGATAACCCGATGACCACATGACCCCCGAGCCCTGCTGTCATAAATGCACGGGTCAGGAGATGCTGGTGGCCTATATGGAGGGGATCGAATGTCCCCCCTACCATCACTTTCATACGTCCTCCCCCACCGGTGCTTTCCCGCGGAACCAGGAAAAGAAAATGCCGATCACGGCAAGACCTGCGCATATCAGCATTGAAACCTGCAGAGCCTGAACGAATTCCGGATACATGTTAGGTCCGAGCATATCCAGCCCGCCGACAAAGATCGATATTGCTGCCATACAGACCGCCATTGAGAGGATCATGCCAAGCTGCCGCATCACTGCAACGATGCTGGATGCCGAACTGTATTCGTTTTGCGAGACTGCACTCATGATCGCATTCGTGTTCGGTGCTGAGAAGAGAGCTGATCCGAGCCCTATGAACACCTGCGTGATCGCGATGTAGGAGACTGCCGCGGTGAGTCCGAGTCCTGCGAGAAGTATGACCCCTATTGCCGAGAGCGCCATACCGAAGGTGACGAGATATCTCGGATCGAAACGGTCGGAAAGTTTGCCCGCGATCGGCGTCATAATCGCCTGGATGAGCGGCTGGAAGAATATAATGAATCCTGCTTCGACCGCAGTCAGAGCACCGACCGACTGGAGATACAGGCTCACCATATAGACCGATCCATACGTGCAGCTGTAGTTCAGGAGTGCTGTATAGGATGATCGTGCGAACCGTGTGTTTTTGAAGAACAGATTCACATGAAGAACAGGTTCGGCAACTCTGCGTTCATACCATATGAAGAGGACAATGAGTACTATTCCTGCTATTGCAAGGAAGAGCGATCCGTTGTCGGTGATGGTGGAAAGCCCGAACATCGTACAGAATATCGCAGTAGCGTATAAGATCGTGCCTTTGATATCGAAGGACTTTCCTGGATTTTTGAACTCCTGTCTGAGGAACTTTACCATAAGAGCTATGGATACCAGCAGAAGCGGGACCATCATTAGGAAAATACTGCGCCATCCCAGATACTCCGTCAGAGATCCTCCGATGATCGGACCCACTGATGCGCCGACATAAACCATAGCCGTATTGATCCCGATAACCATACCGCGCTTATTTAGCGGATACACCCGCGTCAGGATCGCAAGACCGGTTATCATCACAAATGATGATCCCATGCCGGCAATGATTCGTAATATGATCAGGGTTGTATAATCCGGTGCGAATATCGAGAAAAAACAGGAGACAGCAACGATGAGTGCCCCGATGATATAGGATTTTTTGTATCCGATGCTGTCAACAAGACGGGATGCGGGAACTAAAAGAATGGCGGTAGCCAGAATAAATGCTGTGCTCATCCAGCCGAGATCCCGTGCCGAGACACTAAACTCAAGCCCGATCGCAGGAAGGGCAAGTATCACCATAGAGGCGATCATGGGGTTCAGAAATGCTCCCATTGATGTTGCGAAGAGGATCATTCTTCGTTCATGTATTTTCATTTCCGTCACTTTTCACCTCTTTCTCTATATGATTGGCAGTTATGACTGATTATGCATTTCGTACAGTCGGGTTTTTTTGCGGTGCAGACTGCACGACCATGACTGATCAGGAGATAATTGATCTCACTCCACCTTTTTTTAGGAAAAAGTTCCATGAGGTCTTTTTCGATTTTGTCAGGGTCGGTATTTTTCGTGAAGCCGATCCTTTGTGAAAGCCTTCCGACATGCGTGTCCACCGCGATCCCGTATGTTTTGTGAAATGCGTGATTCGTGACGATGTTCGCTGTCTTTCGTCCGACTCCGGGCAGAGTTATCAGTTCTTCAATGGTGTTTGGAACGACCCCGCCGAAGTTTTCTTCGAGCATTTTTGCTGTGCCGATGATGTTTTTCGTTTTCGCCCGGTAATAGCCGGCGGAGTGAATGATCTGCTCAACCTCCTCTGGATCAGCTACACTGAGAGCGCGTGCATCCGGATATTTTTTGAACAATGTATCGCGCAGATTATTAATGATAATATCCGTCGTCTGTGCGGAAAGAATGGTCATGATAAGTAATTCAAAAGGGTTCCGGAATTTCAGAAAATTCATTCCATTCTGCGTGTGAGGATAAACGTTGTTTAAATCGTCGAGAATGGATTCTGCAAGAAGGTGATTCATAAAAAATGGGGCGGCCCAGATTCGAACTGGGGTCAAAGCGTCCCAAACGCTCTAGGATGGACCAGGCTACCCTACCGCCCCCCATATTCTGCTCTATAACATTAGTGTTATTCCTTAAAAAGAGATACGTATGATGTTCCCATCGGTAGAGAGTCTACACAATAGGGAACGTGATTCTCTTATCTCCGACGATCGTTCCTTCGAACTTCCCATTGAGGAGGGCTTTTCCAATTAGTGAGGGGTCGCGTCCATCGATTATTACGAGTGGAATACCGCTTCTTTCGGCGATTTTCGCAGCTACAAGATCGATGACCATATTTGAACCGGCGTTCATCTTCTCTTTCATGATGAGATCAATGAGTTCCTGCGGGGTCATGAGGTCGTGTTTCTTTGCAGATTTGTCTTTTTTCGGGTCTGCAGAATAGATCCCGTCGATCGCCGTCAGATTGATCATCATCGAAGCGCCGACTTCTTCTGCGAGTACTGCTGCTACGGCATCCGTGGTTTGACCGGGGGTCATTCCCCCCATCACGACTATTTTCCCGGAAAAGCCTGCGGCTTTTGCATCGAGGTATGATGTGGCAACGATCGGATATACATATTCTTTGAGTGCGCCAACGAGAAGTGCGGCGTTGATCCTGGTCACCAGAATGCCGATCTCGTCAGATGAAGCTTCATCCAGTCCTATATCCCTGCAGGCATCGATATATCTTCTCGCCTCTCCTCCTCCTCCAACAACGGCAAAGATCTGGATGCCGGCTTTGGTGAGATCGATCAGAGATTCTGCCCATTCTTTTAGGCGATGTGCTTCTAATGACGGCACTAACACTGAGCCTCCAACTGAAATAACAACCCTCGTCATAAATTATCCTTACAATATGTTTCTTTCCAGCATATATTTAGTGCGAGTTCGTGTGAGGTGATTGAGCGTAGAAGCGTCCCTTTTTTGGTCTGAAAATTCTGTATGCAAAAAATATCTTTATTCTGAGAGGATGATGACCCGTGGGGTTTGTCCGCCGAATTCGAGAGTGTCCCGGACGGCGGTCTTCTGAACAAATTCGTCAGACCAGATCTTTTGGTATGTATATCAGGTCGTACCTGAGGTCTGATTCATGATCAAAAGGGCCGCTGCATGCACATCATCTGTATATGCCGGATCAGTTGCCATGTTCTTCCCCCGTTTGCACAGATCATAATCATAGATATGAACGCCGTCTGTCTGAGTTACAAGGAGATGAGATCCGTATGTTTTTGAAAGATATTGTTCCACATCGCCAAATAATCTTGAACTATCGAATGATGTGGATACATACCCGTTCCATTTCCCATCGGTATAGACCGGAGCTGAAAGGACAGATGCATTTGTACCGTCATCAAGATGCAGATAATCAGTTAATGTAATGTTTCTTCCGGCAAAATATGTCTCGTTGGTTCCGTAGGATGTCTGGTCTGTCCCGATGACGCCGCATCGGTGTTCTTGTTTCCAATATCATCTGCGGCTTCTAAAACATAGCCCGCGCCATCATTGAACCTGAGAGATATCATTTTCAATGCATCGGACAAAGCTGCTTCCCGGGAAGTGTTTTGACTTACACATCCTGCAGAGAAAATTACACAAAAAATAACCGGACAGGTTAAAATTATTTCTGAACGCCGCATGCGCTATCGTATGTGAAATGCTATGAAAAGTGTTTCAAAAACGTGGGGTCGGTGAGATTTGAACTCACGATCGACGGGTCTCTCCGACAAG
>CAYSRP010000073.1:0-6444 GCA_964433475.1 uncultured Methanomicrobiales archaeon
ATGGAACCCATTCTCGATTCTATGGGTCTGAAAATAGCACTTATCACCAAAGTCGATAACAAAGGAATGCTCATCACCAAAAATTAAGATATATTCAATCCTCGTTTTTCAGGGAAAAAGTATTAAATCCTTTTCCTTCACAAGATTAGATTATATGAATGCTAAACTTCTTGCCGGAGTGCTTGTGTTCCTCGTTGCTTCTGTGTGCGCAACCGGTTGTCTTGGGACATCCGCGGAAACCGCCCCGTATGAATTAATCGGAACATGGGCAGATGCCGGAAACGTCTTCGGTGTTTCATATGATCTGACCTTGGTTTGTAATGATGATGGAACGTCCCAACTCTCGGGTTATGTAAGTTATAACGGAAATCAGTATGATCTCAATGAAGATATGACATGGGAGTACGTCAGCGGAAACACCTACTTCATTTCTTCAACCGGCAGATCAGTCTCCGTTTCCCTGTCCGGCGACACCATCACCATGACGATCAATCCGAAGACACTTGGTGTTGCCGATTTTGATATCAATTATGATCTACAGATGGCACGTGCCGCGACATCTCCGACTGCGATTGTGGGAACCTGGGAAGCAGCAGAATCCGGTGTCTACACGGTGAATATGGTCTACAGGTCAGATGGAACTGGAACGGTTTCCGGAACGATCTATTATAACAGTCAGGCGATTCCTTTCACGCAGGCTGTAACCTGGGTACATGCTGGTTCAAACAACTATGAGGCAACGTACGGCTCGTTCACCATGCCGCTTGATTTGTATGGCTCTATGCTTTTTGCCACCTTTGTTCCTTCCTCGTTTGGCGCATTGGGATATGATGATCCCGTCTCCGTATTGGCACAAAAGGTCTAACCTCCTTTTTTATATTAATATTTTTCCGCGGGTTATTTATTCACGGCAGTTCAAATATTGAACATCCAAATTTTGGGCATCATTCATGACACACGAACAAAAAAATATCCTATCAGTACGGGATATGGAACGTCAGGAAATTGATAAACTCCTCTGTTCTGCGGCTGCTTTTGACCGTGGTAATTATACCGGCCGCGAACTTGAAGGAAAAATTCTCGCAGTCCTCTTTTTTGAACCAAGTACCCGGACCCGTATGTCCTTCTCTGCTGCAATGATGCGTCTCGGGGGAAAGATCCTCAATCTCGGCTCTGTTGAAGCAACTTCCATCACAAAAGGGGAAACATTGTCCGACACCATACGCGTCATTTCCGGATACGCCGACGCGATCGTCCTGCGCCATCCAAAAGAGGGGGCCGCCCGTCTTGCCAGCGAAGTCGCCACGGTCCCAGTCATCAACGGCGGAGACGGGGCAGGTCAGCACCCCTCCCAGACCTTACTCGACCTCTATACCATCCGCGAATCCATGCGGCTGGAAAACATCGACGTAGGAATGCAGGGGGATCTTCGTTACGGGAGGACCGTTCACTCTCTTGCTTTCGCTCTTTCCAAATACAATAATGTTCGTCTCCATGCCATCGCCCCCGAAGGTCTCGATTTCCCGAAACAGATCCGGGAGGATCTTCTCGATGCAGGCGTCGAACTTATTCTCCATGACTGTATCGAGGATGCACTGCCTGAACTTGATGTCCTGTATGTGACCAGACTCCAGCGTGAACGCTTCCCGGATCCGGTCGCCTTCGCAAACTATGCGTCGACATACCGCATCACGCCTGAACTCCTTGAGTACGCCAAGCCCGGCATGATCGTTCTCCACCCGCTCCCGCGTGTCGATGAGATCGATCCGGCAGTCGATGCCCTTCCCTGTGCAAAATATTTTGAACAGGCGCATAACGGGGTCCCGATCAGGATGGCTATGTTAAATGAGGTGATAAACAATGGTTAAAACTATTTCCGACGGAATCGTGATCTCCCCGATCAAAAACGGTACGGTGATCGACCACATCACACCGGGCGAGGGTCTTACCGTGATCCGGATCCTGGGGATCCAGGACGGGACCGATGTCACGGTTATTGTAGCATCGAATGTCCCCAGTTCCCGCGGCGGAAGAAAAGACATGGTCAAAATCGAAAACCGCGAACTCTTAAAGGACGAAGTGGATAAGATCGCTCTGGTCGCTCCGGATGCAACCATCAGTATCATCCGGAATTTTAAGGTCTCGGCAAAAAAGCCTGTCGAGGTCCCCAAAGAAATCGTCGGCGTTATCAAATGCCCGAATCCAAACTGCATCACTAATACAAAAGAGCCGGTGCAGAGCAGATTCATTGTCCACCCGCGGGGATTCCGGTGTCAGTATTGTGATTCCATCATCTCACGCGAGATGAACATCGGGGACTACATTTAACTTTTTTTCGTTCCAGATACGGATCATTTCCTCGATCAAAGGAAGCGGGGCATCTGTTTTTATTCCTGTGTCACAGAAGTGCGTGCGGGTCGTGTAATATCCCGCTTCATTCAGCGCTGCGATCAGTTCTTCCATATTCGGCGGCGAGACCTTCATGTCCCGGGAAATGATATGATAATCGTAATATGTGCAGGTATCCGGTTCCGCCAGCAGATAGTTCAGCATTTTTTCCATCTGTTTTTTTGTTCCGAACTTCATCAGGGGCAGCTGGTTCTGCATTTCGGTGAGAACATCCTTGTCTTCCAGAGGTCCCATCCATAAAGGTCCGATCGGTTCGGTCTCCGCTCCGCAGAGAGGGCAGACGTGATGCTTCGGCAGGAGACTTCCTTTCTGTTCGGCACGATACAGACACTTTGGACACTGCATGACAAAGCCGATCTGTTCCATCGTTTCTTCGGCCGCCGCGACCCGTCCGAGCACACGCACATGCGAACGGAAATAATGGGATTTTGCAAAACTCAGGACCGGCTCCATACCGCGGTCGTATTTCACGAGTTCGCGTGCCATTGTTCCCATCATGATGCGGAGTCCGACTTCCGCATGGTACTCGGTGTTTTTCGGTGTCGCAAAATACCTGCGGCATCCTGCTTTGAAATGCGCACCGCACAAGGGGGCGGTATCGGTGGCGGTAATAAAAAGATAACGTTTTGCCGCCCGGGACGCTGCGTCCAAAAATGGGACCGGTGTTCCAAACGGATCGAGATCGATCGCGTCGAATCTTGATGAACACATCAGCCGGTTCGCATCGCTGCAGGTCACGGTGATATCGCCGCCAAGTTTTTTTGCATTCTCTTCGATGATTTTTACTGCCCTTTCATCGAAATCATTTATCGTTACAGGCGTCCCGGTCTCGTTTGCTATTCGAAGTCCGCGGACCCCGGTCGCTGCCATCGAATCAAGATAATCTTCCGGCTGAATGCATTTCGTCAGGAGCACCGTCATATCACGGTTGAATTCCATTCTTGTGTTGTAAAAGACCGGAGCCGAACCCGGCGGAAACTGCGTCGTCTCGTCCTGAACCGGAGCGGCAAATGTCGTGCTCCCTTCAGTGATTTCCCTGCATTCCATGATAGATCCTAAAAATGTAAACGGACATGTAGGGATTCGAACCCTAGATATTCAGCTTAGGAGGCTGATGCCATATCCTGGCTTGGCTACATGTCCCCTGATACCTAGATTGATTTGTGGTGGGTAGAGATATCTTTTTCGGAGAAGCACGCCCACACATAGGCTAGATGAGTCTTTCCGGCTATGGTAAAATCATTCGTCCGGTTAATGCGGGAGTCTCCGGCATTACTGCAGGTATTGCATACTTTATAGCCGGGGGCACAGAGCCTCTTTATGCGATACTCCTTTTCTTCGTCGTTTTGGTGATCTGCGGAGGCGGAAACGTGCTCAATGATTACTTTGATTCGGAGATCGATAAAGTAAACAAACCGGAACGTCCGATCCCGTCGGGTCAGGTAGGGACGAAGAGTGCCCTCGTCTGGGCGTTCATCCTTTTCGGAGCAGGTATTTTTGCAGCATGTTACTCTAATATCTGGTGTCTTTTGATCGCTCTCGTCAATGTCTTTATCCTGATCATTTATGCGGCAAAGTTCAAGGGGATCCCCCTGCTCGGCAATCTGTCGGTCGCATATCTTTCGGGAAGTATATTCCTTTTCGGCGGATTTCTGGTCGGACCAGGGTCGTTCCTTGTGATGCTCCCGCTCTTCGCGATCACGTTCTTTGGGACTCTTGCCCGCGAACTTCTGAAGGATGCGGAGGATATCGAGGGAGATAAAGTCGGGGGCGCACGCACTCTTCCGATGAAGATCGGCGTTTCAAAGACGGCTGTTCTTGCGGTGATTTTTATTTTGTGTGCGATACTGGCAAGTTTCGTTCCGTTCCTGACCTGGGGGCCGCTCTATCTGGTCCTGATCTCTGTTGTGGATGTCTTTATTTTCCTGGTAACCGTGAGATCTCTTGCATTCAGGACTTCCGCAGACCTCGCTTCTTCGAATTGCACAGCACATCTCAAATACGGCATGTTTGCGGCCCTATTTGTCTTTTTGCTGGTACAACTCATCACAAATCTCATATAATGGGTCCTTTAATTCATAACTTATTAATATCCATAAAGTAATAGGATTAGTAGTATACAGGGGCAGCATGAAGATATTTGTAAAAGATAATCTGCATATGGCAGAACGAGGGTCATATTTTCGAGACTCCGTGAAAATCGACGGTGATTTTCTGGTTCCTTCCCGCACTTATTTCTGGCGGGATCTGGTAGTTACCGGGAACCTCTATCTCTGTCCTGAATCGCATGTTGCCGGAAATGTGAAGTGTAACGGGGCGGTTATCTGCCGCGGTTCTGTTATTGAGGGTGAGCTTGATTCCGGTGAGGAACAGTTGACGGTCTGTGATAAGGCGAAGATCCGTGTCATTAATTCTTCGGGGAATGTTCTGCTTCGTCCCGAGATGGTCTCTGCCGAGGTGCACGGGGTAAATATTCTGGTGATGGGAAAAATATACTGCGGGAAACTGATGGGGAAAAATACCCGTGTGATCAGTAATTAATATCCACGTTTTTTTATTGATGCCGTCGAATACTATAGTATGGCAGATGTTGTTTTAATTTCCGGGAGTCCGCGGGCGAAAGGAAATACCGAGTATGCACTGAATGTGTGTAAGGATGCGATCGAGAAGAGAGGTCTTTCTGCAAAGATCATTTCTCTTCGCGGGAATCCGATCCAGGGCTGTATTGCGTGCGGGGAGTGCGCAAAGAACGGGAAATGCTGTCTGAAGGACGGGCTGAACGATATGCTGGATGATATCAAAGCGGCGGACGGTTTTATTGTCGGCGCTCCGGTGTATTTCGGGACGGCACGGGGAGATGTGATGAATCTTCTTCAGCGTGTTTCGATGGTCGCCCGGGCAAACGGGAACTGGCTTTCGGGGAAAGTGGGAGGACCTGTTGTGGTGGCACGGCGCGGTGGTCTGACGTCGACTCTGCAGGAGATGCTGATGTCGTTTTTCATTTCCGATATGATCGTGTGCGGGTCATCATACTGGAATATTGCGTTTGGTCATGCGCCGGGGGATGTGGCGAACGATACGGAGGGTCTTGCGACGCTGACGAAGTTCGGGGATAATGTTGCAAAGCTGATAATCCAGCTGAGAAAATAATTTTTTTTTCGTTTTTGCCGATTATTTTGATGTATGGCTGTTGTCGTATTTTTTGTTGTGCGGGTCGCGGTCGACCAATAATTTTGATTACTCCGGAGGTCTAATATTCTAGTGTCTGTTCTTTTCACTCTCTCATGGTAAGAATAGGACAGACATTTTTCCGTTTTTGTCTGTTTTGGTTTGATTAGTTACCGGGCTGTTTTCCGATTTCGCGGGGCCGCACAGTGTTATGTATAAGCGGTCGTCGGTCGTGCTCTGTTTTCTGGATATGGTATGAATCCGATTTTTTTCTTTTTCGCTGATATATCAATAAACCAGTGTTAGTTTCCCGTTCTTCGCCACCTTGGCGGCAAGATGGGTCGGCGGCAATTTCGACGCCAGCACCGAGATCTTTGCATGCAGACATTTCCTGACAAGGTCTGCCGTCACCTTTCCTGAAACAAGGACCGCGGTGCTTTCCGGCGGGATCCCCTCTAGGAGAAGTCGGCCGACCACCTTGTCCAGAGCCGTAAACTGCCCGATATCCTCGGCACACGCCGCGGTCTTTCCATCGACAAACGCCTTCGCTCCAAACCCGCCTGCCCTGATCACGTCGCTCGAAAATTCATGGTTCAGAATATTCTTCTGGACCGGGATGCATCTCTCGAGCACCGGCAGTTTCTCCGGATCCAGATAGGACGCCGTGCCCCCGCATCCCGAGATCACGCTCTTCTTCGGGAGAAGCACCTTGAACGGATTTTTGGTCAGCACACTAACTTCCGTTTCGGTCTGCATTATCGACTCGATATCCGCATACGGCACGATCCCCTCCGTCGTCAGATACCCGACGGCAAATTCCTTGGCCATATCTTTCAGCATCATCACGGTCGCGAGCCCCCGTCCGTT
>CAYSRP010000074.1:0-6196 GCA_964433475.1 uncultured Methanomicrobiales archaeon
TATTACTTTCATCGTGAGCGGCGAAGCAACCGTATCTGATGCAACCACGGATGGGACAGAATACGATCCGTCTCTGTCCACCACGCCAACACAGGAAATAGATACGGTGCCGACAATAGGTCCGACAACCCAGGCTACACCAACACCAGCACAATCCCCGGGATTTATATTTGTAATTCCCGCGTTGTTATTAGGATTTGTCATGCGCTCCAGGAGAGGGTAAACGATGCAGCTCGATAAAAAAACATTTAAACACCTTATCACTTGGATGGCGGCGATAATCATAATTCTTGGTATTCTCGTTCTTGTCATCAAATTTGTTCCTGGAATTCCGTTCATTTCAGGCGGAGAGCCAGTTGTAATACCAGAAGAAATTGAAGAAAATGGACCATGGGGTACAAAAATGTTCACATGGACCTATCTCGAAACATCCAACACCATCACCGTAACTATCACCAATGAAACCTATAACCAGTTCAACACCGCCTTTGGGGGTACGAATATGCCGGATGATCTTCTCAATTATGTCATAATCTCTGGTGACAATAATACCATTTCTACCGTTACTAGCCAGTTGTCAGGAATTGCCGCAAATAATGGATATGATAATAAAGAAACGATGGGACTCGTCCTCTCATTCGTGGAATCCATAAACTATGAAACCGATAGTGAAACCGGACATGCGGAAGCATATCCAAGAACGCCGGTTGTAACACTTGCTGAACAAACCGGAGATTCAGGAGATCATACCATTCTTGCTGCAGCCCTTCTTAACAAAATGGGATATGGTTATGCTCTCGCTTATTATCCCGCGACATATGACCGGCTGACAATTATTCCCGATGCTCTGGCTTTGGGAGTGATTGGGGGTGACAAAGAAGAAGGTCCTGTTTATCTAGTCGAAACGACAGTTCCAAAAACCAACATCACCTTCCAGCCGGATAAATCCTCAATCTATCCCATAACAGGGACAACATATACGGACACACCGATGGACAGTGGAAATGCCAAGGGATATTACACAGGAACAGGCTACTGGACAGAAGGAAATCTGTCAGGCAGTCTTGGAACAGCAGTTTACACGCCCTCAACAGGTATGTTCACAGCAGAATTTATACCAACCATCCCGGCAGAGTATGGAACACCTGCAATCTATACAATAGAGAACGCTTCATGGGTACTGCCAATCAGCATCATCTGGACGGTCGACACAGAAACAAAAGGAACGCCGGTTGCCGCCTACAATGGACTTACTCCGGTAATTCTAAATGATGACGCACTCTGGAAGGGAAACGAAGCAGTTGGTGAATCGTCTGAAACACTACATCTGGAATCGGCATTAAACATCCCTGCTTCCGGCGGGGATATCGACAATAATTACGAGATCTGGCGGGATGCGACAAAGGCATATTATGAAAGCACATGGTACTCCTCAGGTGTGACTTGGACTGAAAATGACAAATGGAAACTCTATGAACATTTCCTCACTATCAATGAGATCCCAGGAATACTCTATACTCCTTGGGGCACAGCCGAACAAGTAGTTCAGGTTCCCTGGAGAATCGCCTATACGGTAAGCAATATTGATGACGATAATCTAAAAGGCATGACACCATACAGCGATGCACGCATTGCCGTCTACAAAATAAACGATGATGGAACTCTTACCCTGACCGACATTACCGGATGGCAGGGAACCTCGGATGCTGATGCCACAGATCATACCGGTATTTATTCTCCTGGAAAGTATGCCATCGGTGTGTTTGTCAGGAATGCTGAGATCAGCATCGATATAGAATACAGCGGGAAAAATTCCGATATAATCTACGAAGGGGGCATTTAATGAAATTGAAGGTTCCTTCTTTTAAAAAATCCAAAGATAGCGAAAAGAAAAATCCAGATGATGCGGGCGACATCTTAAACAAAGAGGATAAAGGAAAAATAAAGTTTGATCTGAAATCATTTTTTTTCGGAAAGAACACCGAAAAAATTGTTTTTGCCGAACCGCCGGAAGTCCTCGAGTTACCCCCTTTTGAAACAGAATATGAAATTCTTGACCGTTACTGGCTTAATCCCCCGTATGCATATGCAAACATCTACCGGGATGAATATACGCATATTCAATACCAGATAATCGAGCCAAAACTCACCGAAAAAGAACTCGTAATTCTCGAAGAAACCTTTGAACATCTTCGCGGCTTATTAGTTTATGATACCGTAAAAAAACGCGGGGAATTTGATCTGGATCCTGACCTTTTAAAAACGGTGATAACCACATTTGATCCGGAAATAACCCCGGAACGCAGAGAGACCCTCATTTATTATCTGAACAGGAACTTCCTTGGATACGGTAAACTCGACCCCCTGTTACACGATGAGAAAATTGAGGATATTACCTGCAACGGTGCAGACACCCCTATCTTTCTCTATCACCGGCGGTTTGCCAATGTAGAAACGGATTGTCTCTTCGAGGGTACCGAACTCAACAAATACGTACTCAAACTTGCCCAGAAAGCAGACAAACAGTTGTCACTGACATCCCCGCTTATTGATGCAGCTCTCCCGGGAGGGTCACGTGCCCAGCTCACGTATTCGGATATAATTTCCTCGAAAGGCAGTTCATTTACGATTCGTAAATTCAAAGGTGAACCGATGACCCCGGCAGACCTCATAGCCTCAAATACCTATGACAGTGAGCTTATGGCACACATCTGGCTTGCTGTTGAGAACCGGAAAAGCATGATCATAGCAGGGGGAACGGCCTGTGGTAAAACCTCGACGATGAATGCGGCATCATTTTTCATTCCGTCTGTTGCAAAAATTGTGTCAATCGAGGATACAAGAGAGATTCAACTGCCGCATGTAAATTGGCTACCCATGAAAACACGGGAAAGTGTGGCTAACATCTCAGGTGCCGGAAACATCAGTATGTTCTCACTATTGAAAGCAGCTCTTCGTCAGAGACCTGAGTACATAATCGTAGGTGAAGTACGTGGAAAAGAAGCCCAGACACTCTTCCAGGCAATGAATACCGGTCATACAACATATTCCACGCTTCACGCAGGAAATGTCAAAGAAGCAATCAACCGGTTAACAAATGAACCGATTAATGTACCTGTCGCCATGTTTGGGGCACTTGACCTGGTTCTTGTCCAAAGCCTGCTTTATGGAGAAGGAAAAGGATTCAGGCGCTGTCTTTCGCTGAACGAGATTACCGTGAATGATGATAAAATTATCTGGGCTCCGTTATTCCAGTGGAACCACAAGACAGATAGATTTGACAAAGTGTATTCCACCTCAGCTGTTTTTGATAATATCGCCTATCAGAATAACTGGTCAGAAGAGGAACTACGCAAGCGACTTGACATCAAAAAAGCAGCCCTCGAAAAGATGGTCGCATCAGGAGATACAAGTCCAAAAGCTGTAGAGAAAGTGATCATTGAAACCCAGATAAGAGAGCGGAAAAACACATGAAAAAATCTGAAGACCTTCTTGACCGGATACTCAATAATAAAAAACTGGAAATCTCTCTTCGGGCATCCCACATCACTATTCCTGTCGACCAGTACCTGATGCTGACAATCCTTATGAGCATCTTCTCCTGCGTACTTATCGCCATGATAGGAGCTCTTCTTTATGTCATGGAGATAGAGATATCCTTCATCATTCCGACATGGTCGATCATTCTTCTCGGGTGCATACTGGTCCCGATTGGTATTTTTGCCTGTTTTTATTATTATCCTATCCTGGAAGCACATGGACGAAAAAGTAAAATCGATTTGGATCTTCCATTTGCCATTACTTATATGCAGGCATTATCATCTACGATGACTCTCTATGAAATCATCAGAAATGTCTATGATGCTGCCGATCTTTACAGAGAAGTATCAAAAGAATGCGGGCTCATTGTAAGGGATGTTGAACTCTTCGGAGAGGACCTTCTGACTGCGATGGAGAACACGATAAAAATAACCCCGTCGGATAATTTTCGTGAACTATTAAACGATCTCTGCCTCATTTACCGAAGCGGGGGGAATCTCTCCAACTTTTTTAATGCCAAATCCGAATCATACCGTGAACTTGCCCGTCAGGAACTGGAATCTCTCCTGCAGTTTTTGGAGATGATTGCAGAGATCTATGTAACGGCATTCGTTGCAGGACCGATCGCCATTATTATCATGCTCGTTGCCGAGAACCTCTCGGGACAAAGTACCCTGGGAAACATTCTCCCCTTGATGTATATCTTCCTCCCGCTCGGGGCAATCACTCTGATCGCAATTCTCTATATTCTTCTCCCGCCTGATAATCTGGATATTACCAAACGTGAGATCAGGGACAGTGAATTCGGGACTGATCTTCTTGTTCCGGGAAAAGATGAAAAACCTGATGCAGAGTTCATCAAACAAATCAATTCCAGAAAGAAGATGATCCGGTTGCTTGACATACTGCACCATCCAATAAAATTTTTCATTTCGGATTATGCTATTGGAGCTATCATCGGAGTGATTTTAGCAGCAGGTTTGTTCATCAGTTGGGTCGGCGGCTATTTCGCCGTGCTCTTCCCGGAATACACATTCGAAGTTCTGATCTGTGCAATGATCGTTGTGGGGGTTGCCCCTCTGATGCTTGCCTATGAGATCAGGAGAAAATATGTGGATACGGTTGAAAAACAACTGCCGGAATTTCTCAGGGAAATTGCCGACATGCGTGATGTTGGTATGACTCTCCAAGGGGCAATTGTAACTATTTCGGAAAATAAAACCGGAGTTTTGTCTTCTGAAATTAATATTGTTTCAAAAGAACTTACCTACGGGGCACAACTCTCGGGAGCTCTTGTCCGTATGGAAGAGCGGATAGGGCTTGTCTCCGTAAAACGGGCTATATCCCTTCTCGTAAAAGCGAGTGAAGTGACCGATTACATTCGTGAGATTTTGACCATCGCAATCGCGGATCTTGAACACTATGTCAAAATGAAAAGCAAACGTCTGAACGTATCGTTTGTTTATCTGGCGGTAATCTATTTGTCATTCGGCATTTATCTCTATTCGGCATATCAGATGAACGTTGCATTCATCTCAAGTTTTTCCGCGTATGACGTTACGTTTGATATCAGTTCGAACAAAGCAGACATGTTCCACATAGGAATGATTCTGGCATTCTTCTCCGGGATCATGGCAGGTCAGATGTCATCAAACAGTATTTTGTGCGGTTTGAAACATTCCATGATAATGCTGATTGCAACAGTGGTGACGTTTATCTATTTTATCTGAGGTAAAAATGAAATTAAACAAAAAAGATGAGGGTGTTACTTCGGTTGTCGGAGAAATGTTGCTAATAGCACTCGTGCTGATTCTTGTATCTCTGTTTGCCGCATCGGCGTTTAATCTACTGCCCGGCGAACGCAACACTATTGTCGATGTTTCGATGAACATTAACACATCAGCTGATACACTCGAATTCTGGCATAAAGGAGGTGACTGGGTCGATGGAGATGAACTCACAGCCTCTCTGACCAATAACGGAACCAAATATGTTCTGAAAAAACTCTACCTTACCGACTGCAGGAATGAAACAAAAACAGTATTCGATCTTGGAGGGTGTTATGCAGTTCGGATTCCCAAAACTATTTCTGGTAACAGCAGTCTGCGGCTTTCAACCTCGGATAGTGTTATCTATGCAAAGGAGCTTGTCTTATGAAGAAAAATACCGATGAAGCAGTATCAACTGTAATTGCTCTGATGCTGATTCTCGCGATTATTTCAACCTGCATCGCGGTTTATACGACGACCTATGTTCCCGGGTTGAAACAACAATCCGAAATCGTCCATAGTGAAGATGTTAAGTATGCGTTTGAACGTTTTGCCTCAGATATAGATAATATCTATAGTCTTCAGAGAGCTGGACAGTTTACTGAGCCTTTAGCTCTTGGGGGTGGCGGGGTTTTATTATCTCCGGTCCTTCCGGTCATCATAAAGATCACATTCACCATATTAAAAGTCCAGACTGTCGAAAGAACTATCGCCGGAGTCATTACCGGTTTTAATAACGGCAAAGTAATATGACGGTGTTTAGCCCCACTTTTAATCCCGTCAATAGCCGCTACCTCATAAAGCTCAGCGGGTATGCTTTGCATTGCTCCGAGGGAAATGACCATCATGAACGGGATCCCAAGCCAGATATTGGTAATAATACAAGC
>CAYSRP010000075.1:0-4361 GCA_964433475.1 uncultured Methanomicrobiales archaeon
TATTTTAAAATTAGGTTTTTGGAAATTATTCATAATCAGGTTCATCTTCATCAACACCGTTTTTATAATACCAAAGATTGTAGGTTTCATACATCCCGAGTTTTTCAGCGATTTGTACGGCAAGAGTGTGCCAGCATTCCTTTCCATAAAGCAGGGCATCACAACTACAAAACGAACCTTCAACATAGTATTCACCGGTATTTCCAACAACCACAAAGTAATCCCGATATTTTTTCACACGGTTTTCTCTGACAGCATCGACTGCTTCCTGACCGCGTTTTCCATACGTATCAATAAATGCCGTACGCACGGTGTCATTTAGTTCGCCTTCAGTTTTGAGAACCTGAAATGGGTTGATCATTGAATTATAGAGGTTACAGGAATGTCTTCGAAGAAAGTCCAGCCATGAACTTTTGCAAGTCTCCGCATTCCAGGAGCTTCAAGTGCATAGTGGGTCGCTTCTATACAGGGAATCGGAGATTCTCTGGCAAGGTTGTATTTGAGTTCAGATGCCATGTATGCCTCAGCGCCAAGTGAAACGGCCTCATCAATCAATTCTGGATCAAATGCCGCACCGCCAACAACAGCGAGCCGGGTCACTAGTGATATATCACCCCAGACACGAAGACCGCAACCGAGTATCCGGGAGATTTCCTCGAAACTTTTCGTCATGGTTCCAACAAAACCAAGTGAGTCAGGGGTTTTGTCCATCTTTACACAGTTCGTGAGACCAATTTCTTCTACAAGAGCATCATTGATCCCCTCATTTGCGTGATCAAAGTTTGTGTGCATGGCATAGAGGTTAACATTGTTTCGCATTAGGGGACGGAGAATCTCTGCGCTTCTCCCAGTAACCCCATGCATCGGATTCCAGAATGCCGGGTGATGAACAACGAGAGCATCGAAACGCTCTTTTGCAACCAGTTCACAGACATTCGGCGTTGCATCCAGAGCGCAAGCCACTTTTTCTATTTTGTCGGTTCCATCCACAATCAGTCCAATTCTTCCTTCGTCAAAATTTTCCGCCAATTCGGGGGGAGCTATTTTTTCAAGAAGACTAATGAATGAATTTTTGTCCATAATCATAATTGCACGTAATCTATAAATTCAGTTTCTTAATCCTGATTTTTTCCGGTTCGGGTTTGACTTCCTCTTCAACTTCCCTGAATGTTGAAATAGGTTTTATAGTCATTGCATTGATGTAGAGAGACCCTGCATTGGTCATTTTGCTATAAACACGCCCAAGAACTTCGACATTTGCTCCAACTCCAACAAGGGGATCAGGGAGAGCAAACCGTTTAACAACGACCTGACCTGTTGGATCCTGAATCAGATATGCAGGCTTGTTCATCATAAGCCCGGTGACTTTGAGAATTTTACCCTCGACAATGACAATGTTTCCCTTCATTGAGGAAGATAACTGACGTGCTCTGACAAGTTTTGCATGAGAATGATACTTAGGGGCATCAAGGATAATCTGTTTTTCACTGGTGTATGTAAGCCAGAGAGGTAAACATATCAGGATCACACAAAGAGGAATACACAGATAGACATAAACCGGATCATTGGTTGAACCAAATGTCATTGCACACATGGCTGCAAAAAATATCGTTGCTGCAAGAAGGAGAGGAGGGACCCGGATAGTTATACCTTTTATTTTCATCTGATTTAGAAATGGGCGGGGGAAGATTATGAAGATAGCGTCATTTTTCTGCCATAAGATTGATTATGATATCTTACCCACTATTAATAATAATTATGACCCGTCGTCTGGTTAAAATTCCGCCCCTTCTAATGACCACAGTCAACGTTGGTATTTCATCATTGAACGGAACACTTTTTGCAAAGGTAAGACCCTGCCCGTTGTGTGGAGGGAAACCCATGCCATACGATACAAAGGAAAAACAGTATGTGATCCTCAATACCCCAATGGGGAAAAAAAGGATCAACGTATTTATCAGACGATTCAAATGCAAAGAGTGCGGAACGCTCATTTATGCCGAAGAACCATTTTATCCGGATACAAGGCTCGGTTCCGCAATTATTGATTTGGCAATTTCTCTATCAAGACTTCATTCCTATTCCCATACTGCGGAAATTATGAAGGCACTGGGTATTGAGATAGACCGCGGTACTGTCCGGAATTATGCACTTTCAAATCTGCCGATTCCTCAGGCAAACTTCCTCTATGGCATGCAGCTGCCAAACTCATTCATATCTCTTATGACCAAAGAAATATCAGGTCCAAGAGGATCAACGTCTTCGGATGTGATCCTTGCAGCAAGCGGGAATCCGGATTTATACAAAGCACCGGCAGATGGAAAAGGCACATCAGCAGAGTTTCAGAAACAAAAAAAGCTGAAAAAGAGTAGTTAATTTGTATGCGCAAGTTCACGAACAGCAAACGCTGGTAAAGCATCTGCAGGAATACCAAGTGTCTCAGTAAGGTCGACACCGCCAACAAGCGGAGTGAATGTATGTGAGCCGATACCACCAACAAGAATTATTTCTGCTTTGGTATCCTTCGAAACTTTCGTCACAGCATTACAGACAAGATCACGCTGGGCAGTCCAGAAGGATTCAGCAATTTTAACGGCACCATCTTCACCAATTTCTTCCAGATCAGCGCAGACGGTCCTTGCAAGCCGCCTGAGGCAGGCGTCACGGGAAACATTTTTTCCGTCAGGGGTGGCGGAGGAGTATTCTTCTGCTCCGATATGACCCAGAACATAGTGGACATCACCGGAACAGGCAAAATATTCTGTTGAGAATGGGGTTGGAACACCATGTATTTCTGCTGAGTTTGCGAGCGTGGCGACCGGTGTCCGAAGCATTCCCGTATAAACAAGATAGCCTGCCTGAAGCCGGAGTGTGTCGGTCATGTGCATCAGTTTTTCGAACTGACCAAAGGGAACGATGTCTGCAGTTGTGCTTCCGATATCCAGCATCATCCCATTTGGATATTTCCGTCGAAGGAAATCAACGGATGCAAGCCAGTTGGCTGCTGCAAGTTTCGGGCATGCCTGTCTATGGAATTTTGCATCGGTGCCATAAAAGATGGCATCTGGAAATGTTTTCCTGACCGCATTTACAATGAAAGAGATCCCTTCTGATTTGTTGAAAAAACCATCTGCAAGTTCTCCGCTCATAACTACGGCTGCATTGCCGGCTGAGCCATATCTGCTGACGATTTCTTCAAGGTCAGACTTTTTCCAAAGCGGACAGTAATGAATATGAACGCCGTTCTCGTCAACAATTTTTAGGTTAGCGCCTCCGACGTCAATTCCAATCATTCAACGGTTACTCCACCAACATCATCATATTTTGCGATTTTACCATTGTAGTGAACACATTCGTGAGGCAGACCAACAGTTGCTTTCAGGAGAACATCAGCGATTTCCTCCTCAATGACATTTACGATCCCAATAAGACTCATGGTCGGACGGGGATTAACATCGACGACCCATATTTTTTCGCCGACGACCATGTCAATACCAACATAACCCTGACAACCGAGAGTCTCGATTGTTTTTTTAGCAACTTCGATCATTTCGGCTTCGCGGGGTGGGTGGACAGGGGTCTCGCCTCCTCTGTAAATGAATTTCCCGTCATGCCCAGGATAAGATATCTGATGGTTGATCGTCAGGAAAACTGGCGGGAGACCACTGTAAAATCCGCAGGCTTCACCGACAACACGACTTCCGACGATACTTACACTGAAGTGTTCGCCTTCGACGAACTCAACTGACATCTCATCTTTGCCGGGAAGTTCTCCGTCTTTTGCAATGCGAACGCCAACAGAACCTGCACCTTTGATGGGTTTGATAACCCGCTTCCCAGAAAAGTCGACCGGAACTTCAGCAGGTACATCAATACCAACCTTGGCGAGAAGTTTTGACGAAAGACGTTTACTTGCACAAACGGCAACCGCTGTACTATCTGAACCTATGTTGTGAGTTGCGAGTTCAAGGGTATGGGTATATTTTCCAAGTAGTTCATCCGGAGCGATGACCAAACCATAATCACAATCCGGGGCAAGGCGGGAAATTTCCGCATCGAAATCGCTCCCGGTTGGAGTAACAATAGTGTAACCACACGCTTCAAAACTCTTTTTCAGAGTGGATACCATTGCTTTTCCCTCGGGTGCGAGGAACGGGTCATGCACAGTTGTATATTCAGCGATGAGGATCTTCATATTACTCTTCGCGTTTTTCAACTTCGGCTATAAGGTTTTCCATGACCTTATCAACAGCATCCCAGGTCGGGTTAGACTTAGTTTCTCCAGGGATTCTGACGATGAACGGTCTGCCTTCGTCACCTGCTTTTCTCATCTCAATGTCGATTGGGATAGCACCGAGATA
>CAYSRP010000075.1:4461-6165 GCA_964433475.1 uncultured Methanomicrobiales archaeon
GGCATGATTTTATTACCCATTGCCTGAAGACGGAGATCTTCAATGCCAAGCATCTTGGCAATGCTTGGACCGTGAATATCTAAATCAAGGAGACCAGTTTGATATCCATGGTTGGAAAGAGCATAGGCAAGGTTGACAGAAACTGTACTCTTTCCAACACCCCCTTTTCCTGAAAGAACAAGTATTACATGTCGTACGTTGATGTCAGCTTTTTTTGTCTGCTGACAGGTATCGGTCTTTTGTGCACAGCCGTCACAGTGACCATCACATCCTTCTGGTTGATCGCTCATAATTTCCTCCTGATTTGTAAGTCTATATAATTTATTGCATTATTCGTTGTGTGGGTTACACTATAGTCTTTTTGGATTGATATAGGAAACGAGAGGAGACCATTCCAACAAATTTCATATACGAAAATATCACAAACCTTGCATTTTCGCGCGTTGTATTACAAAATACATTTTCAATTCAGATACAGTAAATATAATCAACTTAACATGCAATATTTTTCAATTGACGCGAACCCACCACAAATAACCAAAAAATGAACATGAGAAGACATGCTTATATATTCGACAAATAGACTTCTTATCATCCGAGGTTTATCCATGGAAATTAAGTATGTAACAACTACCTGCCCGTATTGCGGGACCGGCTGTTCCTTCAACCTTGTCGTGAAGGATGGTAAAATTGTTGATGCCCAGCCGTGTCAGCGCTCTCCGGTCAACGAGGGAAAACTCTGTCCGAAAGGTGTATACGGATTCGAGTTCATCAACTCTCCCGACCGTTTAACGACTCCGCTTATTAAAAAAGACGGAAAACAAGTACCGGCAACCTGGGATGAGGCACTCGCCGTCATCGCAGAGAATTTCGGCAAATACAAGCCGGACGAAATTGCGGTCATCTCTTCTGCCCGCTGCTGTAACGAAGACAACTACGCCATGCAGAAGTTCGCCCGTGTCGTTTTAAAGACCCCGAACGTCGACCACTGTGCCCGTCTGTGCCATGCACCGACCGTCGCCGGTCTGAACATGGTCTTTGGATCCGGTGCATCCACCAATTCCTTCATGGACCTGGCAAACTGCAGTCTCGCTTTTATCATTGGTTCCAACAACTTTGAAGCCCACCCGCTTGCAGCCCGCAGAATCATGCAGGCCAAGAAGAAGGGAGCAAAAGTCATCGTCTGTGACCCGCGTCTTACTCCAACGGCAAAACAGGCCGATCTGCACATCCAGCACTACCCGGGAACCGATATCCAGCTCCTGAACTGCTTGATGAAATACATCATTGAGAACGACTGGGTCGACCATGAATTCGTCGATAACCGTACAAACGGCTACGAAGAACTCAAGGCATGCGTCACTCAAGACAAATACAACCTCGAGAACACCTCCAAAATCTGCGGTGTACCGGTAGAGAAACTCCAGCTCGCCCTCCAGTGGCTCCATGAGAACCAGCACAAGACCGCATTCGTTCACTGTCTTGGTATCACTCAGCACACGGTCGGTGTCGACAATGTCAGATCGATCGCTTTTATCCAGACGATCCTAGGCAACATTGGAAAGCCCGGATGCGGTGTCAACGCACTCCGGGGTCAGAACAATGTGCAGGGATCCTGCGACATGGGAGCACTCCCGAACGTATACGCGGGATACCTGAGCGTCAACAACCCCGAAGCAGCAAAGAAAGTTGCAGACTACTGGG
>CAYSRP010000076.1:0-6137 GCA_964433475.1 uncultured Methanomicrobiales archaeon
ATTACCTTTATTTAATATCCGGTCAGCTCATTATCTTCCCCAGTTTTCTCTCCATCAGCATCTTTGCCCGCTCTTCATCCATGGAAAACCGCATGATTTCGTTTCGGTCAGCGAAATACAGACACACGGCAGGATCCGGACCGAACATCCTTTTTACCCAGAGGAAATACGCCGCAAGTTGTTCTTCATACAGGTCCAGTTCCGCCGGTGAAGGGGTACCGGTCTTATAATCGATGATGAGCCGGCTCCCGTCCGCATAGGTAACGAGCCGGTCGATCACCCCGTTCACTCTCACCGGACCGATCTGATACGAAACAGAGAGTTCACACACATCCTCTGCTGCATCCTGCATGATCGCCGACCGCATGAACAGATCATACTTTTCCGCAAACTCATCAGCGGTTTCCTGGGAAAATCCATACCGTTTTGCGGCAACAGACGGAGAAACACCCTCGAACACCTCATGCAGCGCCGTCCCCCTGATCATCGCCGCATTCTGTTCCGCGGTCGCCTGCCCGTGACCGGAAGACGCCGAAATATCCAGAACGTTCCCGCATAACGGTTCCGGGGCGGGTATGAAAACCTGATCGGCCCAATCATCGGGAACGACCGGATACTGCACCGGTTCCGGCTCTTCGGTCACCTCCTGCTCTTCTACCCGGAAAAGTCTGTTTTTCGTTTCATCGAAACCCTGGAGTCCTTCGTAAAACAAAGCGAGAAGCGACGACTTTGCCGGCACACCATCCTTCACGCCGCCGGAGATGATCAGATGATCACGGGCCCGCGTCAGGGCAACATACAAAAGCCGTTTCCTCTCCGCCCTGTCTTCGAGAGACGCCCGTGCCTTCAGCAGTTTTTTTACCAGAAGATCCCGGTCCTCTCCGCTTTCCGGCTCGAAAACACTCAGACCCGCACCCAGTTTTTCATCCGTATACACCGCATCCGTTTTCGTGTTTCCGGCCGACCCCGCAAAACACAAAGCAACCACCGGAAACTCCAGCCCCTTCGATGCATGGATCGTCATGATCTTCAGACGGCCGGTCGTGTTTGTCTCCTGCTCGTTCTCTTTCACGCCGGAATCGATACTCGTCTTCAGAGAAGCCGCAAACATTGCCGGGGACCCTGCCCGCCGGGTCATCGATTCACGGGCAAGAGACAGAAGTTTTTCCAGATTCGCCGACATCCCCGGACCGCCCGGAAGTGCCGAATAGACACTTAAGATCCCCGACTCCGTGATAACGCTCCGGATGAACCGGGTCAGCGGTTCATGGTCTGCGAGTTCTTTCCAGTGAACGAGCTGGAAATAGGCTTTTCCGGCAGGAGAATCAGGATGGTCTTCGGCCCACTGCCGCAAATCGGAAATGAACGGACCGGTCCCTTTTCTGATCCGGCAGAGTTCACCGTCGGAGATGCCGAAATACGGAGAACGGAGAGCCGCATATAAGGAAGTATCAACATCCGGGCAGGTGACCGCTTCGAGAAGATTATACATGTCGAGGACCTCCTGTTTCTGATAGAATCCCTGACTACTGTAGATTTCATACGGGATCCCTGCGGAAAGGAGGGCGTATTCAAGGACGGGAAGATGGGTCCGTGCTTCGATAAGAATGGCGATATCGCCGTAATCCGCCGGACGGATAACACCCTGGTCGTAGACCGGAAGCCTGCCGTTCTTCACTGAACCGGCAAGGAACGATGCAAGGTGTTTTGCCTCGGCGAGATGGGCGCCGTCCGCATCCATATCCCGGATATCACAGAGACATACGGTCGTGGTCCCGGTATCCTCTGCTCTCGATGCCTGTATAGCGGAGTAGCCGACATCGAATTTTTTCTCATGGTCAAAGACATTTTTGAACACATGGTTCACGAGCGAGATGATTTCCGGGACCGTCCGGAAACTGATATCCAGCCGGATCGGATCATCCGGGAACTGAGCTTCCAGCCCGCGTAATGCTTCGACATCGGCACCGCGGAACCGGTAGATGGACTGTTTCGGGTCGCCGACGATAAAGAGCCCGCTGGTTTCCCCGGGATCCCCGGTGATCTTTGTCACGATCTCCGTTAAGGCAGGGTCGTTGTCCTGGACTTCATCCACGAGAACGAACCAGTACCGTTTCCTGAGAACGGAAAGAACCGACGGATCCTCGACAAGGATGGACGCCTTGCGGATCAGATCATTGAAGTCAAGGGTCCCCCGCCGGTCTTTTTCCCGTTCGATCTTTGAAAAGACCGCTTCCATGATCCTCCCGAGTTTGACAAAGAGGTCGGGTTCCCATTCCCCAGGAACGGTAAGACACGCGTCCCGGAATTCCTTGGCGGAATCTTTCAGGTGTTTTGCCGGTTCGTCCGGGATCTGACTTTTTGCCTTCCCGAGATTCATTTTTACGGAGGAGAGACGTTCCGCTGCAAGAGGAACGGTATCCCACTCCGCATGGGATACGGCATCCCATGCCTCCGGTAAGGCAGCGAGACAGCTGACCGTCGGATACTGCGGGGCAAGGTCTTCCATGAGGAGAATCGTCCGCTGATTTTCTTCGTCGGCGATGAAATCATCACGGAGCCGGATGTTCTCTCTTTGGACGATCTCTTCCCATTCTTTCAGGATGCCTTTTGGATCGGCCTCGACTTTCCCAAACCATGGTCTGAGCTGAGGATACCTTGGCAGGATCGTTTTGATAAGATCCGGAAGAGGCAGGGCACAGGTCCGGTAAAGATACAGCACGTCGTCATAGAGATCATCGGGTGCTTTCAGGAAATCCGCTATGACCCGCTCTTCCAGTTCCGTTTTATCCAGATTCTCCAGAATCGAAAAACCCGGATCCACTCCCGCCTCAAAAGCGAACTCGCGCAGAAGAGAGTCGCAGAATCCATGGAACGTACTGATCGCACAACGGAAAAATCCGTCCAGGATCCCGGTCCAGAACTCCTTCATTTGCGGGTCCTCCTCGACAACGGCCCGTTCCCGAATGTCCTTTTCGATACGTTCCCGCATCTCGGCAGAGGCTTTTTCCGTGAAGGTGAGGGCAAGGATGTTTTCCGGACCGATATGATCCTTCGCCCCGCATTCGAGAAGATACTGGTATTTTCTGCTCAGAAGATAGGTCTTTCCGGTCCCGGCACCCGCGGTCACGCAGGTACTCCGCTGCGCTGTCACTGCCTCTTTCTGGGTCGTTGTCAGCGTCATTCCGCACCTCCGGCAAACCGCAGTTTGTTCCGTCTGCAGATGTATTTCGCCATACAGTATCCCGTACATTTAGCAGGCAGCCCGCAGTTACCCTGCTTCATGTTTTCGATGAAAGATAAACAGAACCGCAGACTCTCATCGACCTGCTCTCCGACATCTTTTTTCCTGAACACATCGACCACTCCCGCCTTTTTCGGACCGAGCCGGAGATACCAGCCCCCGTCTCCTTTCATATCCGGATGGACCTGCTCATAGGCAGCCGTGTAAAGGGAGAGCTGGAACGATTTTCCGTTCGAGTAGTCGGCGGAGGTCGGGGTCGAACCGGTCTTGTAGTCGATGACCCGGAACGTATTTCCTTTTGCCAGTATCCGGTCCGCCTTTCCGGATATCCTGACCGGGGTCCCGTCCACGTCGAGGGTCGTTTTGAGTTTTGCCTCGAGCATGCCTTCAGCCGAAAAGAAGCCCTCGTCCCTTGCCGAAAACTCCATGTCGAGGAAACGGGAAAACTGTCCGGGCGTAGTTTCAGAGCCGGTATATCTCTCAAAGAGATATCTCCAATAAGGGGTATCCAGCCCTTCGATGGTAAACTCTTCATCGGCGATCTGCCGGAGTGCGGCAAGAGACGTTTCTCTGTCGAGAGACGGATACTCTTTGACGAACCGTTCCAGGATATGATGGATGAGATTTCCAAGCGTGGTGAAATCTTTATCCGGGTCGATGAGGTCCTTTAGCCCGAGATGATGGGTGATGTACCAGTCGAACGGACATTTTGCGTAACATTCGAGTGCGGTCGGACCGAACTCCTCTTCGCTGTATCGTTGAGAGAATGCCTCTCTGAGATCGTCTTCGCCGGAGAAAAATCCGTCATAGGGGGTGTCGCAGGCATTTTGCCGGGCAACGGTCTCGATCCCGATACGGGAGGCGATATCCCGGAGAGGGGTCAGCCCGAAAAGGTCTCTGCATTTTTCCGGGGAGTCTGCCGCAAGATATTTACCGGCACGTTCCTGATTGGCACTCAATGCATGGGATCCGGGAATGACCTGAACACGCTCCGCGTCCCCGAAACGGGTGAAGAAGGGGGAAGGGACCTGTGTCCTCGTTCCGGATCTTCCGGCGACCGAAAGATGAAGTGATTCCGTCGCCGAAAGAAGGGCACAGAAGAAGTAATATTTCTCGAGAAGAAGCGTCTCTTCAAGAGAGGTGTTCCGGATCCTCTGGGTCTCTTCCCGCGTCAGGGGAGGGTAGGTCAGGGGGAGCCGGGGGATCTGGTTTGCCGCAAGTCCGGTGATGAAGACGTGCTTTCTCCGGGTATTCGCGGCTTCCATGATGCCGGCTATCCTGACCGTGTATGTTCCGGGATCCGCCGGAAGGTCGAGGCTGATATTTTTCAAAAACCGGGTGAGGGTCTCGCTGAATTCCCGTGCCGAGAGTTTTTCGTTTACGGGCCGGGATGCATGTTCGAGGGTGTCGAGGAGCGAGAGAAGTTTTTCTGCGGCTTGTTTGTCTTCGTCGGAGGCATGATAGGGATAGTTGAGGTCTTCGAGGAGCTGCCGGAGATTTTTGCTGTGCTCGGAGACGGTCGTTTTACCGGAGGTTTTCAGGATGGAGAGAAGTTTTTCGAGTTTTTTCTGGTCTTCTTCTGCTTCGGCGAGTTTCTTTTTGAAATACAGGGTCGTTTTTTCCGTGTGACCGGGGTCTGCGAGTTCCCGTCTGATCTTGTTTTTCCGCTTTTCGCCGGAGGTCTCCCATGAGGTCCTCCCGCGGGCGATGCGGACGCCGGCGGATATTTCCCGAAGCGTCCTGGAGGGGAGGTAGGCGTCTCCCCACCGGAAGAAGGGGTAGGAGAGCAGGGAAATGAATTCGTCTGCGGGGAAATCGTGGAGGGGGACGGAGAGGAGACTCAGCACGGAACGGATCACCGGGAATCTGAATACCGGCACGCCGCCGGATGAGGCATAATGGAGGGAGCTTCTTGTTCCGTCGGCATTTTTGACGAAGTAGTCCGGGATGATCTCGTCGGCAAGTTGGACGGTGGTGGAACGGGACGGGGAGAGGATGACGATCTCGCCGGGGTCGGTGCCCTGTTCCATCAAAAGACAGACCGATTCGAAGACATCTCTTAATTCGGTGAGCGTGTCGGGGTAGATCTTCAGCGATCTGCAGGCCGCGGGAGGGGGAGAGACGGGACCGACGAAGAGTCCGCTGATGAACGGGTCAGGGGACTCCGATGTGTCCGGAGCGTCGGGGAAGAGGGCGGTGTTTTTCGCGAACGGTTCGAATACGATCACCTGACCGGCAGCACCGGCAAGGGTATCGAGCAGGGTCTGTTCGAGGGGGTAGATGTGGAAGAGTCCGTAGGTGATGAGGGTGCCGACGCGTAGTTCAGCTATGTGCGAAAGCGAGAGGCGGATGCTTTGTTCTTCGTCGGCAAGGTCGTTTGCTGCGCAGATCAGGTCATAGGAGGAGAATATTTCGCTGAGCAGGGCGGTTTTCGGGTCGTCGGGTCTGAGGACGGCGGTGTGACGGTCGAGATGTTTTTTCAGGCTGGTGAGGTTTTCGATGGTGTCGGGGGTGATGGTCCCGCCGGGAAATGCTGCGGAGATGTCGTCCAGGGTGGAGAGGATGTGCCGGAGGATGAGGTGCTGTTCTTCGGGGGCGAGCAGGTGGACGGGGGTTTTCCTGAGGAGTATTTTTGTGAGGTCGGGGATGGTGGTTATGTGGTCGGTGAGGATCGGGATCCCGGTCCGGATGATCTTTTTCCGGATGGTTTTTGCAAACCGGGATGTGGGGAGGAGCAGCCAGGTCCCGAACGGGTCGATTTCCGCCTTTTTTATGTAGGTTTGGATCAGGTCGTCGATTTTGTCGCCGGGGAGGGTCGGGATGAGTTCTGGCTGCATGAAGAGGGGTTCCTTTGTGTTTCCATAGGGTGTGGAAATTATTTAAGATGTGGGTA
>CAYSRP010000077.1:0-6104 GCA_964433475.1 uncultured Methanomicrobiales archaeon
AAGAATCAAGTAAACCGGCACACCACGGATTTTTTAAGAGATAATCATCCTTTTTGGGTGTTTTCTGCAGTTACAAATTTACCGTGATAAAGGGGAATTACTTTTCACTTCCCTGTTTTCTAAGAAATATTCTACTCTTCTACGAATTTCCTTTGGAGTCAGGGGAATATTCGGAGATATGGAATTCATTGGACGAATCAGGATATGAACAAACGACACCTTTCTGGAAATCGCATCTACAATACCCTCAGTTGAGATAACACGAATAACTGACGGAATACCGGCTGCAAGAGCCAGCATCCCCAAATCAGCAGTTGCATATGCAGGACTTATCTGGTTGCCGGTACTTCCGAACGTACCATTATCCAATGCCAGAATATGCAGATTTGAAAGATGCTGTGCTGCAATCACCGGAAGAACTGCAGAACCAAGGAGACTCCCGTCTCCATCTATAACATACACTGGAGTTGCAGGAGAACAAAATGCACACCCAAGACCAATAGCTGACGCCTGCATGTAACTTCCAAGCATGTAAAAATTCCCTGCACGATCTTTCGCAACATACAACTCTTTAGACGGGACACCAATATTTGAAATAATGACAGCATTCTCCGGAATCGAAGAGACAATAGTGGAGATCGCCTCAAGCCTCGTCAGCTTTGGTGAGACACAAGCGGGAAGAGAAAATGTTTTTTCCGGAACAAAACGCAGGGGATACGTTATTTCAACAGGCTGCTGAGGTTCCCAGCATGAGGGAAGAATCAGTGCAATATACGGCGTCTGTTGTTCAAATGCTCCGGAAATGACGTCACGAATCCCTTTCAATTCCTTATCTGTTCTGAAAATCCGATATGGAATATGATAGACGTCTAAAACCTCAGGAAGTGGTTTGTTGAAAGGGATCTGAGCACAAATTGTTTCATTCCACACCCCACGCCAGCTTGCCAGAATCGGCAGCGGAAAATGATATACGCAGGACAGAGAAAGAAGGGCATTCAGCATATTTCCAAGACCGGAACTCTGAATCGACATGATCGGACGTTTACCTGCAAGAACTGCTCCTGCACAAATGCCGACACCATCCTCTTCACGCGTAAGATCAAGTACCGGAAACTCTAACGGGAGCAAAGAAGTCAAACGTTTGTTTTTATCACAAGGAAGAGATGCGATCAAATCGATATGTTCCTCGTGAAGAATGCGGAGAACTAATTCTTCATTCATAACTGAGGAACTTCTCCCGGGTCGACTGTTGCATAGACGCCGACTTTCATTATTTCACAATCTTTTCGTACCCGTTTATATCCTCCGCCGGTGATGTTCAGGATAATTATATCATTCTTACCGATCAGACCCTGCTCAGAGGCAGATATAAGTGATGCAAAGGAGACGGCAGCAGCCGGATCAAGGTCTATGCCGTTTTCCGCATCAGCGAAAATTTTTGCTGCAGCAAATGCATCTTTGTTTTCAATAGCATACATATCTCCACCACAATAGGACATCGCATCGAAAACACCTCCCTTAACTGCATAAGGAGGTGCACGGTTCGTCAGAACCTCAGCTGATACTTTTGCAATTGAAGACTTAGCATCAAGCAGATCCTCTTCAATCAGATAATTTCTGCCAGATTTCCAGGCAAAAACCATCGGAGCAAAGGGAAGGTTCTGGGAAAGGTGCAGTTTAGGGACACGATTACCGAAGTTTCCATCTGCAACCAGACGCATCGATGCTTCCCATGCTGCAATTCCTCCTGTTCCCGAGCCTACTGCCTGAAAGTAATGATCAGGAAGTTTCCCGATCGTAACGGCTGCATCAAGCATCACGCAACCCATACCATCACGCCGGGCAATATTTTTGGCCCCTCCTTCTGAAAAATAACCGGGTAGTTTGCATATTGCCTCCGCAATATTGATCGCATCAGTGTAATCACCGCGAACGGTGATCAGCTGAATTGCAGAATGATCTGTAGATCCTACTGTCCAGAGTTTATCCCGGGAAGTCTCCGGCACAATCAATATGACAGGAGTACCAAACTCGGCAGCCATCTGTGCAAAAGCCCGTCCGGTATTTCCCGCAGAGGCAACAACCAATGTACCTCCTCCCGCTTCTTTCAGACGGACGGTGGTTGGCAGAGCTTCCAGTTCTTTAAATGAACATGTTGGAACAAGGCATCCACGTTCCGGATAATATCCGGTAAACGTGATCCATAAATTTGGTAACCCAAGTTCCCGGCAAAGTGCATCACTTTGGAAGGTCATCGGGCGAGATCGGGTCGGAAGTGTTCCATGGACCGGGAGCCAGTCGATATAGCGGAATATTCCCGGGTGAGCAACCTGAACCGTCAGGTGTTTTTTTGTGTATTCTGCCCGAACCAGACCCGGGTGATGCGGGCAAGATAGGGTGTAATGGTCTTCGAGCATAGCACCGCAGGTAAGACAGCGTAAGACATATTTCCCCATTTTAAAATCTCCAGGAACCTGAGCGGATCTTATCACGAAGAAGCTGCGAGGCACGTTCGCCGCGTACACGATCCGACTGACGAAGTGTGATAGGGATGGTGGCATGAGAAAGATGTAGTTCCCCGGCATTTGCAGTATAAACATGAAGCGGGCAGGCAGATACGCAGGTCATACATCCTACACAGGCTTTACTGATAGAGAGATCCGATTGTATTGCATGCACCGGGCAGATGTCTTTTGCGCAGTCTCTGCAATCGTGGACACAGTGGGAGACATCGACCGTAATACGAAGGTCTCTCTTTCGCCAGACATCTGCATACGTAGCTGTGTCAAATGGCGTACGGTTTTGAATATCAGCAACAGGAAGCTGGATCTGTTCATCGAGAACAGATACGAATTTGAGTGCATCATCATCCAGAACTGGAATTGCCGTTGCAACTGAGGTGAGGCATTCTGCTCCAAGAGCAGTAATGAATCCACCCATCAAATCAACATTCATCCCCTGTAAATCTGCAGATAAAGATAAGTTGGGTTTCTGTGGAGAGGATCGGGTCCCGCATCCCAAAATCAGACCAGGACCGCCATTCACTAATACACGTGTTCCCACCTGATGAAAGCGTAGTGAGGGGTCATTTTCGAGAGGGTTGATTTCCCCGCATCCAGAAACAGATGCTCCCTGCATTTTTGGCTTAAGGGGTAATGTGGAGAAAATGGTTTTAATCTCTTCGTCTCCCGGGTTTGCGAATGCCATATAATTTCTAAAGGCTCCCCGGGTCAGTATCAACCGTGAAGAAGACATCCCGGAAAGTCTGACATTGAGCGTTATTCTGCCTGTGTCAGTGACTATGTCAGCGACAATCTCATTCCCGGCAACAAGGTCTGCAAAGAGGTGCCCGCCGCCATAATCAGGATCGTTTTCAGCGTGCGATGTGCCGAACACAATACAATCCACATGCCCGTTATTTTCATTCGGGCACGGACCGACATATGCCGGAACATCGTTTAGTTTCATAGTAAGAACATGGCTAAATGAGCCGGGAGCCCCTACCTGAAATGCCAGAACGGCAGCAGTCCCAGACATTATGCCAAAGGTTCCGCAGGTAACAACATCCACATCCTCAGGCGTTAGTGTCTCACCATTCCGAACACGGGTTTTGAGTTCTTTTGCAGTCATTACAACTACAGTTTTATCAATAATTTTCTGATTGATCTCAGTAAGTGTCTTCATAATATCACAATTCCCTCAATTCTAACATGGATTCCATACGTTTTTTGCATTACCATATTGACAATGCCGGTATGCGTCCGGTGCATCATACAAAAACCCGGGAGAAAAGGATGACGGATTCCAAATTCAGGAGCGCGGCTGATAACATTTGCCAGACCCTCAAATCCGATCATATGATACATTTTCACATCAATTACATCAGGATTGTTTCGGGAAAAAGCAGGACCTACAACATGCCCAGTGATCAATCCAGTAAGAGGATCTGCTTCGATGACCCGGATTACATGCTGGACCGGACAACCAGCACCTGCAGGTCTACCTATAACAATATCACCTTTTACGATTCCTTCGCGTTCAATAAGATCCGGACGAAACGGAAGAACAATTTTACGGGCTGAGGGTTCGCCAGGTAACGGAGTCAGTATAAAATCATACGGAGCTCCGCAGATATCAACTCCTGCATAATTTGCAGCAAAATCAGCACAAGTGCCTGTCGAAACTGTCTTTTCGTAAAACGGGCATTCTTGATTTTCTTTCATGCCTGTATGAACCAGGTTTGTAAATTCCTCACAACTCTTCGAACCGCAGAGACCACAGTTTTTTCCAGGAGGGGCCCAGATCATCATTCACCACGATAAATGCAGTCAGGAGCATCAAGTTTGCGGATTACACCAAAATGCTCCTGCCATCCGATATCTTTCTTGCCGATACAAATCGTACAGACGCCTAACGGAGGAACACCACGGAGAGTGTCTGTTTCTGGGACGGAAGGCGTCATAGCCTCTATGACCTTTTTGAGATACCGCATGCCGGTCCCCTGAATTGCATTGGTTTCAATGATATCAATACCCGGGGCAACTTCCCGTATACGCTCACGAAAGACTTCCTTTTCTGCTTGGGATATGAGATCTATTTTGGTGACCACCGCAACATCGGCAAGAGCGATCATGGGTGCCATTTTCAGAGGTGTATGGGTTCCGGAAACTGCAGAGATCACACAAATCCCAAGAGAGTTTTTTGTATAAGGGGTACAGCGAAGACAAAGCCCGGCACTTTCATAAAGGAGATAGTCGGCACCAATTTCTTCAGCCCAGCACATTGCATCACGAATCACCATAATTCCCATATGATCAGGACACATATCTCCGGAATATACTTTTTTGGTGGGAATACCAAATTCTGTTGCAAGTTCCTCATCTTCCCATGCCTGAACAACATCGATTTTAAAATAAGCAACTTTTTTCGGATCGGGAATGTTTCGGATAATCTGTTTTACTACTGCAGTTTTCCCGGCACTCGGCGGACCTGCAATGACAATCATCCGGACATTCATATTACTACCTCTTCAATCCCGGAAATAAGGTCGCCTGAACGGATCCTTTCACGCAGACGCATGATTTTTGCATCTATGCTGGCAACTTCTGCAAGTGCATTTTCCTCACACCTGCCCGGTGTGAGAATTTTCAAAACAGCCCCATTGCCCATTACAATCCGGGTTTTTGTGAGAAGTGCAACATATGGATCATGGGTCACAAATATGATGACCTTTTTTGCTTCACGCAAAACCTGTATAACCCGATCCTTGAAAATACCTGCATTTTCCACTTCATCTAAAAGAATAATTGGAGTATCGGAAATCACAATCGCATCTGCAACGAAGATAGATCGCGTCTGCCCCCCTGAAAGAGCAGTCATCTGCATATCCGAAGTGATCTTTTCTCCGGTAAATTCGTTGGCAATCCGGATCGTTTTTTCCATAAGATCTGTATCATCCAATTTTCGGGAACGAATATGCATATTGAGAAATTCAGCCACACTCATGTCAGCAAAACATTTGGTATTCTGGGTAATCATAGCAATTGGTTTTTTGGATGGATCTCTTACGAGATCGTCAGCGGGTTTTGAACCATTGATAAAAATGCGGCGGTTGGTAACCGTATCTCCCTGAGCAAATACTTCAATATCATTGATGAATGCGGTTTTTCCAGAACCGGTTGGTCCAACAATCGAGACGGTATCCCCCGGACGTATGATGATGTTATTGAATTCTTCTTTCTTTCCATCGCGGGTGGTTCCTGAGAAAATAGTAAGAGAATTAAAAGTGGTGCGTGGAGAAGACATAATAGGTAATTCTGCTTCTTTGAGATTTATATCTTTTTATACATTAACCTTTAAAAATAGTTCTAAAAGATAAATATGTTGCTATTTTAATTATTAATGTATATTAAAATTGAAAAACAGTATATGCCCCCTGTGTATGTCCTATGGATATGCAATCAGAAAATGAGCATGGCATGTAGTGCCAGGTGATACAAAAGCTTAGAGGGTCAATAGACTATCTGCCTTTTTTTATTCTGTTACCACTATTTTATCTTCCATCATGAAGGTATTTTTTCGGATCGATAGTAAGAGGAGAGATT
>CAYSRP010000078.1:0-6069 GCA_964433475.1 uncultured Methanomicrobiales archaeon
CAGTGATCGGCGTGATAGCCGGAATTCTGACACTTGCATCATTAAAAAATAGAGATGAGGGGCAGTAAATCCTTCATCCAAAAGGACATGAAACCTGCGGCAAGTTCTATAATCCCGGGAGTTATTCCTCTTCCAGGAACATCTTAACGATCTCCTGCGGGAACATCGTTCGCGTCACGATCTCTTCAACGGTCATGCCCTGTTCCTTGAATCTGCGGCAGACGTTCATCATACTCTCGCCCACTTCGATGATGTGCATATCCGGATCATAGAATCTGACGACCCTCTGACCCCAGGCATGTTCGATCACCTGATGGACGTACTTCACCTCATACGTCTTGAGGCGTTCCACAAAGGCGTCGAACTCCTCCTCCTCGAAGTAGAGCTCGCCGTCATTTCCCTGGTACCGGATCTCCGATTCGGGTTTATCGATAAAACCGGTCCAGGAACTCCTTGACTGAATGGCAAACGATTCAGCAAACGTCACGTTTGCTCCGAAATCCATGGTTATCTCCTGGCCAAGGACCTCAGTATAGAACTTTTTAGATGCTTCGATATCATCAACGACGATCAGCGGGCAGATAAACTTCATAATTTTGTCTCCTTACCTCTCCACCAAAGGTACCATGTTTCTTTTTTCCTAAATAAAATACAGCCGTCCAGAAATCCGACCCAGTCATCCGTGAAATCATAGCCGGTCAGGGTCGAAACGAATGCGGCAATAAACACATCGTGGCTCGCACAGACCGCGATCCCGTCCTGAAATGCTGTACTTTTCAGGAAGGCAAGAAGCCTTTTTGTCCCCTCCTTGATTGGATAATGGCCTGGCAGCGTGCCGGTATTGATATACTCAAGGGTGATCGTCTTGGTCGGATTTTTCACATACAAACCATGGGTCAGATCGTCATCAAAAACATATGCCCCGGGATCACCCAGATAATTATTTCCGCAGACAGTGCCCGTCTCTCCCGCCCCGGCAAGGATCAGTTCCGCAGTATGCATACACCGAAACATCGGACTTGCGTATGCTTTGACCGGTCGGCCCCCAAGCCTCTCGCCAAAGGTCAGGGCGGCACGTTCCCCCCGGGGTGTGAGTTTTTTCAGTGAACCCGGTTCTCCCTTTGCAAACGGCTCCCGCTCGGCATGCCTGACGAGAACGACCGCAGCATCCCACTCGGTCATTTTCAGGATGGTGGGGATCGGGCTTTCCTCTCCGATAAATCTGACTATTCCGGTAACAGGATATTCATCATCAGGGGGATCGGCCCGCCGGATCTTCTGTCCGGTCTTATCGATGACCAGCCAGCCGTCCTCGTCCCGGACGAGTGCCTCACCGTTTTTGAAACCCCGGGCATCGAAATACCAGTCCCCGTACACCATCTCACCTCCGGTCGTGATGTGCGTGGCCCCGTAATTTTTCCGGTAGATGACCGCCGTTCCTTCGGAAAATTCCTCTGCATAGAGATAGTTGTTATGACCGATCCGTCTTCCCTCCTCATTGATATGGAAATAGGCCCCGCCTGCCGTTTTCACCACAGCGCAGTCGTCGGCATAATCTCCGACCCAGAGATACCGCTCCTCATAGACAGGATTACCGGAAAAATCGATATGATAAGCCCCCGAGTCATCGAATACGGCAGCGAGTCCCGGGAATCTGAACGGTCCTACTTTTTTGAACCGCTTTTCATAGATGGGGGCACCGCCGAATTCATGATAGGTCCCGTCGGGACCGGGTATGGGAAGATCCATAAAAAATTAGCGGATAGCAGTCAGACCAACTGCTTTATTCGTGATCGCGATCGATTCCATCGCCGTCTTAACATTTCCTGCCATCGCCCGGATACAATCCACAGTTTCCACAACGACATCGGCTTCCTGATGGATCGCCTGGAAGAGATAAAGGTCGGTTCCGTCAAGGACCGAAATGGAATCTTCAAAGATCCCGTTCTCCCAGAGGTCTCCTCTTGAGCGAAGAAGGTCGGTTGTGTACTCTTTGAGCTGCGCCGTGCTCGTGATGCCGGTACTCTTTGAAATTAGTCCGAGGCGGGAGTGGGCTTTGATCAGATCAATGACCTGCTCTCTGGTAGCGGGGGTTTTCAGCTCCATATTGATAGAATGCATATGCATGAGGGTCGTCGGCACGATCATTGCCGCGGTTACGATATTGATATCAGGCAGAACGCTCTGCACGTCCGGACCGTGGTGGGACGGGATGGTGACCGGATTCAAAACGATTGCATCGATCGGTCCGCGTTTGATGTCCCCGGGATCTCCTCCGCGTCGGACCATGGTCGCCCGGACTTTTTTCACGCCGAAGACCGAGTCAATGAGATGGATGATCCGGCAGAGTCCGGTGGTGTTGCAGGAAACGACCCGGGCATATTGTCTGCCGATCGCCTGCTCGTAGTTGCAGGATGAGTTGAAGGAAAATCCGGCGAGCGAGTGCTCTTCTCCCCCTTCCCAGATCGCTTTCTTGTGATATTTTTCATAGAGTGGTTTGTTTCCCTCTCCCACTCCTCCCGGAGTTGCATCGACAATGATGTCGGCCTTCTGGATCATTTCTTCGATCGAACCGGCAACGGGGATCCCTGCTTTTGTGAATGCATCTTTTTTGCTGATGTCTGCGATGTAAAGGGGGTATCCTCTCTCCCTGGCAACGTATGCCTCCGCTCCCGGTTTGGTTTTGGAAACCCCGATGATCTCCATGTCGGGCTGGCACGAAATCGCGTCGGCGACACGTTTTCCAATCGTTCCGTAACCGTTGACTGCAACCTTGATCATAATTGTACTATGCTTCTCTCTTGAAGAACATAAAATTATATGCTGTGATCACCTGCTCAAAAAATATACAAAAAAAGTTGTGTTGCCAATGATGTGATACTATTATTTACGGCGCTTAGGTTCTCTTCGTGCCGATTGTTTTCATGTACTCGTCATACGTATCGAGAACTTCCTTTTCGGGGGATCTGGTGAGTCTTGTGACGATGAAGATGGCAAGTAAACTTGCGATGACGCCCGGAATCATTTCGTAGATGCCGGTCGAGGAAGCTAAGAGAGCTCCCCATCCAAGGGAGACAGCTCCTCCGGTGATGATACCGGCAAGAGCTCCCTGCCAGTTCATACGCTTCCAGAAGAGACCCACGAGGATGACGGATCCAAACGTACAGCCGAATCCTGCCCAGGCACTGGAAACGATCTCAAAGACTGTGGAATTACCCAGAAGTGCCAGGAAAAGTGCGATGACCGCAACAATAAGGACCGTGAGTTTGGAAACCACAAGGAGACTCTTGTCGGATGCTGCCTTGTTGACGATATTTTTATAAATATCCTGAGAGATAGCAGATGCTGCGACGAGAAGCTGCGATGAGGCGGTACTCATGATTGCGCCGAGCACACCACAATAGATGATCCCTGCAAGGAACGGCAGTGAACCGAGGACATCTCCGGCCATGAAGATGAAGACTTTTTCCGAATCGAATCCGGTGACTGCGGACGGGTCAGGGAAAATGATCTGACCAACAAGTCCGACGAAGATCGCTGCAGCAAGGGTGATGATGACCCAGACCATAGCAATACGGCGGGCGGTCGGAATGTCATTTGGATCTTCGATCGCCATGAATCTCGGCAGGATATGCGGCTGACCGAAGTATCCGTACGCCCATGCAAGTCCGGAGACTATAGTGAAGACCGATACGAACTCAAAGACACCGTTCGTTGGATCATATTCCCAGAAGAGGGAGAACATTTTTGGATCCAGACTCGAGAGTCCTGCACCCCCGTCGGAAAAGATGAGGACGAGTGCAAGTACCGGAACAATGACCAGGGCACAGAGCATCAAAAAGCCCATTATGGTATCCGTGAGACAGACGGCTTTGAATCCTCCGGTGAATGTGTAACTGACAACGATCAGAGCACAGACGAGGATGCCTATGATGTAGATCGTTCCAAGGTCCGGGTTTCCTAAAAAGCTCAGGTCAAAGTTGTAGATCGTCACGACGGAGCTGAAGAGTTTTCCTCCTGCAACGAACTGTGCGGAGGTGTAGATGACGAAGAAAACCAGAATGAATATGGATCCTATTGCAGAGATGATCCCTTTCTTTTCATTGAATCTGTTGGTGATGAACTCCGGGAGGGTGAGGGAGTTCTTTGCTCTGTGGGTATATACCCGCAGACGTTTTGCAACAAATCTCCAGTTCAGATACGTACCGATCGCTAAACCAATGGCGGTCCATCCGGCAGAAGAAAGACCGGTCGCATAGGCCATTCCGGGAAGACCTAAGAGCAGCCATCCGCTCATATCGGAGGCTTCTGCCGACATTGCCGATACCAGAGGGGGAAGCTTCCGTCCTCCGAGGATGTAGTCGCCAGCGGTCTTGTTCTTCTTCATAAAGAAGAAGCCGATATAAATCATTACACCAAAGTAAATGACAAAAGCGGCAATAATTCCAATTAAATTCCAGTCTACCACAGGATACACTCCGTTTTTTAGATTTTCACCCACACCAGGGCAATGAAAATCTAATTATTACGGGTTATATGTTGCGTTCCTATCATATTTATGTAATATGAATGAACATACTTGGAATAATGATAGAAGATATGACGACTGAACGTGCATACAAAGTTCTTGGCGTGCCGTTTGGTTCGGATTTCTCCACGACCTCGCTCGCCTTCAGAGATCTTCGGGATAAATATCACCCGGATGTAAGCCCGCACATGCGAAGGGAATATACCGAAGTACTTGCAGCATTTGAGTATCTTCAGCGGATGTTTTCATCGTGACAAGGGTTGGTCAATTCCGCCCGGACCCTGAAAATGAACAAATTTCGTAACCTATCTCATTGAGTAAGAACACCTTTTTTGCACATGTTAGGGGCATTATCGCACCGCGCGGTTCGGGGTATTTATACTCCCGGGTTGTAGTAATTATTGTAAACACCCCGGGATGAGAACTCTGACAGTACCCTAATGCTTTGGTCCTTCACGAGTCTCTCCCCCTTTTTTCAGGAATCATTATCATGTTTATCTCCCTTATGAATCAGTAAGGAACCATGATTCAGATTTACTCTTCAGTCAACGAGGCAAAGGTCCCTGTTTTGCAGGAGACGATCAGTAAAGGCTGCTGGATACGCATGATCCAGCCGACTGATGATGAGGTCTCGTTTGTCTGCGACCGGCTCTCGATCGAGAAATCCGAACTTATCATCCTTCTGGATGAGGAGGAACGCCCCCGTGTTGAGTTTGATGAAGGGACGTCCCTCGTCCTTATCGACACCCCCTATGTGGTCAAAGAAGAGGATATCGAGTCATATATGACGATCCCGGCAGGTTTCATTCTCCTGTCTGATGTGATCATCAGTGTTTCCCTGCGCAAAAATCCGATCCTCGATCTTTTCGCTCAGGGAAAGATCAAGAATTTTTCCACTGACAACCATCCGGGTTTCATCCTGCTCTTTCTGTACAAAAATGCCGGTTTGTTTGTGCAGAATCTCCGGCTCATCGACAAACGCACCAATGAAATAGAAAAGACCCTCAAGAAATCCACAAAAAACGAGGAGCTCTTTCATATGCTCACTCTCTCGAAATCCCTTGTCTATATCATCAACTCGCTGAAGGGAAATGAATCCGTACTGGAAAAACTCTCCAAGTCTCAGGCTGCGACGGGAACTCTGACGGAAGAAGACCGCGATCTTCTCGAAGATGTCATCATTGAAAATCATCAGGCTTTGGATATGGCACAGACCTATTCCGAGACCATAGCAAGTACAATGGGAGCGTTTGCCTCGATCATCAACAATAATGTAAACTGGATCATGAAACTTTTTACCTGTTTTGCGGCTATAATGGCGATCCCCATGGTCGTTGCAGGATTCTTCGGCATGAACGTCAATATACCTTTGAACGATTACCCGCTTGCCTTCGTCTCCATCGTGTTTGGTTCTCTTGGCTTATCGTTGCTCCTGATTTTTGTGATGCTGAAAAAAAGGATCCTCTAACCCCGGAACACAAAGCAGCCCCAGGCCATATATTCCCGCCCGTAGGTAAGGTATTCATCCTGGATCTGCTCAA
>CAYSRP010000079.1:0-5947 GCA_964433475.1 uncultured Methanomicrobiales archaeon
CGTTCGGGTTCATCTGGTTGCGGCGGTTTTCTGCAACTTTTGAAGTTCCCGGACCGTATTGTGGTGTGTATACCATTTTTATTTTCCTTAATAGTTTGTTTTCGGATACTGTAAGGAGATTTACGCAACTTTTGCAATTGCCTGAATCGGGTGTGCGAACTCTTCGATACTACCGAAGGTCTCACCATAAATCTTTGCGGTTCCTTCCGGAGAGAACATCTGAGTACCTGCATCAAGTGCACATGCTGCAACTGCACAAGGCATTGCGACACCTGCTGCGTGGCGGGTAACGACGTGGTTTCCGTTGAAGATACCAGGTCCTCCTCCACCATAGATGGAGTGGCTGAAGAAGGAGAAACCAACGCCGGCTCCCATAACTCTTCCAAAGTCGGATCCCGGAAGTCCGGTTTCGTGTTCAAGAAGGTCGTTGAAGTAGAGTAACGTGGAGGATGCAGCCTGTGCCATTCTTCCAGCTCCTGCATTGACCATGGTTGCGGCGAGGGTGCCGGCGGATGCGTAGGCGTTCCAGAGCATCGGGTCCTTGGTCTCGTAGGGTTTGAAGTAGCCGCCTGGGGCTCCTGCAGTCTGCGTGATGACTTTGTCTTCCAGTGCACGCTCGACTAAGGACTGAACAACAGTACCGACAGTACCGGTCTGGCCGTTTGCTTTCACAATATCGTAGACGATGTTGTTGGCGTTGAGACCCTGGTAAGCAAAGAGTAAGAGCTGTGCACGCTCGAATGGGCCGATTGCGTTACCCATCTCGAACTGACCTGCATGCTCGAAGGTGGATGCGAGGGCTGCACCCTGCATTGCGTTTCTGTGGGTCATCATTACAGTCTGGTTTGCCGGAATGTTACGAAGTGCATATCCAAGAGACTCGTTGTTCTGCGGGATGGACATGATCATAGAGCATGCGCCGCCTGCGAGATCCATAGTGACCGGGTAGGTACCGAATGCTGCTGCCTTGACAGTGTTTGCGTTGAACATATCAACGTTGAACTGCTCGACAACTGCATACGTGGTTGCTGCTGCGACTGAAGTCAGTGCTGCATCATAGGTTGCTGCAGATGCAAGACGGGTCGACGGAACTTTGACTAACAAAAGTTTTCCGCCGTTAAAGCGACGAATAGCAGTGTCATCATTTTCCTCAACCGAGACATACTCTTTTATTTTTGCCTCAACCGCATCAATATTGCCAAGAATATCAAGGTCAAGTTCACGACCGAGAATCTGCTGATGCTTCCCGATTTTACCGGATTTAAGAGCGTCCTGCATGCCACCAAGATTTACCGCAACTGAACGCTTCGTATCGTCAATAATTTTTTTGACGGCCGGGTTCACAAGCGGGCTGATCCTCTCAAGGGACACGTTACTCCGTAAGAGTTTGCCGTAGTCATCATATAAATCGATGACATCCTTGTACTTTGCCATAGTGTTTTTCCTCTAAATCTATGCTAAAACAGCATGATTTTTATCGAACGGAGTTTTATTATTTGCAGCAAGTCTGTACAAGGGAATTGAACAGACTCCCATCACTAATACAATTATTAACACAAAATGATATTAATTAATATATTAGTATCAAAATAATCTCCAGTTCTCCATATCTTTCTTTTTGTTAAATGATTTATATCTTCCTTATTTAATCAATCAAATCAATTTTATGACAGGTAATTAACTGATTTTTCGTAGGTGCTGAATGTCGAATCATATGTATTTAAATAACGAAAAGTGCTACGATTACTTGAAGAAATTATACGGACATGCTGATCCTATATTTCTCACCTGATTCATCAGGTCCAAACTATCGGACAAACATTCATGCGGTCGGGTAGATAATATTCAATAATGAATATAACACGTCCCCTCTCGACTTGATCCCCGGCCCATAAGACAATGTTACAAATCCAGCTATTGTCATTAAAAATAATTATATGGCACTATTAAACCTCTTTAGTGCCGAAGTCAATGGTTTTGCGCGATAATACATCGTAAGCGCCGCTATGGTTAAAATCCATGTTATTGGGTATACCATGATCACTGCCCATAACTCCGGACATATTATCATAACAATTATCAGGATAATCGTCCGGAATACACACATATTCATCATAATAATACTCATGGCTGCAAATGACTTTCCTGCTCCTTTTAATGCTCCGCTTAAGACTTCCATAACTGCATAGAGGAAGTACAGGGGCATGGTTATTGTCATGATCACCATCCCAAAACCGATGACGACTCCATCACTGATGAAAAGACCGAACAAAGGTCTTCCAAATCCTAATACAAGGAGACTCGCGACAAGTGTTACAGCAACAGAAATAATCAAGCATTTTCTGATACCTTCCTTTGCCCGCAAAACATTATGCGCACCTAGATTCTGCCCTACAAAAATCATTACTGCCTGACCAAAAGCGACTGTGGACAACCAGACGATATTATCTATTTTGAGATAGACGGAAAATGCCGCGATGATATCATCACCAAAGAGATTGATCTGGGATTGAATGATGATATTCGAGAGTGTGATCAATGTTGCCTGGATTGCAACCGGTAAACCTATCCTGAGAATCTGTTTAACATAGAACGAGTCAAAATGAAGATTTTCAAGATGAACTGGATTATGGGGATTTTTATCCAGAAGATTATGAAAAATCAATATGACAATCAGGATTTGTGAGAGGACCGTTGACCAGGCAAGTCCTTCGACACCCAAATCATACACTATGAGAAAAACCGCATTGAGAATGAGGTGTACGATCCCCCCGATAGCCAGGTAGATCAGCGGTGATTGGGAATTACCAACTGACCGGAGAGCAGAGAAACCCATATCATAGACAGCAGTAAAAACAATACTCAGTGAGTATATGCGGATATATGCCGAAGCCATGTCCATAATGTTTGCGGGGACGTTTGTCAGGACAAGGACGTAAGGTGATATGACATAACTTAAAAGAGTGAGGATAAGCCCGCCTACAATCGCAATAATGAAACCATTCTGCATTGCACTTTTAACTTTGTCCGGCTGTTTTGCGCCAAAATACTGAGAGATGACAACACTCGCACCGGCAGACAATCCAAGAAGGAAATTGATGAGGAAAAAGACGATCATCGTACTTGAGCCGATTGCAGCAGCAGAATCCGTTCCGAGAAGATTACCCGCAAACAGCATATCAGCTGTTGAAAAGAGAAGTTGGATCAGACTTGTTGCAAGTAATGGCAAAGCAAAATAAATCAGCCCTTTATACACGGAACCATGCAATAAATCGACGTTGTTTGCCATTGAGGTTGCAGACTAAATTATTTGTCTTTAACATTGAGTGTCCTCATAGCATTTAAGATTGCTATTACGGCAACTCCGACATCAGCAAATACCGCTTCCCACATGTTCGCAAGTCCAAATGCTGCAAGAATCAGAACGAGGAATTTCACAGCAAGGGCGAATACTATGTTCTGCTTGACGATCCCCATTGTCTTCTTAGAAATCTGCATTGCCAGCGCAATTTTTGCGGGATTATCATCCATCAGGACAATATCAGCAGCTTCGATTGCAGCGTCGGAACCAAGCGAGCCCATCGCAATACCAACATCCGCACGCGTGATCACAGGCGCATCATTAATGCCGTCTCCGACGAACGCCACTTTTCGATCTTTGTTCTGACGATTGATGATATCTTCAAGGACCAGGACTTTATCCTGCGGCAGGAGTTCCGCATGATACGTGTCGATCCCAAGTTCTTTCGCCACAAAAGCAGCAACAACCGACGAATCGCCGGTAAGCATTACCGTATTTTTGATACCAAGTGTTTTCAGACGTGAAACCGCTTCTTTTGCTTCCGGTTTAACCGTATCGGAAATTACCAGATATCCGGCATACGCTCCATCGACAGAAACATGGATCATCGTTCCGGCACAGAGGACATTTTCTGTTGGTATGCCAAGACTATGCATAAGTTTCTGATTACCAACGGAAATCTTGTGACCTTTGAAGACTGCAGTAACCCCGTAACCGGCAGTTTCTGAAACATCAGCGAGAAATTCAGTATTGACAGGTTTTCCATATACATTTTTAATTGAGAGAGAAATCGGATGGTCGCTGTATGCTTCTGCATTTGCAGCATATTCAAGGAGCTGATCTTTTGATATGTCGACCGGGTGAAGTTCGGTAACGGAGAATTTTCCACAGGTAAGCGTACCTGTTTTATCAAATACGACCGTATCGGCTTTTGCGAGAACTTCAAGATAGTTACTCCCTTTCACTAGAATTCCTGATGAGGATGCACCCCCGATGCCCCCAAAGAAACTAAGCGGGATGGAAATTACAAGAGCACATGGGCAGGATACAACAAGAAAAATTAACGCACGTTCGATCCAAACCGGAAACGGCTGGGAAAAAATCAGCGGAGGGATGAGAGCCAGAATCACAGCTGCGATAACGACAACGGGTGTGTAATATCTGGAAAATTTTGTGATGAAATTTTCAGTTTTTGCTTTTCTGCTGCTTGCATTTTCAACTAATTCGAGGATCCGGGTAACCGTGGATTCGCTGAATAGTTTCATAACACGAACGTGCAGGACACCACTGATGTTGATGCATCCGCTAATCACCGTATCCCCTACACTAACATACCTTGGGAGGGATTCACCTGTCAAGGAAGCTGTGTTGAGATCAGACGAACCTCCGATAACAACGCCGTCAATAGGAACTTTGTCTCCTGGTTTGATGACGATAATATCATCAACGTTGAGTTCATCCGGAGAGACTGTGACCAATTCACCGTCACACTCAATATATGCATGATCAGGGCTGATGTCCATTAAATCAGCGATCGATCTGCGTGATTTATTTACCGCATAGCTCTGGAATAATTCCCCAACCTGATAGAAAAGCATGACGGCAACACCTTCAGGATATTCGCCAAGACAAAATGCTCCGATAGTTGCAATGGACATGAGAAAATTTTCATCAAACACTTTTCCATGGATGATATTCCTGCCGGCAAGCAAAAGCACGTCCCCGCCTACAAGAAGATAGGGGATAATATACAAAATAAATTTTAGATAGGCCAAATACTCAGCAGGAATAACCAAATATCCTGTAATGAGAAATGCCAGAACAAATAGAACAGAAGCTCCTAATATCCGATATAAGGATCTCTTCTGTTTTTTGTTCAAAATAATAGACATACTGTTTTAATCTACAATTACACAGTCCGGTTCAACACGTTTGCAGATCACACCTGCTTCTTTGACGATAGCATCAAAACGGGATTCGTCGGCTTCTATTACCAGTTTCTGGGTCATGAAACTGATGGTAGCTGAACTGACCCCGTTAATCTTCCTGATTTTATTTTCCATGATAGATGCACAGTTCGCACAGTCCAGATTCTCCAGTTTGAATGTTTTTTTCATGGTAATCTCCCTTAAGTGTATGATTATTGTCTTTCTATTGATATGAAGCAAAAAGTGATGCTGAGAATATCTAGTATCCAGGAAGATACTATATCCGAAAATCATTTGCTTGAAAGTATTGCTATTTTATAAAGAGGCGGACCGAAACAAGCACCTAATGAAAAGCAGGGAATAAATGAGTTTCAACTGAAAAATCAGCAGTATTTTTAGATTTGCCTTAAATTCGCGAATGTAAAAAAATAGTGGATCAGGTTTCCCCGAGCCAGTAATTGACTTTGTCAGGGTTCGCTTCGACCCATGCTTTTGCGGCATCAGTTTCAGACGTACCACTGGCTATGTCATTCATAACAGAGGTGATATCTTCAATGGTCCATTCAAAGCGGGTCAAAATACCATATGCTTCCGGATCATCGGTCTCAAGACCCTGCCTTGCAAGGGTAACGATATTTTCTGCACCGCCGTAGACTCCCTTCGGGTCTTCAAGGTACTTGACATCATAGCGGCTGAACATCCAGTGTGGTGACCATCC
>CAYSRP010000080.1:0-5884 GCA_964433475.1 uncultured Methanomicrobiales archaeon
TATAATAGTAATATAGCAGCCTGTGGGAAGAGCACAGGCGGCAGACAGACCCGTGAACAATTAAGTTCCATACCTGGAAAAGAAACACCACATACTACTCTTTTCCAGTTAGGATAATACACCTCACACACCACCACACCAGAAAGTTTTCGGGTCTGTTCAATACTAATAACAGATTAATGACACGTACCACTTTCTTAAAACTCTCCCTTTTAATTTCCACTTCAGGTTTTGAAGTGGAAAATTATTAAAAAAAACTTATTTTGATTTGTTTTGTCCCATGTATTCCCTTACTTTGCCAGGGGGCTAACGTTTGCGGCTTAAAAAAAATTATTCTTTAGATGTGCAGGAATAGGAATCAACCATTCTAATATTACGGTCATCTTCTTCTTCATCTTTGATTGCCACAGGATATTTCCCGGTGAGACATCCCAGACAGAGATCCTCTCTTGGAATACCGATCGCTTTGATGAGTCCATTAAGTGAAACGTGCGCAAGACTGGTTGCCTTGATCTCTTTCTCGACCTCGGCAATTGATTTCGTAGATGCAATGAGTTCTCTTCGTGTGGGAAAATCCGTTCCGAGATAACAGGGTGCAATGATCTGCGGGGATGCGATTCGGAGGTGGATCTCCTTTGCACCGAATTCGCGAACAAGTGACAGAATTTTCTTCGATGTTGTGCCTCTGACAATACTGTCGTCTACAAGGACAACTGACTTGCCTTTGATATGACCACGGACCGGATTGAGTTTCATCCTGACTGCGACCTCACGTTTTTCCTGTGAGGGCAGAATGAACGTCCGTCCGGTGTACCGGTTTTTGATCATGGCTTCTCTGAATGGGATACCTGATTCCCGGGAATATCCGGTTGCTGCGGCGGTACCTGAATCCGGGACCGGTGAGATCAGGTCGGCCTTAACCGGAGCTTCCTTTGCGAGAATTTCTCCTGTCATTCTTCTGACATCGTATACTGATACGCCGTCGATGATTGAATCGGCCCTTGCAAAGTAAATATATTCAAAAACACAGTGGGCACAGGATTTTGCCTTCATCATTTTTCGGGAATATACCGTTTCACCTTCGAGCCTGACACTTTCTCCAGGTACGATATCCCGTATGAATTCAGCTTCAACTGCATCCAGAGCAACACTTTCAGAAGCAAGAATATATCCGCCGGTCTTCATTTTTCCCAGACACATGGGTTTGATTCCAAGCGGATCGCGGAATGCATACAAAATACCATCCAGCATAAATATCACTACGTATGATCCCCGAATTATTCGCATACAATAACTAATTGCTTCATCCGGTGTGTGATCATGGATGATTTCATTTGCGAGGATCGCGGCGATGATCTCGGTATCTGAGGTGGTGGAAAAAATGTGCCCTCGTCCTTCATACTCATATCTGAGTTCATCTGTGTTTACCAGATTTCCATTATGAACAAGTGACAGGGAATGCCCACGGAAAATAAAATGGAACGGCTGGATATTTTCAGGTTTAGAACCGCCTGTTGTCGGATATCGGACGTGCCCTATACCGGTATTTCCGGTAAGTTTTTCGAGAGCGTTTTCATCAAATACCTCGGATACCAGCCCGTATCCTTTGTGTTTCTGTACGGTTTCACCATCATACGTAAAAATACCTGCACTTTCCTGTCCCCTATGCTGGAGTGCATATAACGCCAGGTACAATGACACCGATACATTTGGGGTATCAGTTATTCCCGCAATTCCGCACATGTGAAAAACTATTGGTGTTATTCAGATAAAGGTTTAACAGACGAAGACTGCAGTTGCCACAACAGTAGTCCAGTTACCTTCACCGTCCGTCTCTGATTCTATACTGATATTGCAGGTTTTGAGGATCTTCCCGCCTGAGGTCTGCATTATTGTATCAAGCATTGTTTTTGCAAGTTTTTCGGCGTATTCCCCGCACTTTTTTTCTGACATTCCAATGCCGTGATGTTCTGATAGGTAGCCATGCTGTTTATCATGTATCTGTGGAACAGCCAGACCTATAGATGCTGATATTCTCAAATTTGGAACATCCGATGACTCGCGTGCCATTACGCAGTATACTATCTCTCCCGGGTTCAGACAGGTGAGTCCTTCATCGCGCGAGATGATCTCAGCATCAGGCGGCATGATCGATGAAACATAAACCAGGTTGAACGGGGCAATTCCTGCGTCTCTGAGGGCCATCTCAAACGAAACCAACTGATCTCTGTGGACGCCTTTGCCTTTGGTAAAAAATACTTTAGATGGAACAACCATGTTGGTTAAATGGTCTCTTTAACTACCATTTAAGAGTTGTGTTCAAGTGTGGGAGGGTCAATGAAGTGGATTAAAATATGTGTTTGTCCCATTAATTCTTACGTACAAAAATAATCACAGGGACGGAAATTTATCCTGATGTGGATTTTTGGAAAATGTACGGATGAACAAGGGTTGATTTGATGGCTGATTCAGTAGTAGATAGTATTTTAGCGGCAAGATATTACCGCACCGGCGAGAAATCGTTCGAAGATGTCTGTAGACGAGTGGCAGATGCATTAGGTGAAACACCTGAAGAGACAAAGGAATACTATGATGCAATGTTTTCCCTGTCATTCCTCCCGAACTCTCCGACATTGATGAATGCAGGAACGCCTCTTGGTCAGTTATCAGCATGTTTTACTCTGCCGGTAAATGATTCTCTGCCGCAAATATTTGATGCTGTCCGCTGGGGGGCGATCATTCACCAGTCGGGAGGAGGGACCGGTTACAACTTTTCCCATCTGCGTCCCGAAGGGTCTCCCGTCAGATCTACGGATGGCGTGGCATCGGGTCCGGTTTCATTCATGCGTGTTTTCAATGCCGCTACTGATGTGATAAAACAGGGCGGGAGAAGACGCGGTGCCAATATGGGTATCCTGAATGTCTGGCACCCGGATATCATGAAGTTCATCAGAAGTAAAGCCAAAGAAGGCGACTTCAGTAACTTCAATATTTCTGTCATGGTCTCTGACGAGTTTATGGAATGTGTTACGAAAGGTGATCTGGATAAAGTCTGGGTCACAGGCACGGATGGTGCTCCAATTACTGTTGGAGAAATATGGGACGGTGTCGTTGACGGTGTCTGGAAAAACGGTGAACCCGGGATCCTCTTCTATGATACCATTAATGAGAAAAATCCCACACCACAACTTGGTGAGATCGACACGACCAATCCATGCGGCGAGCAGCCTCTTCTTCCCTTTGAGTCCTGCGTTTTAGGCAGTATCAATATTTCAAAATTCATCCGTGCCGATGGTATGAACTACGAAGCTCTTGATGATATGACCCGAATGGGTATCAGGTTCCTCGATGCGGTTATCACCAAAAATGTCTTCCCGATTCAGGAGATCCGTGATGCGACCAACCGTACGAGAAAAGTCGGGCTTGGTCTGATGGGCGTTCACGATGCAATGCTGATGCTCCGGATCCCCTATGACTCTGATGCAGGCAGAAACTTCTGCATGGAGGTCATGGAGAGGATTAATCGGGTGGCAGTTGAAGAATCTATGCGTCTTGGTAAAGAAAAAGGAACCTTCCCGGCATATGAAGGAAGTGTCTGGGATAAAAAGGGCATCATCATGCGAAATGCGGCTCTGACGACGATTGCCCCGACAGGGACCATATCTCTTCTTGCAGGATGTTCCTCCGGCATTGAGCCGGTCTTCTCCTTTGCATATACCCGCCGGAACACGGTTGGCAAAACATTTGTCATGGTTCATCCCTATTTTGACAGTGAACTCAAACGGGTAATCGAGTCTATGGGATTTACCGGTGCAGAAGCTGAAGCAAAACGTGATGATGTCATCGCCCATGTCCATGAAACAGGCACGGTCCAGGATGTTGACTGGCTTCCTGAAAATTTCAGGGCAGTGTTCAAAACCGCTCTCGATATTGGCTGGAAGGATCACGTTTTGATGCAGGCTGCATTCCAGAAGCATGTTCACGCCTCGATTTCCAAAACCATCAACATGCCTGTTTCTGCGACGAAAGAGGATGTTTCCCAGGCAGTTATTCTTGCATGGAAGGAAGGAATAAAAGGCATGACCCTTTACAGAACGGGGTCACGAGAGGATGTCGTTCTTGCTCTTGAGAAGCAGGAAACTGCAAAACCGGCTGAAGAAGAGAAAACTTCAGAGCCGTCACTCATCCAGCAGTTGTCCTTTACCCGCCCGCGGGAACTGGTGGGAAGGACCTTCCTTGCGCAGTCTGGATGCTGTCGTCTGTATATCACAGTAAACACCATGGGTCAAAAACCGATAGAAGTCTTCATCAGGACAGTTGGGGCCGGATGTGAGGCAAGTAGCAATGCCCTCGGACGAAGTATCAGCACCGGTCTTCAGAATGGTGTTCCTTATGAGAAGTTCGTGAAGCAGTTTGCGAAAGTCAGTTGTGTCTCGGCTATCAAGAACAAGAATGCAGAGGGAATGTCCTGCGCTGATGTTGTTGGAAAGTGCATCAAACTTGCAGCGACCAATCAGGCCATCACTACCTTGGATAACTGGTCAATTACACCGATCACTCCGGGAGAAAAGAAAAATCCTCCATGCCCTGAATGCGGCGAACCCCTTGATTTCGGTGAAGGCTGTAATCAGGGGATCTGCAAACACTGCGGATGGAGTGGTTGCAGCTGATTTTTCTTTTTTCCCTTTTTGATGCAGGTCAACTCTTCGTTCCGGAGTTTCAGTGAATATTGTGTCACCCCGATTTTATGCCAATCATATGGTACGCAAAATGCCTGATTAAAAGCGGGTTTTTCTGTTTTTCTCTTTGATTATCTGAATTAGATTTTTTTCTGGAAAAATATGGAATATGCTCGATTCGCTTTGCCAGTTGGATGATATTCGTGCTGCTATTACTCATGTGATGTCTTTGAATTCAGTAGATGCAACGAAAATCGTTTTATCCGGAGTTTCACTTCCCGATAGTTACCTTATTATAATCGTAGCAATGCAGATGAAGTTGCAGCAGTGCGCATTAAAAAACAAATAGTTAAATAGTAATACATCACCAATATTCGTGAAATCTTTTTAGTTTGTTCTCTATTTTGAGTATATGACTTAGAATAAGCCTGAAATACAAAAACAATATTTATATACTCTACATGCTAATGTTAAACTAACCTGTAGGATTTTTAACCATGGGAATATTCGGTAATTCAAAGATAACTGAAAAGCAGGATTCGGGGAAAAAACCGACTGGACCCGATTATCTGAATATTCAGCTAAGAAAACTCCTGGAATTGGGTAAAATAGAATTATCTAAAGGAAATTATTCTGAAGCTAAAACACTGCTTGATACTGCATTACGTGTTGTAAAAAAGATGGCTGAGTATCCTCAATCATTCAATGAAGCTGATGTTCTCAATTTCCTTTCATTGATTTACTCACGAATATCCAGCATATATTTCCGTCTGGGGGATTATGCTTCATCGCTGAAAGTCAGTATAGAGAACGTAGATCGTCTTCATCGTTTGGAAGGATTATATCCCCGTTTTCATCCCGACTTAGTGATCGTTGCGATTCAAAATATGATTGTCACCTACACCTATATTGCCGATTGTTACAACCTGCTTGGCGATCATGAGAATGCTTTGAAGTATGCTACACTGGCATTGTCCCGGTGTAAAGATGAAACGAACAAATGGGGCTTATCAGAATTGGTTGACAGTTATTATTATACGGAGGTATCCATGGCAAGAATTTTATGTGATATGCATGATCCTGAAAAAGCATTACCCTGTTGTAAGGAATTCGATTTTATTTGTCAGATAATACCAGATTATCTGGATTCTCAGAATGGACAAAAATTCCATGCCAATATAATTGCGATGCAGAAACAGATCATG
>CAYSRP010000081.1:0-5797 GCA_964433475.1 uncultured Methanomicrobiales archaeon
CGCGTGCGGAGGAACCTCTTACCTCCAACGTACTGGAATTATTACACTTGTCAAGAGACAATTTCGAAGATTGTTATTTATGCCATATATAAACTGGCAAACAGCACCTTTTTCCAATATAATCCCAAAATATTTGACAAATTCATGCCCTTCGCGGACAACATGCAGGAAGACGAATATTTTTCTATGAATGTCGTTAAGCATAATCGACATATCTGTAGATGTACACCAGTCAGTTTGTTTATAATGAGGGGCTCCTTTTACATATTTTCCATCATAATACAGAAAATCATCATTAATATCATTTGTTTTTGGATTTATTATTGGAACATTTGTATATGTAAAATAGGGAATTTTTTTTGTGTATCCTAACAATTCATCTTAGCAATAAGATAGTTCATCTGACGAGCCATGTTTTGATTCAAGAATAATAGTAAAAGAAGAAGAGTACGAGAGTTTTCCTCCATTATTCATCTCAGCATAAAAATCATTTATATCAAACGTTTGATATGTTGGATATTTCTCTCCAACAACCAAATCAATAGCTTTGATGATATTACTTTTCCCGGAATTGTTTTTTCCGACAATAACATTTTTTCCTTCATGAAAAGTTAGATCAATAGCTTTCAAACTACGATAATTTCTGATGCATACTCCACTTATGTACATAATGTCTCCAATTTTGTAGTAAATTCATAAATAATTCGCATACCTTAACCTGTATTCTTCTTTTAGGTCTAGAGACTAGATAAAACCCTAACCGCAGAACACTATTTCCAAATTATTCACCATCATCACCTTCATGCAAAGAAACATAATCGCTCTGCTAAGACCGTCCACCCCGCACTCGCAAGTCTATCGACTTGCTCAGCTAAGGCCGCCCCTAAGGGGTGGCCCGCTAACACAACCCGTAAATACCATAAAAGAAAATACTGCAAAATACCCACCGGAGGGTGTGACCATTTCCCATAAATACACAATGACACTCATAATCGCCGGACTCTTTGCGGCGATACTGGTCTCGGGCTGCATTGCCCCCTTAATCAGCCAGACGGCGACTTCGGAGAACTCCTCCCTGCAGTTCGTATCCTCTTTTGAAAACGGCGACCGGTATCTTGCCGGGAACTACACCGTGATCGTCCTCGAAGGAACATACCGCGAGATGGGACGGCAGTACGGCGGCCTCATGAAAGATGAACTGCTCGCCGAGTACGCGATGATAACAACGGAACTCCAGGCGAGGGGCTACACCATCGACGAGATCCGATCCCTGGTCCGGGACAACGAACCGTTCCTGCCCGAACGAATCAAGGAGATCTACCGCGGGATGGACGAGGTCACCGGCCTGACCGAAGATGACGCCTACGTCCTCTACTACGGCCCGATCCTCTACCTGACCACGCCGTATGCCTGCTCGTATCTCGCCGTCTGGGACGAATACACCGTCAACGGATCGGTCGTCGTCTCGCGGAACTGGGACACCTCCGACGAACTCGAACCGTTCAACCCGTACTACGTCCTTGCCGTCTACAACCCAACCGACGGAAGCAACGGCGTTGCGACCTTCTCGCCGGCTGGAGCGGCTTCAGAGACCCTGATGAATAGCAAAGGTCTCTACATCTCCGACGATGCCTCGGGGCTGGCCCTTACCGCCCCGGAAAACCATCAGGACCTTCTCGCAGCCTTCTTTGGTCTGATGCTCGATTACTCGGATCTTGACGGCCTCGACGCAGGCATCCGGGCACTTCGTCCAGGCGGGACCGTCATCGTCGATGCCGCCGGACCGACCGGCGCATACGTCTATGAAGTCGGCCTCGTTGAGACGAAACAGCGGACCGGCTACGGGGTCATCGCCGCGGCAAATCACTTCGTCGATCCCTCCTGGACCGGCATTGTCCCCGAGCCAAATTCCGTGATTCGATACGACAACCTGCTCAGGCAGGCGGAAGAAGCGAAAGGAACCATCGACGGCGAAAAGATGGTTGAGATCCGGAACGTCGCCTACGAAGACGGCGGAGCGACCTTCACCCACACGGTGTTCGACGGGATCCCCTGTTCCTCGAACCACCAGATAGTTTTCGTTCCGGCGGATGAAACCCTCTGGATCAAAGTCGTGGACAATGACTGGCAGGAAGTCAGCCTCGCGCCCCTTTTTGTGGAATAATCACACTACCCTCTTTTTTTCAAGAGACGAATGCAAAAAAGTATTTGAGTTGTATTCGGGTATTACAGTAAAGACACCAGATCGCGGAGCACGGCCTCCGGATCCTTCGCCTTCACGACACTTGACGCGACCAATACCCCGTCAGCACCAAGATCGATGGCAGTTTTCACGCACTCGCCTGACTGGATCCCTGCCCCGCAGAGAACTTTCACATCCGGGTTGATTCGTTTCACTGTTGCCACGGAATTTTTGATGATATCCGGATCAGCCTTAGTAACAGAAATTCCCGAGCCAATCAGCTCAGGCGGTTCGATTGCCACATATGTAGGAGCAAAAGTTGCCGCCGCAGCAGAAACACCCACATTATTTGTGCAGACAACCGACTCCAGATGGTTAAACTTCGCCGCTTCCACGCATGCCTCGATATCAGCAATCGTGAGTCTCCTTTCTGAATGATTGATCAAAGAACCCGTGCAACCCGCCGCTCTCACAGTAAATGCAGGGATCCTTCCAGTGAATGCCCCTTCCACCGCATCGATATGCTGGGCATACACAGGGATCTCATAATGTTTGCAAAACGGGTGAAGCTCCAGAAACTGTGGGGCAACACCAATAGTAACCCCCGACTCCTGCATAATGATCTCGGCAGCTTCTCCGATCTGACCTGCATTATTTCCGGCTCCTTCACGGTATGATTTGAAATTAATGAGGATGAGGGGAGATGTCATTACTTTCTTTTCACCTGAAGAACATCACCAAGGGTCGTTGCTGCAACGCCGCCCGCAGTGATTTTTTCCTCACCGTCAACTTTGTCGATGAGCACGATGCCAAGTTCAGCTTCAAGCTTCCTGCATTCCGCTTCAGTCGGCATACGATCTCCACGCTCGAATTTTTTGATATCGCCCTCTTGCATCTTCAAAACGAAAGCAAGATCCTTTTGGGTGAATCCTTTTCCAAGTCTTGCCGTGGTGATCCGTTGCGGGTAATCCTCAACGATCTCTCCTTCGAGATAATCGAACATGTCCCGTTTACGCATGGATTGCTGACCACCTTTGGTAATCGGTTTGGAGGTGATGACCGCTCTGCCAAACGACTGCACGGGGGCACGGGGAGCCTGAACTTCGGTACCGAGTTTGGCACATTTATCGCAAACACGCATCGGCTTTGCGCCCTCAATCTGCACTAACTTTCCTGGTTTCGCCAGTGCTGCCCCGCATAACTCACAATATTCTGTCTGCATGGTAGTATCGCTAATCATATTTTCCCTCGCATACATTAACCCTTTTCCTATAGGCATCAAAAAAAGCACAACTCTTATCTCGGGAGGAGGCAGCTTTTCACAAAGTTTTCCTCTGTTTTGCAGCATGATGTTCCGAAAGCTACTTTAATGATTTCATCCGATATACCCATTACGGGGTTTTATGGCTGAATCAGGACAAGACAATAATCCGGATGTGATCCTCCCGACCATATCCGTTGAATCAGTTGTATCATCAGAGGAGCTTGCGCAACTCAGGAAAACCAATATAACTCTGGAAGGCCGTAACTATGAGCTTCGTGAAACAGTAAGACTGCTTAGACTACAAGCTGCGACAATTGAATCAGAACGGGACCAGTATAAACGTGAAACAAAAAAATATAAAGCAGAACTGGAACAGTACCGCACTCCACCCCTCGTAATCGGCACAATAGAATCAATAGCAGATGACGGGCGGGTCATTGTCAGAAGCACAACCGGCCCTCAGTTCTTATCGAAAGTAAGCGAGAACGTCAAACCAGAAGATCTGATTCGGGGATCACAGTGTGCCCTACACCCGCAGTCCTTCGTTCTTGTCGAGGTCCTGCCGAACAAATATGATTCATTCGTCACCGGTATGGAAGTCGAAACGGCACCGAACGTCAGTTATGCAGATGTCGGCGGACTGGAAATACAGAAAACCCTTCTCAGGGAAGCTGTTGAACTTCCCCTCTTAAAGCCGCAGTTGTTCGAGAAGGTAGGCATCGAACCGCCGAAGGGAGTTCTTCTGTATGGTCCTCCGGGTACAGGTAAAACTCTGCTCGCAAAGGCCGTTGCGCATGAAACGAATGCCGTATTCATCCATGTGGTCGGGTCTGAACTCGTGCAGAAATATATCGGTGAAGGAGCACGTCTCGTCAGAGAATTGTTCGCCCTTGCAAGAGAAAAGGCTCCTTCGATCATATTCATCGATGAAATAGATGCGATCGGTTCCTCACGGGGAACAGATGCCTACTCTGCCGGGGACCACGAGGTGAACCGGACCATGATGCAACTCTTATCAGAACTGGATGGATTCGATACACGGGGCAATGTAAAGATCATTGCAGCCACGAACAGAATAGATATTCTGGATCAGGCTCTGCTCCGCCCGGGGCGATTCGACAGGATCATCGAGTTCCCGCTTCCCGATGAGGCTGGAAGAAAAACAATACTTACCATCCACACGAAAAAAATGCATCTGGACAAGAAAATATCTCTTGATAGTATCGCAGCCGAAACTCCGGATATGAATGGTTCGGAACTTATGGCGATCTGCGTCGAAGCCGGGATGAATGCGGTCAGAGCCAACCGGACCATCATTCGTGAAGAGGATTTCACTAAGGCGGTCATCACAGTTAAGGAGCGGCGTAATCAGAAAAACGTAGAACTCCCTGACGGCATGTATTCATAACAATATTTCCCTTTTTTTTGACGAAGTGTTAGCTCCCTTAACTGAGCAGGTATGAAAGAAGTACATACTTCTGACTTACTGCCGCACTTAATCAGACAGCCTTATTACTTCCCCAACTCAACACAAATTAATGATCCATATTATCCCAAAACCGACCGATACAAAAACAGACAACTCAACCTCAATGGTGATGACGGAACTAAAAAAAAGAAGCGTTCCTTATGCAACACTTGATCTCGCCTCCGTCGACCCATTCAATCTTCCAGTATCCGGCGAGACGATCTGGGCCTGCGGGATAAAACAGGATGGTGTCCAGTTTGAACTCCTCAAAGCCCTTGAACTGGAAAATCATGTGATCAACTCTCCGGAAGCGATCGCCATCTGCGCAAGCAAAGTCACCACCACAGCAAAAATACTCAAAGCAGGAGCTCCAAGTCCTGCAACCTGTTTCACCAACAGCAAAGAGGTCGTCCAGAAATTTCTCGACGCACACGGCGGAAAAGCGGTCTACAAACCAGTTTACGGATACGACGGGAACGGTATCTATCTGTTCCACTCCGCCGACGAGATCAAAGAAGAGCCGCCGTACTATGTGCAGGAGTATGTGAAAAACGACCGCGACTACCGGATCTTCGTCATCGAGTGTGAAGCGGTGGGAGCGATAAAACGCGAATCCCCGCACCTTACCCATAATATCCATCAGGGAGGATGCGGACAGGCTGTCGATATCCCAAAAGATATGGCTAAAGCAGCAGAAGGAGCGGCCCGGGCGGTCGGTATCGACTACTGCGGGGTCGATCTCCTCCCGCTCGAAGACGGCGGCTATACCGTCCTTGAAGTGAACGGTACCCCGAACTGGCACTGCATGACAGCCCCTATTCCCAAACTGCTCGCTGATTACCTGATAAGACAGGACATGGAAGGCAGGAAATAATTATATAAT
>CAYSRP010000082.1:0-5726 GCA_964433475.1 uncultured Methanomicrobiales archaeon
CCCTCTTTTGTGAGCATATCTTTTCCACATCCCACGCCGATTATTTTCATTTTGTATCTCCTAAAACCTGACCGGATCTGTCGACAATAACAATACGGAGCCGCGGATATTTCAGCTTTGCTGCCTTTAGTTCCTCATCCAGAGTAATTTTACCATTAGGTCCTGCCATCATCTCCTCAACTGTTGCAAAACCCCGCGATGTTGCAGCATCAGGATCAAAAAAACGGAGGATCAGACCCGGAAGACCGCAGAGAACCGCATTTGCACAATGCTCAGCTGCAGCCAGACTCTCGGCGATCTTAGACCCGGCAAGGACCACCTCGTAGTCAGGGAACAAAAGCCGTGAATAGCGAAGTCCTATCCTGCCTGTGGTGATAACCACACGTTCTGCTTCGCTGATACGTTCGCCTATGGTCTCCGTGAGGTGATCGTCCCATGGTTCAACAAATCCGGTCGTTCCAACAACAGATATGCCTCCTTCGACGCCGACTTTGGGGTTCAGAGTGAGTAAACCAATTTCTCTGCCCTTAGGGATCGTGAGAAAAACCGAAGCACCCTTTATACCTGCAGTCTTACAGGCTGCAGAGATGGCATCCAGTATTTCCTTTTTAGCAGGCGGACTGACGGCAGCAACGCCTTTTGCATACCTCGGCGTATCACGAACGAATCTGCCGATCCCCTCACCGGTTTCAAGAGTGATCTCCTGCGCAGGCACTGCCTTCGCGCAGATCAGAATGCCTGCAGTGATATCCGTTGGATAATCTCCGGAAAATTTTCGTGCAGTTCCCTCACCACCTTTTCCATTTACCGGAATTTCTGCCATGATCCCGCAGGGGAGGAGGACCGGGGAAACAGTCACCAGACCTGCAAGTGAGGCAACGGCTGCAAAACACGCAGCAGCCGCAGTGGATCCCGTAGTAAATCCCCTTCGTAAAACAGACCCGTTCGAGGTGAGCACACCAAAGCCGTTTTTTGCAAGTGCCAATGCTTTTTCATCCTGACACTTTGCCACCCACGACTCCGGATATGCAAAACCTGTTACGGGATCTATCATTTTTTCAGTTCAGAATGCATCGTGATAATTTCATTCAGCGATGCAACAGCAATGGGCGTACCCCCCCGGGTCCCAAAATTGGATATCGAGGGCAGATTTTTCGTGCGAAGTATCTCTTTGGATTCGGCTGCATTGACAAATCCAACCGGGGTCCCGATCACAAGAGCGGGACGGATCCCTTCATCCACAAATGAGCAGACCGTAAGCAAAGCGCTTGGAGCATTCCCAATTACTATTATCGAGCCATTCAGTCGTTCCTTTAACGCAACAAATCCGGCAGAACTCCTGGTGATCCCCTTCACTTTGGAAATATCCGCACCGAAATCCAGAGCACACTCGACCGTTGAATTGTGCCCTTTTTTCTGAATGCCGGTCAATACCATTCTGATATCCGTAAAAATAGGAGCACCGTTTTCGAGAGCCGCAAGACCGGCCTCAACAGGGTCATTGTTAAACCGGAGAAGGTCAGCCATCGCCCAGTCTCCAACCGCGATCGAACATCTCTGCCTTATCCGGTCTTCAGGGGTCGTGTTTCCTACAGCAGCACGTGCAAGACTCCGGCTCCGTGATGAGATGGAAAATCCTTCGGGTGTGTCTGCGCCGATATCAGTATACGTATTTTCTGTCGTAACCGCGGGGTGTAATGATTCCTTTGACATTTTTATCCTCCTTCCATATTCTGCTTTCTTCGCCGCCGATAATTAAAATTGAGTGCATATCAACAAGGTCATAGTTTTCGGTAAGGGAGCCAAGCGTAGTAATAAGAACCTCTTCACCATCTCTGAATACATTCTTTACAATGCCGACCGGGGTCTCCTGATCCTTGTATTTCAGGGCAATATTGAGCGCTTTGCCGAGATTCAACGGCCTTCCCCTACTTTTCGGATTGTAAAGAGCGATCGGCGTGCCCATCTGTGACGCAAGGTCCATACGTTTTTCTATGATCTCCCAGGGGGTCAGGAGATCTGAAAGACTTATAGTAACATAGTCTCCAGAAAGCGGGGAGCCGAGACGGCTTGCAGCCGCAGTTGCAGCGGTAACGCCCGGGAGAACGACCACATCCTGAGTTGGGAATTCGTGCTCGATTATTTCCAGAACAATACTTGCCATCCCATAAACTCCGGCATCTCCGCCGGAAACCATGGCAACATTGTGATCTGCTGCAAGGCGTGCAGCCTCACGGGCACGATCCAGCTCTTTTCCCATCGAACTTCTGATGACCTGTTTATTATTCAAAAGCGATCCAAGCATTTCGAGATAAAACGCATTGCCGATAACGACATCTGATAAAGCGATGACTTTCATCGCGGCCGGTGTCATCTGCTGCATGCTTCCCGGTCCTGTACTTACGATCCAAAGAGTACCCATATTATGTTCCTATTGCTACGGTAACCCGCCCATAGACGGTCTTTTTCATTATGAGAGTGCCGGTTTTTGAAAGAGCAAGAGCACATGGCTCTGCGACCCCGCAGAGTCCGAGCATTTCTGCACGTGAAGAACTCTCCGGCACTTGTTCGTTAATCGTTTCATCATCCAGAAAGATGAGGTTGCCGGATAAAGATGCGATCGCCTCGCGGAGTCCTGATTCATGAAACTTTTTCATTGTGGTGGCATACAGTGTCACAGAATTCTCAGAGATCCCCGCATCTTTACATGCTGCAGAGATCGCGGAGCATATCTCACCGGCAGTTGTTCCAAGTCTGCATCCGATCCCAATAACATACGGAGATTCATTTACGAGAACCGAAACTCCGGGATCAGCGACAACAATTTTTGGAGGCAAAACACGGACGATTGGTACATCACCATCTAAAATAGCTCCGTTGACCTCCCGGGTAGAATTACGGTTGACAACCGTGAACCCGCCGGTTTTTGCGGTCTCTTCGACAGATGGCCGGCCCATGACCTCGGTCGCCGTTGAAATTACCGGTTCGATGCCTAATTCCGCAAGTAATTTTGCGACTTCATTTCCACCGTGATGACCGCCGAGAACCGGAATCGCGTAATGCAGATCCGGAGTGACAACAATGACCGCAGGGTCATGCCACTTGTCAGATAAAAGCGGAGCACAGCCGCGAACGGCGATTCCCGCAGACATTACGGCAATGATAACGTCATATTTCCCATACAGATCTGCAAAGACATGATCTGAATAGACTGCAGTCTCTGCATTCAGATACTTCGCAATGCGCATCCCTGATTCGTGAAACCTGGGTAGAGTGACAACAACGATTTTCATCCGTAGAGGTGTGAGTTTTTGTATGCTGCATGGATTCCGGCAACAATATCGCCGACAATTATGAGAGCCGAGCGGGTTATGTCCGCATCGTGAACTTTGTCAGCGATCGTTTCGATCGTTCCTTTGATGATCTGCTGGTCAGGCCACGAGGCATGATAGACTACTGCGACCGGCGTGGTTGGCGGGCGCCGGAGTTTTTTCATCACGGTATCAATGTGACCTGTCGAAAGGAAGATCACCATTGTTGTACCGTGAACAGACAGTTCGGCAATCTGGTCAGAGTCAAGAGTCTCCCCGGCGGAACGGGTGACAATGACCGATTCTGAAACACCGCGAAGAGTGTATTCTGTTTGCAGCGCAGCCGCTGCCCCAAACATAGAAGAGACCCCGGGGATAATTTCAGCCCGGATGCCCTTTGCTTCAAGCGGCGCCATCTGTTCAACGATGGATCCGTAGATTGCCGGATCCCCTGAATGAAGACGAATAACGAGGCGGTCTGCAAGCACCCCGTCTTCAATAACTTTAGTGATCTCCTCAAGTTTCATGCCCCATGAATCCAGTTTCACAGATGCATGGGATGCGGCTACGAGTTCAGGATTTACGAGAGAACCGGCGTAGATGAGAATATCCGCACGTTTCAGAAGATCCATTCCCTTTACCGTGATCAATCCGGGATCCCCGCATCCAGCACCGACGATGTAATACTTCATACTTTCCTCGCGATCATGATGCTGAAGTAGTTGGTTTTCTCCGGGAGAACTCCACGATAGACTTTTTCGCCTTTCATATACATCCGCTCGACAACGATGAAATCATTATAGCCTTCTGCCTTCAGCATCTCTGCTTTTTCACGGGGTCTGATTACCTTCATCAGAATTTTTGTTGTTGGCATGACCGGTCCATCTGAAACCAGAAATGCTCCGTTCACCGGAATTTTCGCATGGGAGGCAACAGCAGTGATCGAACTGATTCCGGGGATTGTCTCTACAACCAAGTCGGGAACCTCTAATTTGACCATTTCTACCAGACGGGAGAATGTGGAGTAGTAGTTCGGATCACCGATGAGTCCGAAAACTGCCATACCGGATTTTGCTACCGGCAGAATTTTCTCCGCATTTCTTTGCATGCATTCAGAGATGACCGCTTCATCTCTGGTCATGGGAAATTCCAGAGTGACAATATGTCTGGCATAGGGTTTGACTAACTCATGAGCTATACCGCCTGGCACAAATACCGTGTCTGCCTCCTGTAAAATACGAACAGCTTTCAGCGTGAGGAGCTCGGCATCACCCGGACCAAGACCAACAGCAGTCAGCATGTTTTTCCTCCGTGAATAATATAAATGGGATTTATTGGTTGAAACATAATACGCTCCACAAGATCATGTGATCTGGATACCTGAAGATGAACAGCATCGATAAACATTCCAAGCTCTTTCATGATATGAATAGCATCTACGGCAGTTTCCAGAAGGACGGCATTCACAACAACACTCCGGGTACATTCCTGCTGAAGGTAAATGAGGATTTCCCTCATATCACGACTCCCGCCAAGAAATGCACAGTCGATCGGTTTGTGTGATGAGGCAAAAAAATCCAGAGCTTCTCCGGCAAAAATCTCAACATTCATACCACGGCAGATTTCTTTCGTGCATTTAATGGCTTCAACTCTTCTATCAACTGCGTAAACATGTCCGCTTTTTCCTGCGAGTTTTGCCATTTCTGCAGTTACCGTGCCTGTTCCACATCCAATATCTACTGCTGTGTCACCGAAACAGATTCCTAGTTTTGCAAGAGATACTGCCATGACTTCCGGCTGAGTTGGCCCTCCGGGTAAATCCATCTTCAAATCTCCTAAAAAGTATTTTCTGTAAAGAAAATTTACTTATAAATTGTTGGTTGTAAGAAGATATAGAATATCTGGTTTGAATATATGGACCGGAAAAAACGATTGCCTGAAAATAAAAGAGGGGTAGGAGGGTTACTCCTTGGATTCTATGACATGGATCAGGTTTTCCATGACTTTATCAACAGCGTCCCAGGTTGGATTGGTCTTCCCGGGAATTCTGACGATAAATGGTCTGCCTTCGTCACCGGCTTTTCGCATCTCGATATCGATAGGGATCGCGCCAAGATAGGGGACATGATAGCGGGAGGCCGCCTTCTCTCCGCCGCCTTTGCCAAAGAGATCGATGATCTCTCCGCAGTGCGGGCAGACCATGCCGGACATGTTTTCAATGACGCCGAGTACGGGAAGATTCATCATCTCAACAAATTTGATTGCTTTCGTGGCATCAAGAATGGCAACATCCTGAGGTGTCGTGACAATCACAGCGCCTTCAACATTCGGTGCAAACTGAATGATATTCAAAGCCTCATCACCGGTTCCCGGGGGCAGATCAACAACAAGGAAATCGAGATTGCCCCATTCCAC
>CAYSRP010000083.1:0-5698 GCA_964433475.1 uncultured Methanomicrobiales archaeon
TAAAGGATTATAAAATAATCTCAATATCTAACTGTTCTGCCAATTCCTTGTATCTATTACGAATAGTGACTTCTGTCACGCCTGCAACATCGGCAACTTCGCGCTGGGTTCTGCGTTCTCCGGAAAGAATTGAGGAGATATAGATCGCTGCAGCCGCAACACCTGTTGGACCGCGACCGCTCGTGAGTTCACGCTCGCCAGCCTGCTTCAAAATTTCCATAGCACGGGACTGAACCTCGCCTTTCAGACCGAGACCGGAGCAGAATCTTGGAACATAATCGCCCGGGGAAGTCGGGAGAAGTTTCAATCCAAGTTCACGGGAAATGAAACGGTAGGTTCTGCCGATTTCCTTTCTGGAAACACGGGATACTTCTGCGATCTCATCAAGAGTTCTTGGAACGTTACACTGACGGCAGGCTGCATAAAGCGCAGCTGCTGCAACACCTTCAATACTTCTTCCGCGAATCAGATTCTTGTCCACGGCATCACGGTAAACGACAGCTGCCGTCTCACGAACATTCCTGGGAAGACCAAGAGCTGATGCCATTCGGTCAAGTTCGGAAAGGGCAAAGGCAAGATTACGCTCGGTAGCATTCGATACTCTGATGCGGCGCTGCCATTTCCGCAGACGATATAACTGGGCCCGGTTTTTCGAAGAAATTGCTCTTCCATAACTGTCACGGTTTCTCCAGTCGATCATAGTTGAAAGACCCTTATCATGAATAGTAAAGGTCATCGGTGCACCAACACGCGACCTCTTCATCCTTTGATCATGATCAAAGGCACGCCATTCCGGTCCACGATCGATGAAATCATCATCTAAGACAAGACCACACTGTTGGCAAACAAGTTCCGCACGTTCATAATCATGGACCAGTTGTTTGCTGCCGCATTCCGGACATACGGTTGCAGTCGCATCATTCCCGCCCTGCTTTTCTTTTTCCTTAGTAATAAGCGTCGTTTCCTGACGCTGTTTCATCTTTTCTCTGTCTTGTCTCAGCTGTTTGAGTTTTTCAATTTCTGTTTCCATAATTATAGGATCCTTCAGGTTCGGGACTGACGCCGGGATACGCCCGATTCATACCCATATTTGTGATGAAAGTTTTTTCGAGGTTTTTCAGGTTTCGTTTCAGCTATGACGTACAGTTTATCTCCTGCGCGCATACTTGAATCCAAATCCTCACCGCATAAAATGGTCAGATACGGCCGTGAAACGCTCCCGTAAAGGTCAACAATTTTACCAACAGGTCTGTTTTGTTCGTTTGCAACTTCTGTATAAAGAGGAGGGAGTTGACCAGCGTCACTTTCGACAATCAGCAACTTCCGTCCAAGACGTGATACAACACTCCCAGCAAGTTTCACAAATCAGACCTCGTCCCTACCGATTTAGTAGTCAAGCAACCCTGCGAAATACAAACCACAGGGTATTTATGCATAATATAATGAAGTATATGCGGTATATATATTTTCTCCAGAATACTAAAATATAATTTACCTAAACAGAATCTCTTTTGAAGTAAGCGAGAGAGCAGCTTTTGCCTCGTCTTTACTCATCCCCGCCCCAAGTGCCACCAGATTACGCATATTCTCGTTTATTATATCATCTGGTCCGTGTATGTCAGATTGAACCACTATTTTTGCACCAGCGCGCCGCGCAACATTTACAACATGCCCATTTGTCTTATTATGCCCATTTCTTGAAGTAACCTCCAGGAAAATTCCGTTTTTTGCTGCCAACTGTGCTTCTTCATCCGAAATGAGACCGGGGTGAGCGAGAATATTTACAAAAGGACAGGTAACAGCCGCCAGATTCGTCCCGGGAGCAACAGGCTCGGTTATTGTTTCACCATGGACGATAACTACTTCAGCACCGAGTGATTTGGCATATTTTGCAATCTCACCGATTTCTTCTGGTGGAACGTGGGTGACCTCAACACCAGTATAAAGCCTGACTCCATAGAGTTCTGCAGACTTCTTCACTTTTTTCTGTGCTTCGATGAGGAATTCCACATTGGAAAAATCGGCGTGATCAGTGATTGCCATTTCAGTATATCCGGCAACTGCCATTCTCCGAACCAACTCTGTTGGAATAAGCTCGCCGTCACTCATAGTAGTATGACAGTGAAAATCATACATGATTATTTTCCTCCCATTTTTGCGGCAACCATCTTCAAAAGATCTTCTTTGGACCCGGTATACTCCACACGAACACGACCCCCGGTCTTGTACCACTGTGCAGGGTGATGGGAATCACGTTCCTCGCTGATAATGGTGATCCCGCATATTTTTGCTGCGCGGGAAACCATAGCCATGTTCGGAGAAGAAACCGCCTGACTCTTTGCTACGCGTCTGCCCTCACTTCTGGTGAGTTCCGCATCGAAATAGCATGGGTAAAGAAAACGAATTGCCATTAAGTAATACTCTTTGACGTTCAAGCCAAAATGGCTTTCGTGACCAACATACGTATAATCAATTTAGTATGACTCACTCACACTTGACTGATAATGAGTATCTATAAACATAACTAAATACAATAATAGAATCATGCATCACGTGGATGTTCACATGGAAGCCGAAATATACGGCGCAAACAATCGTCTGGCAGAACACAATGCAGAACACTTCAAAGCCCACAACGTTCGTGCGTTTGATCTCCTTGGAGCAATTGGTTCCGGAAAAACATCATTAATCGAAAAAATCGTACCTGAACTTAAATCAAGAGGGATGACAACTGCAGCAATTGCCGGAGATGTATATGGTGATGATGACTTTCAGAGGATCATCAAAACCGGTATTATCGCATTCAACGCAAACACCGGTAAAGAATGTCATCTGGATGCGCACCTTGTTCACCATGCACTAGACCACATGGACCTTGATGGCGTCAATGTTGTGTTCATCGAAAATGTTGGCAACATGGTCTGCCCAACTGATTTCAAACTAGGCGCGGAGAAACGTATCGTTGTCATCTCGACCACCGAAGGGGACGATGTCGTAAACAAACATCCGATGATGTTTCGAGACTGTCAGATTGCGGTCATAAATAAAGTTGATTTAGCAGAAGCAGTCGGATGTAACGTTGAAAGAATGGTCGCCGACATCAAACGTTACAATCCGGAAATGATTATCATCAAATCCAATCTTAAGAAGGGCGAAGGCATCAAAGAAATTGCAGATGCCATCCTTATCTGAACGAATTTAAATATCGGAACAACCAACACATATAGGACTCTGGAAAAGACTGATGACTGAGATATTCAGACGTTAATCAGAGATACAAATTTAGGAGATATTAAAAAAATGCTTTGGCAAGGAAAATCAGTAAGAAAGCCAACCGGCGGTCGTTACCACGCATCACGTGGTAAGAAACGGTTTGAGATCGGAAGATCACCCGCTGACACTATCATCGGAACAACACGCGTAAAAACAATCCGTGTAACCGGTGGAAATACCAAAATCCGTGCACTCCGTTGCGAGTTTGCAAACGTGAGCAACAAAAAGACCGGAAAAGTTCAGAAAGTAAAGATTGAGACCGTTGCAGAAAATGCAGCAAATCCGAACTACGTCCGCCGTAACCTCATGACCAAGGGTGCAATCATCACAACCGAACTTGGTAAAGCACAGATTGTCAGCCGCCCAGGTCAGGATGGCGTTATCAACGCAATCCTGATCGAATAAAAATACATTTTTTTCTTTATCTAAGACAACTTCTTTTATTCAGATGACGAATATCTGGTATGCGACGTGTTTCATATTTATTTCCCAAAACCTGTGACATCATGTTTGATGTTCCCGAACCATTTTCTTCCTACCTCTCGGGAATAAAAAAACTTGCAGATCGTCAGGATAATTTCAGATCGGAAACAGATCCTGTCAAACGTGAGATCACTGTTTTCATCGCACATGACAGGCTTGGATTTGAAAAAATCAGTAAAACATCCCCACTGGAAGGAGAAGTAACCAACGAAGCCGATATGAAAATTGTTTTGACCGATACGATTCTCAGAGCGAGTGGTAACATACCGGTAAGCGAACACATATTTCTTGTTAAGGGACTTGATAAGGGAAATTTTACTGAGATATATATCTCAAAATCTCCAGTGACCCCAGGCATTTCCTCCTTTGAAATGAAACAGATAATTCGGGGACTCTTTCCATGACCGAGCGTGAAACATCGGTCGCGGCCCCCTTCAGGCATAGAAATGCCACCCAACTCCGTCAGGTGGATTTAATTTTCTATTATACCCAGGACAAAAAATGGATGAGCTTAGACAAAGCAAAAAAACTCATTGCCGTCGCAGAGAAAACAGGACTCATCAAAAAAGAATCCAGCGGGGATTACTCATTACGGGAAGATTTACGCGAAGTAAAAATACCCCTTGGTTTCCGCCCGACTGATGAAATATTTGTTATGGACGAAAGCGAAAATGTCGACGCTCTGGAAAAACTCCTAGGAGACATTGCCGAGAATACCGGAATCGAAAAAAAAGAACTCGCCGGAGAGATGGAACGTATCAGAAAACATTTTGACAATCTCATTTATCCGGAAGCCGCAATCATCCTTCTTGCAAAAAAGTATCACGTCCCTTATAATGCATACAAAAGCGACTTCATTAAAAGAATCAGTGAATAGAAATAAAAAAATATTAAAGATTTATTCTGCTGCAACAGGGGTGAAAATCTCTGCAACCGGTTTTTCACCGTATACGGTGATTTTTGCGTTGACCTGAACAAAGTCGGCGGCGATTTCATTTCCGCGCTGACCCTTTCTTCTTCTCTCACCATTGTGAAGAGCGTTGAAGCCGAATCCATCGGAAATCAGAAGGTTCCTTCTGTCGTTACCCGGAAGATCCGGACGTGCCGGGGTTCCGGTTTTGTCGGATGCACCAGTGATTGTAATCTTATAGCTGTTCAGGCCAAACGGAGCGCCGTCAACTTCAGTGCCGATCTTCTTTCCAAGAAGAGCACCAGCTGCTGCACCCGTGGCATCTATTTTGTACGAAAGACCGGTTTTCGGGTCTGACAGTACGACCTTAAAGTCTACCATTTTATTTACACATCTCCTCGATATCTAGGATGCCGAAGTACCCATATAGTTAGTATCTCCACATTTATACTACTTGCCCCAGAAAGGCTGTGTCTTACGGAATATGGAGGCATATTCATCAAGCGCTTCCAGGGTCCCGGCATTCAAATGCGCGAGCATTTCCGTCTCCAGGACTTTCACATGCTTCTCTGGAATTGCAACATAAAGTGTCTCTCCAACATCGATCTGTCTTCCAATTGTAACGCCATCTATTGAAACGGCGACCTCAGCACCCTCTTTTGCCTCGGTAACATTTTCCTTGTTGATTTTGATTTGTTTGATCTCACCCACTACTTTTCCACTGCGTGTCGCAACACTAACTTTCGGACGCAAGGTTCCGCCAAGCACGCGCACACCAACAACTGCCGGACCACTCATACGAAACACACACCCGGGAAGAATAGAAAACTTTGCAGGAAGTACCACGGTCTCAAACTGTTTTGCCTCTTTTGCCCGCGTCACCTCCTCACTCCACGCAACATAATCATCAATGAGTTTATAGATTACCCGATTGGAAAAAATCTTCACATCGACCTCCTCATCCCGGATCATTACCTCTGCATCCGGCAAAAGCGGTACGTTGAAACAGAGAGCGGTTTTGAAAAGATCTTC
>CAYSRP010000084.1:0-5674 GCA_964433475.1 uncultured Methanomicrobiales archaeon
AGTGGGTCCGATTATTGGTGCGGTCCTTGCAGCGTTCTTCTATATCTTCGTTGCAGGTAAGCCCGAGTAATACGGGGACTCCCTATTATTTTTATTAAAAAAGTAATTAAGACCGTTCGCCGTAAATTCTTTTGATTTCGTGCGCTTCGGCTGTCTTATCTTTTCTGGTAATTACATTTCCTTTTCGCAGTTTGATTCTTGTTATACGGAACTGCCTTCCGCCAATAGACGTAATATGATCAATGGTATAAACTGTGTTTCCCTCGACTTGTTCATAGAGAGGGATAGTTGTCGCTCCTTTATTTAGCGAGGCACGGATGATGACCTTGTCAACGAGTCTGGTCCATAAAACCTCTACTTTTTCAGTAGGGAGTTTATTTCTGCGTGCGTTATTTTCTTCGATCGATGTGACTTCAACACTAAAGGAATCCTCACCAACTTCGGCAACCAGATAATCACCGACAGATACAATGTCTCCTTCTACGAGATCTATTGATCCCGTGCGTGAATCATTTCCAAAACTGACTATTGCCTTTACGGTCAAAACCTTCGGCTCTTTTAAGGTTACGTGCATTACATGTCCGCAGACAGTACATTTCACAACTGCTTCAGGTGGTTCTTTCAGGATCTCAAAATCCGTCTCCTCGCCACAGACTGGACAGTCGAGTATTATGATATCGTTATCCATGCCACATATATTGTATGTTCAAGGTGATAAGCGCAACCTCGGACTACTTATCTGTTGCAGCATTACTTGCACGCTTTATATCACTTCAAAAATAAAATATACATCAATCGAATGTCAGTAACTGAAATCATTCATTGTCACGGACACAAAAATGTTCGGGCTCTTCACAGAAACACCTTTGAAATAACGAAAGAGACCGAACTTTCTATAAATGGGGACTGTATTATTGCCGTTGGTGCTGATAAAGGAGCTGCTGATCTTTCTTCGGAATTTTGTGCAGCTATAGCAAAGAATGGTGTTGTTCTTCGGACAACCCTGGCCATTGGGGCTATTTCAGTTACGGTATTGTCCGAAGGAGCATCTGGTATAACACTCACGCATCCTACCGATTTGGTCTGGAGAAGAAGTACCTTTGTTTGTCCAAGGACGGTCGCAGTCTATAGTGATCACACAGCGATCCAACTTCCGCGTGAACTTGTGACTGCCTTACAAAGCGGAGCAGAAATGACCGTTACTCTGACTGTTGAGGAACTTCAGTAATCGTCAGTTCCGCTTTTTGGAGGAATGCCTCGCACTTCTGAATGAGCGTCATGCCTCTTTGATGCAGTTTTACCGCCTCTTCGATGGGGGTATTCGGATCGTCCAGTTGTTTTGCGATTTCCCGCAGTTCTGCAATCATTTCTTCATAGGTTGGTTCGGTTTCTTTTTCAGTCATTTGATACTCTCCACTTTTGTTATAAGTTCGCCGTCAGAAAGTCTGAGGGTGAGCCGGTCATCTTCGGCGATCTTTTTCACGGAACGAACAACGACACCGTCTTTCCAGACCAAAGCATATCCGAGTTCGAGTGGTTTGTAAGGATTTCGTCCGATAATGATTTCTTTTTGTGTCAGGAACATGAGCCGTGCATTCGTGATTTTGTTTTTCGCACCTTTCTGGATCATCACAGCCCAGGTTTTACAACTCTCCCGTTCAACATCAATCTTTCGAAGAGATGCCGTTCTGATACGTTCTTCGAGTTCTGCTGTCTGCTGGTGCATGAGTTCTATTTTTCTGGTCAGACGATTGGGGTCCACTCTCCTTTTCATGTCGGCAACGTTTTTTTGCTCTGCCGAAATAAGCCGCATCATCGTGTCATGCATAGATCTTCGGTCTTTTTCAAGTTTTTCAAGAAGGACGGCACGATCGGGAACAACTGTTTCTGCCGCTGCAGATGGTGTGGGAACTCTCCTGTCTGCAGCATAATCAGATAAAGTCGTGTCTGTTTCATGCCCTATTGCACTGATAATGGGTATTTTTGAGTTCCTGATTGCAGTGACCACATCAGGATGGTTGAACACAAATAAATCTTCAAAACTCCCCCCGCCTCTTGCAACGATGATAACATCCACTTTATCCTGCAGAGACATAATTGCAGAAACTATACTGGTCTCAGCTCCGTCTCCCTGTACAGATGTGCCTGCAAGCAAAATTGGCAGAGGGTAACGTCTGCTTATTACATTTTTAATGTCCTGCAGAACCGATCCCGTTTTTGAGGTGACAACGCCGATGTTTTTTGGGAAAATCGGGGGATCACGTATTTCTGCCTGGGGTCTGGGGATAATTCCCTTCCCTTCTAATTCTTTTCGCCATTGTTCCTTCAAAAGATAGAGACCAGCTTTGCCTGAAACAGCCGGCTCCATTTTTTTGATGATAAACTGAAGGCGCCCGCCTGCAGGATAAAAATCCACAAGACCTGTTGCCTGTACCTGGATTCCGTCCTTTACCGAGAACGGGAGATTTTTAACCGCATACTTCCACATCACACATGAAATGGATGCCGGGTTATCGCCTTGTTCTGTCAGAGAAAAATAAAGATGTCCCGATGCATTGGGACGGTATCCGGTGATTTCACCTCTGACGACGATATCTGTTAGAAGGGGACAGTCAACAACCTCGCGTATTCTTTTTGCAAGTTCGGATACAGTGAGAGTGTAATCGATCTTTCCTAATTCCGAATTTTCTGTGATCGGAGTAAGAAGCGAAGGTTCCCCATCTTCATTATCAAACGAGAGTATTTTTTGTTGAACTGCCCGCTTCTTTCCTGCCATATAGCATACATTTAGTTTCTGACATGAGAAATATAACGGTTAATGACCAGGCTTGCCGCTTCTTCGATGTTCTTCCACGAATATGAACCCACGGAAATTTTTGATGCGGTGGATAGAGCGGGTGCTGATACTATTGAATTCTGGATGGAGACCCCGACTTTCTGGATGCGCGGGGCTCACGTTTCTGAACTCAAAGAGCAGCTTCGTCTTCACCCGAAATTTGCAAAAATTGCTATGCATGCACCGGTTTTCGAAATGAATCCCTGTTCGTTCAATCCGAAAGTAGCGGACCTCACGACAGAATATACGATTTCCTGTATGGAGATACTGGAAGAACTTGGCGGTGGAATTCTTACTATCCATCCTGGAAAACGTACGGCGAAACGTCCCATCAGTGCCATTGACAAGGAACGGTTCACTCGATATATGGAGAAAGTTGGAAATGCTAACGTTGGAAAATCGGTTATTGTCTCTCTGGAAAATATGCCCCCTGCCGTCAATGCTCATATGGTGACCGCAAAAGAACTACGGATTGTTTTGGATGAATATGCATGGCTTTCGTTTACCTGGGATTATGCTCATGCATGTCTTGGTCACGATCCGTTTTCCTTTCCCCTTGAATGCGGTGATAGGATTGTCAATATTCACACGAGCAAAGGAGACTCGGCATGTATGCACTCTCCTCTTGCAGGAACCTATGAGGCAGTTCTCCTTAAATCAGTTTTATCTGAGATTGCTTATGATGGTCTGATGACCTTTGAACTTGAAGACCTGAATATTGGCCCTCATCCTTCATTCAATTCAGATGGATGTGCATGCGGGCGTTCCCTTTCATACGAAGAAAAGATTCAGGTCCTTTCACGGGAAGTATCCGAGTTTTCAAGTTGCCGATGTATTTAAGAAAAAGGACGTATATAATAATACAGGGATTTTAACCAATGACTGGATCCAGGCATAAAGATAGATCTGCCGCATATGCGGCGTGGACGTTATGGTAGTTTATACTAATATTATTATTTTTATTATATTGCTGGTGTGTTCAGCATTTTTTTCGGCTTCTGAAACTGCCCTTGTAGGTCTTAATCGTGCAAAGGCTCGTGCTCTCGCTGATTCTGGAAAGCAGGGAAAGCGGCTTGAAAAATTAAAAAACAATCCGGATCATTTTCTGATTACGATTCTGATTGGAAACAATATTGCCAATATCGGAGCATCAGCTCTTGCCACTGCCATGTCGATGGAATTGTTCGGGGATGCCGGTGTTGCGATTGCGACCGGAGTTGTGACTCTGCTTGTTTTGATTTTCGGAGAAATCTTTCCAAAGACCTACAGTACGAGTCATACCGAAAAAATGGCTTTGTTTGTTGCAACGCCGATTTATTATCTGACTCTTCTTCTGTCACCTCTCTACTGGATTTATGACAAACTTCGCAGGAAAGAAAGTCCGCAGGCTGTGACAGAAGAAGAGATTCGTGAATGGATCGACGTGGGTGAGATAGAGGGTGCTATAGAAGAAGGGGAGAAGGATATGATATACTCAGTTCTCCGGTTCAATGACACAACAGCGAAAGAAATCATGACACCCAGACCGGATGTTGCGGTGATCGAAGATGTTGCCTCAATAGAAGAGGCAGTAACCCATTTCAGAGATACGGGTTTCTCACGTGTGCCGGTTTATCATGATAAAACTGACAATATTGTCGGGACACTTAACTTCAAAGACCTCTTCAATGCTTACTCTACCGGCAATCAGCGTGCATCTATCAAGACGGTGATGTTTGATGCCTACTGTGTTCCTGAATCAAAGAAAATCGATGACCTTCTGCGTGAACTTCAGGTCAGACGTGTCCACATGGCTATAGTTCTGGATGAGTTTGGGGGATTTTCCGGGGTCGTCACGTTTGAGGATATTCTTGAGGAACTCGTTGGAGATATCATGGACGAATCTGACAGTGATGAGGTCTCCGACATCATTGAGATTGGCGATGGTCTGTATATGGTTGATGCTCAGGTCCGTGTTGCACAGCTGAATGAGCGATTTGACATTTCCCTCCCGGAAGAGCCGAGCAATTATGAAACCATAGGCGGTCTGGTCTTCTCTTACCTGGGTCATATCCCCCGTCTTGGTGAATCGATTTCGCTTGACACGCAGGATATTACTCTTGTCGTTACAAAAATGCGGGGAAGGCAGATTCTCAAAGTCAAGATGATTTTGCCGCCGCCGAAATTTGAAGAAGAGGATATAAGCGGCGAATAACCGCTCATATTTTTTTGATTAGATTTTCCCGTAAATTTTCTTCCACTTTTCTGAAAGTTGATATTGCGGATTTGCTTTGAGGAGAATGCTGCGTATCACCTCAGGGTCATCCGGTAAATGGTATGTGCAGACAGAAATCTTTGGTCCGTCCCGTGCGAGGACACCTTTCGCCCCTGTAAGCATTTTTCGCTCTGCGCCCTCAATGTCTGCCTTGATAAAATCAACATTCAGATTGTTTTCATCGCAAAATGTATCGACAGTAGTTACCGGAACTGTTTCGTGCCTGCCTTTCTGGTCGAGAACCATAGATGATCCAACCAGTGTGCCGTCAAGTACGGTAAATGTTGCATTCCCCGCGATGTTGCCAAGAGCATACGGGACCACTGTTACGTTTTTTCTGAGAGCGGGATTTAGGGCAAGAGTCATTTCAAGTATGTCTCTTGCTGCCTGAATTGGTTCGAATGCGTAAACTTTCGCTCCGCGTGATGCGGCGAGAATGGAAAATACACCAAGATTTGCTCCGCAGTCAAACACTACATCACCTTTTTCTATCGTGACCTTGTTCCATTCATATGGTCCCTCATCTGTGTAATGATATCGCCCGAGGAGTGCCGGATATAATATATCTCCGATTTCCATCGCAT
>CAYSRP010000085.1:0-5571 GCA_964433475.1 uncultured Methanomicrobiales archaeon
CGGGATGTGATCAGATGTAGCCGACGGTTATTCCAAATATTTTCAGGATGATCAGTATATGAATGAGGGTGAGACCGATAAACGGGATGTGGACGATGTATACCTGGAGAGGATATTTTCCGATTGTTGAAAGAGTGCTGCCGATTTTTCCGGCAGAGCGGATGTGAAATCTGCGGTATCCTTTGGGATAAAAAACAGACCCGATGGCAACGCCGAGAAGCATGACACCAAGCCAGGGAATAATCGGGAAGAAATCTCTCGGGAAAAAGTCTGCAGGAATAATACCGAGAGGCATAAGCCAGATAGGTCCGGTAAGTGTTTTGAGGAAGAGAGCGAGAAACATAAAGAATAGAGCGGGGATAATATTCCATTTTCCGAGTCGCAAAAATGGAATGGATAATATCATTGATACACCCATCATCTGGAGGAAATTAAAATACATGTAATTTCCGTCGTTGATAAACAATTTAATGAGTATGGACCCAATCAAAGCGACACAAACACCAATGAAGAATACTTCAACTCCGCGTTTGACAATGGCAAGATAGTATTTGCCACGCGGTTTATCACTCATACGACCATGACGCAGGATGAGAGACACACCCGAAATAATAACGAAGACGCTTGTTCCGAGGGGGATGTAGCTGCAGATCCATATCCAGACACCACCGTCAATTATGTGAAACACACCGAGAATGAATATTGTGTGGAAGACTATCATCGCGACGAGTGAGAGACCGCGTATTGCATCAATTTCCCAGTATCGTTCTTTGACGGGAGCAGATAGTTCTGGCATCTGCATTATTATAGGAAGGGGTAGATGAAAAATTCCATCATCAACGCGTCGGGAGAGGAGAGGAAATTTTGCGGAACATCTTTTCCGAAACTACACGCATGTGAGCAAAAAAGATAAATGAGACCAATTTAAGTTTAGATTATATGACCCATTACATTTTTCAAAGTTTCTGAAAAGATGTGCTGCAGAAGGATCACTCTTCCTTCTTTGGTTTCTCGGGCTTCACATAGGTAATATCGAACATCTCCACACCACGCTCTGCCTTCGTCGCCGACTTTGAATACTCACGCTCCATAGAAAGAGACTCGAACTTGCACACATCAATACAGTTCCCGCACATAACACAGCGGAAACGATCGATAGTCCAGGTCTTTGCCGCACGATCGACTACGATCGCTTGGGATGGACACCGCTTCATACACATCGTACACGACGTACACTTTGATGGGTCGAAGACCAGGTGACCGCGGGTCCCCTCATAATTTTTCGGGGGTTCCTCTGGAAACATTGTCGTAACCGGTTTGTGGAAAAACTGTTTCAGAATCGTGTTCAGCATCTTCATGACGACTCACCTCTCCATACATCCGATACACGGATCTATCGTTAAGACAATTTGCGGAACATCGGCCAGGTCACAACCACCAATGATCGATACGAGGGCAGGAACATTCGCCAATGTTGGCGTTCTTACGCGGAACTGTGTAAGATATTTCGTGCCATTCCCTTTGATATAGTGAATGACCTCGCCACGCGGCTGCTCCGAACGGCTGAAATATTCCCCGTCGGGATTACCCTTCACCGGTACCGAAACCGGACCTTCAGGCATATCTGTAATAACACGGCGGATGAGCTCGACCGACTGGAACAACTCCTTGCATCTTACCGCACACCGGGCATACCCGTCCCCCTCTTTTTCGGCAACCGGTTTGAACCCAATATCGCCGTAAGCGAGATACCCGGTCGACCGTGCATCTATGTAAAGACCGCTGCCGCGGGCAGTCGGACCGGTTGCACCTAATGCATAAGCATCTTCCTTCGAAAGTTTTCCTTTACCAACCAGACGCTTTTTCACGTCGTAATCATTCATAAAAACATTCGTTAGCGATTTCATCTCATCCTCGATCCCGTCAAGACGGTCATCCATCTCCGAAAGGAAATGGTTCGTCACGTCGCGGCGAACGCCGCCTACTTTACAGACTCCCTGGATCACACGACCACCCGTCGTTGCCTCCAGTTCATTCAGAATAGACTCACGAATCTTCCATGATTGATAGAACAGGCTTTCAAATCCAAGAGAATCTGCGAACAATCCAAGCCACAGAAGGTGACTGTGGATACGCGAGTACTCACCCCACATCGTTCTGAGATAGGTCGCTCTCTTTGGAACCTCGATCCCCATCATTCCTTCGATACCCTGACAGAAGGTCGAGGAGTGAGTGAAACTGCAGATACCGCAGATACGCTCTGCGAGGTAAACGAAATCCTGATATTCACGACGGTCAACGAGACTCTCGAGACCACGGTGGACATAGCCTATTGACGGGATCGCCGAAATCACATGTTCGTCTTCAACGACCAGATCCAGATGGATCGGCTCGGGAAGAACCGGATGTTGAGGTCCGAATGGAATAATAGTCTCTCTGCCGGTCATTCCTTTACCTCCTTAACGATCGTCACAGTCGGAGCTGGCTGCTCTTTCTTTTTGAACGGGTATGGAATCGAAGTTTTAATGAATGTTCCTTTAAAATCAAGCGTCATTCCCTCAAACGTGAATCCATAAAGGTCGTGGATCTCATTTTCATAGACGAATGCACCCCCGTATGACTTGCCGATAGACGGGATCGTTGCACCGTCAAACACAGTGACCCGGTAATGCTCTAATCTGAATTCCTTATCGAAGGAATACGTGATATAGTAGCCTTCATCTGCGGGAGTACAGGTTATAACAACCAGACGATATCCGCCGTTTTTCATCCTGACACCAACGCTTTCCACATCAGCAACGTTTATTGAAGTAATTTCCATATTCATTTCCCTGCCTCCAGAACTTTACGTTCTTTTTTCATAGTAAGCTGAAGACGTTTCTCTTCCAGAATCCCAATCGCCTTGACAATTCCCTCAATGAGAGCTTCGGGGCGTACGGAACACCCGGGAACATAAACATCGACGGGGATGATCGTATCCACTCCCCCCGAAATATTGTAGCAGTCTCGGAAAACTCCTCCGCTTGCTGCACAGATTCCAACTGCCACGACGACCTTCGGTTCAGGAATCTGGTCATAGAGATTTTTCAGGACAGCTTTGTTCTGTTCGTTAACCCCACCCGTCACCAGAAAAATATCTGCATGCGCCGGGTTTCCGGTATTGATGATACCAAACCGCTCAACATCGTAAACAGGTGTCAGAGCGGCGAGGATCTCAATATCACACCCATTGCAGCTCGATGCGTCGTAGTGAAGGATCCAGGGAGATTTTCCAGTTGAAGTCATAATAATACACCTCCAAAGATTCCAAGTATGATTATGTTTACGACACCTAAGATAAGGGTGGTAACCCATATCCTCTTCACTGTCATCTGCCAGGTCACTCTTGGGAATACGTTGTCGATGATAAGTACGAGGAAGAATACCACAAGGACCATGAGAACCGCGGCTATGTATACCTGTGAGAACAGGAGAATCATCAGGGCGATGAGAATCATGGCCTCATACCAGTGGGCAATTTCAACTTTTGCGAGATTCTTTCCAGAAAGGGAGGAGGTCACTCCTTTCACCAGTTCCTGATGGGCGTGCTCCGAGGTCGAGATATCAAATGGAGACTTTCTCAGTCTGAGCAGAAGAATGCTGAACATCATCAAAAATATTCCCGGTATGTAGACGATAACCGGAACTCCCATCCTGAAGACGTCGATCAGCATGAAACTACCCGTGACCATAAAGATACCTGCTGCATAGAGGATCAGTGCGGGTTCCATAATCATGACACTGATCAGTTCGCGCTCTGCACCGATATGCGAGAACGGAGCGTTTGCTGAATACGCTGCGAGGATCAGGAATGTGTGGGCAAGTGTCAGGGAAAAGACAACTAAGAGGATATTCCCCCCGGTAGCAAGCATCGCTCCGGAAAATGCAACCAGAACGAGATATGCTGTCGTGAAAATCGTTTCCACCGGGCTTGAGAATGCCTTTTCCTTATGCCATAATTTTACCACATCATAGAAGGGCTGGAGAATCGGCGGACCAACTCTTGACTGCATACGCGCAGTAAACACACGATCACATCCCATAAGGAGCCCGCCGATGAGTGGAGCAAATACCAAAAATGCAACCGCCCCGATTATTGCCATCATTATATTCATATCATTGCCCCCATTATTCCAAGAAGAAGCATTGCCGCAATCAGGATAAGGGAAATTATCCATGAGGGCATGAGAAGTTTTTGTTCCCCGCAATACTCTTCAAGGTAGTAATTTGCGTTCTTTGTTTCTTTGTAGACCCCAAGGGAGCCGAGGAATCTGCCATCATTATCAACTGCACGACCTCCGATATAGGGCGGAAGTTTCCTTCCTGCCTTGGAACCGAAGAAAGCACCCAGACATAGTATTAGAATGATGAATAACATTATTCCCAGCATGATATAATTATCCGAGCTGGTAACGCCGAAAAGTCCCGGTGTATACAGCGGATAGAGACCGTGAAGGTATGGATAAATCAGACCGATAACCATTGCGGGAAACGCGATACAACATCCAATTACGAGAATTCCAAGGGTAATCACCGGTAATTTTTCAGAGAAATGTAGGGTGACTTTTGGTGCAGGCGGTTTGTTCATTCTCATGAACAGTTTTCCAAGCCACTTGGTCCAGAAGAAAACGGTGAATGCACTGCCAAAGGCGAGAAGTGTAACAAACACATACCCGAGCGGAGCGGTAAGGAATGCTTCGAGTGCCGCCCATTTAGAGACAAGCATACCAAACGGTGCAAGATACATACCGCAGATACCAATTACTATCATGCTTGCGAGGAGGGGCAGACGGACAATAAGTCCGTCCATGTCTTCGATATCCCTGCTGCCGGTTTTGTGTTCGACTGCTCCGACACAAAGGAAGAGCAGTGCCTTGGCTACGGCGTGGAAGATTATCAGGAGTATTGCCGCCATGACTGCACCAGGAGTCCCGATTCCGGCACAAGCAGTGATCAGCCCAAGATTTGCTATTGTGGAATATGCGAGAACTTTCTTTGCGTTACTCTGAGAAATAGCAAGAGCTGATGCCATAAGGAAGGTAAAGGCACCAACTAACGCAAGAGAGATCCCAACCCAGGTTTCTGCAAAGAGCGGGGCAAAGAGGACCAGAATATAGACCCCTGCTTTGACCATTGTACTCGAATGAAGCAGGGCAGATACCGGGGTCGGGGCGACCATTGCACCCGTGAGCCATGTTGAAAACGGGAACTGTGCTGCCTTTGTTAATCCAGCAAGGGCAATCAGAGCTAATGGAATCGTCAATGCATGGACATCGGGATATGCAAGAAGACCGGAAACTGAAAGAAGATTTATCGGAGCATTGATGCCAATCAGGAAATAAAGTGCAAGCGTGAAGGAGATTCCGCCAATCAGGTTCATCCACACCGCACGGAATGAATTATTGACCGCTTCGGTAGTTAATGAGTAACCAATTAAGAGGAAGGAGCAGAGTGTCGTTACTTCCCATGCACAAAGTATCCATGTGAGGTTGTTTGAGAGTACAATCCCGAACATTGCAGAGAGAAACAGGA
>CAYSRP010000086.1:0-5545 GCA_964433475.1 uncultured Methanomicrobiales archaeon
GCTCACCCATCGCCTGAAGATGGAGGTCTTCGATACCTAGCATTTTTGCGATCGATGGACCATGCAGATCAAGATCAAGAAGACCTGTCTGGTATCCGTGGTTGGAAAGAGCATACGCAAGATTTACCGAGACAGTGCTTTTACCAACGCCGCCTTTACCTGACAGAACCAGGATCACATGACGTACATGGATATCAGATTTCTCCGAGGGTTTTGCGGCAGGTTCTGCTTTCTCAGAACAACTGTCACAATTTCCGCTGCATTCTTCACCGGTCATTTACCATACCTCGGATCTGCTTTGGCTGACATCTGTTCTTTATTTATTATGGCATTTTCTAACATAGGAGACTCGTATTTTTTATGTGATTGGAGAGGGATGTGGATGTGTTTGCTTACATTTTAAACATAACGCTTGTTTACCATTGACAGGTACATGGATGTTTCATCCATACTGCGACCTCACGTGAGATTGGGTTAACAATCTACTAGGATCAGAATAAGGATCTACGCATCATCTGATTTCATACTGCAGCCAGTCAGGTTGGTATCACCGGTGGAATGCGGACAACATGAGACACGGATCATTTTTCCATTGCTCAATGCATCTGCAACTTTATAACGTGCCTCATGAAGGTCACGCCATGCAGTTTTTCTTGAGACCCCGAGAACACCGGCGGCATCCTCCTGTGAAAGTCCTTCAAGGTCGACAAGTCTCAGCACAGCGATCTCCTCGGGAAATAATGTGACCATTTCAACAGTGGCTTTTTTCCGGGGACAGACAGGGGCATAACAGCCCGGCGTTTCGTTGAGCTCGACACAGCGCCGCATCCTTGGTCTTCCACACTTTCCTTTTGGACAAATCTCGGGGTTTCCGGGCATAATTTTACTCTACTGGATATCTTCTCATGCCAGACCTAAAGTGTTTTCGATTAAGCGGCTCATACTGATCTGATAGGCAGTACTTACACATATGCGCCAAAATATATAAATGTATTTGAGTCGTATCTACATTGGAAATGTGGTGAAAATATCGTGGAGAAGAGTAGGTCAATACCATTTATAACGATAGAAAATTTGAGTATGGAATTTGGCGAAAGCGAGAAGGTCCGTGTTCTCGACAACATCTGCCTTGAGATCGCCGAAGGAGAAATAGTTGGTGTGATCGGGAGGTCCGGATGCGGAAAGACCGTTCTGATCCATCTTATCAGGGGGATCGAGATGCCTCCTACAAGCGGCAGGATAATCTATCATATATCCCGCTGTAAAAACTGCGGCAGGATCGAGTTTCAAAGCGACGCAGGAAAAACCTGCCCGAATTGCGGAGGAACACTCGCGCCTGAAGATGTGGATTTCTGGGCCCCGGAAAATGAGGATATCAAAACAAAGATCATGGCACGTACCTCGCTCATGTTCCAGAGAACATTCTCACTTTACGGTGATGACCGTGTCATAGAAAACGTTCTCAGGGCACTCGACGATATCAACTATCCCGCAGAAAAATCCCTGACACGGGCAGCTGACCTTGTCGATGAGGTACGGCTTAGCCACAGGATGATGCATGTCGCACGTGATCTTTCCGGCGGCGAGAAGCAGAGGGTCGTTCTCGCACGACAGCTCGCACGCGAACCGCTGTTTCTTTGCGCTGACGAACCGACCGGAACACTGGACCCGAAAACCGCAACGATCGTTCACGAACTGTTGAAATCAGCCGGGACTGACAAGCGTATGGGTATGGTCATCACTTCTCACTTCTCTCAGGTCCTGGAAGATGTGTGTGACAGGGCAGTCTTAATGGACGATGGGAAAATAACCAAAACCGGAGCACCTAAGGAGATCGTTGCCGAGTTCATGAAAGGGTGTCACGATGACTGCCATTACGAGAATCTGGAAAGCGGGAATACCATTATCCGGGCGAAAGAATTATCCAAGAAGTTCATCGCAGTCGACAGAGGGGTCATCAACGCCGTGAATAAAATAAACTTCGAGGTTTACGAGAGGGAGATCCTCGGTATCATCGGTGTTTCAGGCGGTGGAAAAACGACACTGTCGAAGATGATCGCAGGACTCTATGAGCCGACAGGCGGGACCCTGGATGTGAGAGTGGGAGACGAATGGGTGGATATGCGAAAACCCGGCTACCAGTATCGAGGCAGGGCAAAACAATACATAGGACTCCTGCATCAGGAGTATGATCTTTACCCGCACCGGACCGTGATAGATAATTTAACGGATGCGATCGGTCTGGAGTTCCCAAAAGAGCTTGCAGTTAGAAAGGCGGTTATCACCCTTCGTATGGCAGGGTTCACCGAGAAGAAGGCCAGGGATATTTTGAACCGTAAACCATCCGAACTTTCTGACGGAGAGAAACACCGTGTGGCGCTGAGTCAGGTCCTGATCAGAGAACCGCGGATCATCATTCTGGATGAGCCTACCGGAACAATGGACCCCATCACAAAAATCGATGTGAAACATTCCATCGTCCACGCAAGGGAAGAGATGGATGAAACATTCATCATCGTCTCGCATGATATGGATTTTGTCAGGGATATATGCGACAGATGCATGTTTATACGCGGCGGAAAGATCATTGCCGAAGGTCCGACAAAGGAGGTCCTTGCCAAAATATCGGAGGAAGAGATCGAAAAGATGGCAATTGATTTGGAAAACGGAAGAAAATAAGAAATAAGGAAATTTTGAAAAAGTGTGAAGAGAGATCAGACGCCAGGCATTTTGGCGGAGATTCTCTCCCACACTTTACATAATTCATCGGTTGCTGGGCAGGAAATGCCGGGAGCCGCATCGCATATCATGAGACCGGATTTACCAAGTTCCTTTGCCCGGCAGATGATATTAGGTGCAAGAACTTCACCGGGATCCGGCAGCCCCAGCAGGAATAACATAGTTCACGGAAAAACATTACGGTGTTTTTCAAAACAGTGAGTGCACTGTAGTTACAGAACTCCCCGCATTTCCCGCAATAGTCGCAGATTCCCAAATCAATCGAAGGAATTAGTGTATCCACGGGACTGATGACATGGAGCCCGGAAAATACAGATGAAGATTCGGTTCTTCCACATCACAATCCATGAGAGAGATATTCTAGAGCCGTGACACGGCATACGCCATATTTGCGGCGACCATCGTTTTTCCGGTCCCGCCTTTGCCGCTTGCGACAACGATGTTCATAGATCAGAGCAGGGGCTTAAGCTCGTGTGAAAGATATTTCGCCAGTGCATCTGTGAGCTTCATGGGTTCCGGGATTTCATAAGCCATTATCCCGCCTGCTTTTAGAGCGGTACTTGCATTCACACCGCTTTTGCCGGTAAGAATGACCGACACGCCATATGATGAAAGGAACTGGACCACTTTCGGACCCACTCCGCTTTCAGCATTCGTAAAGGGGTTCTGGAATACGGAAGCAGTTTTGCCGGAGATATCAACCACTGCAAAATACGGAGCACGACCGAACCGCATGTCCGCCATTGCATCCATATTATCGCCAGTCGAACTAATGCAGACGATATGTGCCTTGGGCTCATACTCGTGATGCTCTTCGCCGCCGCATTCATGATCATCATGCGAACATGAACTCATTCCACCGGTAAGTGTTCCTTTTGCATAGGCTTCGGCAGCTGTTCCAAGGTCTCCTGAAACACCAAGGATCACATCGATACCGAACGATTCGAACATATCAACTGCACGGGGACCCATGCCTCCAGCCAGTATGACATCGACCTTTTGATCTGCAAGAAGGCGGGGGAGTTTACCTGGTTCGTGCCCTGGGCTTTCCAGATCGGGGAGCCGTGTGAGTTTGCCGTTTTCCAAAGTGAAGAGCGCATAACTCATACAGTGCCCGAAATGCTGCGAGACCAGACTGCCATCCTGTGCGATGGCTATTTTTTTGTTTTCTGATAACATAACAATATTACTCATATGCGCCAAAGTATATATATATTTTTATTTTGGCACACTATTTTTTCATCAGATGATTTAGGTATAAATTACTCTGTTTTTTTCACCGCGCTTTTTGGTGATACCCGGCAATATCATGGTCCTGCGGGAGAATAAAACAAGAGAGATACCTATCCTTAATATTTACCAGATCAATTATTGTTATGCATTTTGCGGAAGGGTCTTTACCCATTGGCTGGTGTATATTCTGGGCCGCTCTTTCGGCTCCGTTTATCATCTATGGTATCTGGAAAATGACCAGAATGATTAAGGAAAACCATCATGTTCTCCCCTTGCTGGCCGTATGCGGTGCATTTATTTTTGTGATCTCTGCACTGCACATCGAGACAGCCAGTGGTTGTTCTCATATTACGGGAACCGGGCTTTCGATAGCATTTTTCGGACCGGGTATTACCTCAGTTCTTGGACTGATCGTTGTGTTCTTCGATGCAGTTTTGCTTGCACACGGCGGACTTACGACTATGGGAGCAACGGTGTTTTCTCTGGGAATCGCAGGGCCGTTTGTTGGATGGTTCGTCTATAAAGGTCTGAGAAAAACAGGGAAAGCAGGTCTCGTTATTGCAATTTTCTTCGCTTCAATCGTGGCAAATCTGATTACCTGCATCGTTGCTTCACTGCAGTATGCATTAGCGTATTCTGACATGGGCAGTGCTGCATTGTTTATGTCGTCATGTTTATCATTGTTTATCACATTCTTGGCAGGGTATGCACTTGTTCAGATCCCGCTCGCAATTATTGATGGTATCATCTGTGCCCTTGTTGCAAAATATATCGTCAGGATCAAGCCGGAAATATTAAAAACGCTTGGCGTTATCACAGATGATGAGATCGCAAAGATCCAGGGTGAAGCAGAAAAAGAAAGCACATAAAAAACGGCATATATTTATTTAAATGCGGAGCCAGTCAGTCACTTTCTTTTTTTATACTATTTCTTTGTTTTATTTGGATCATGCTATCTTATTTTTTTAAATAACAAGCTGATATCTTGAGTGGTGAATGAGAAAAAAAGGTATTGAGTCGAATTTCAAAAAAACAGACCTTCTGTCTCAATCAAAATAAGGACCGCAGGTGTCCCGTCATAAAACACAACAGGCGCAATCCATAAACGGTGATCTTTGAGATTCTCACGAAGATATACCCAGGAGTTCGTCTTCATCATATTGCCTGAAAGTGCATTTTTATATTCTGGAGTGTTTGTAATGGAAACCAGAAGCGGAATGCCAAGATCTTCCTGCTTTTTTCCCAGGATTACCTCCATTTCAACACGAAAACATCTGCAGAACAACTCGTTGACCCGGAGGATCCTGCCATCTTCGCCGATTATAAACGATGGTTCGGGTAAAGAAGATAGATACGCTTTGGTGATGGGGAGGCGCTGGGATAACTGAAAAACCTTGGACGGACCGACAGTATGTATTTCAGCCTGACCTAGAGTCACGAGCACATTCAGATATTTGGTTATGGTATTTCTGTTTAATCCGGTTCTGCGGGATAGTTCAGATATTGAAAAACCATATTTACTGTCCCGTAGATGAGCCATGATTAACTCTAATCGGGAATCCATGAGAGAAGG
>CAYSRP010000087.1:0-5511 GCA_964433475.1 uncultured Methanomicrobiales archaeon
CAAACCAGTCCCTATCCACAATACTCATAACTTCCGGCATGCAACTATATAACCACTATGGACTTCGGCGGTTCAATCGGAAAAGAAACATACATCGCACCTAATGCTACAGTTATCGGCGACGTGACCCTCGGCGACAACGTCACCATTCTCTTCGGCGTGGTCCTGCGTGCGGATGTTGACAAAATCACCATTGGCAACGGTTCAAACGTCCAGGACAACGCCGTTATCCACGAAAGTGCGGGAAAACCGGTCACCATCGGCAAAAATGTCTCAATAGGTCATGGGGCGATCATCCATGGGGCAACAATAGAAGATGACTGCCTCATCGGTATGGGAGCCATCGTCTTAAACAACGCAAAGATCGGCAAAGGCTCGCTCATTGCAGCCGGTGCATTGGTTTCCGAGCGGAAAGAAATCCCGCCGAACTCCCTTGTCATGGGTGTCCCGGGCAAAGTCGTTCGTGAACTCACTCCCGAAGAACATGCCGGCAATCTGAAAAATGCCAGCATCTATGTCGGGATCGGGAAGAGGTACCTGGATGAGTAATGTCGTTGTCATAGGAGGAGGAGTCGCCGGGATCCAGGCCGCGATGGATATCGCCAACCACCATATCCCCGTAACGCTGATCGAGCGTGAGCCTTCGATCGGCGGTCACATGGCAATGCTCGACAAAACCTTCCCGACAAACGACTGCTCGATGTGCATCCTTTCGCCGAAAATGGCGGAGATCTCCCGCCACCCCTATGTTACCATCATGACCCTCGCCGAAGTCGAAAAAATCGAAGGCGAGGTCGGGAACTTCACCGTTACCGTTACAAAATATCCCCGGTATATTAACGAAAAGGAATGCACCGGCTGCGGGGACTGTGTTACCATCTGTCCGGTCGAAGTCTACAATAAATTCGATGCAGGTCTCGGGGTCAGAAAAGCCATCTACAAACCCCATGCTCAGGTCATTCCGAATTTAGTCGTTAAAGACAACCTGCACTGTATTGAATGCGGGCTCTGTTATGATGTCTGCGGAAAAGATGCCGTCTTAAAAGTGACAGAAGACAGAGTTCAGACCCTGGAACTGAAAGCGACCTCCGTCGTTATTGCCACCGGCTACTCGCTCTTCGACGCTCAGAAAAAATCCCAGTTTGGCTATCTTCGCTATGCTGATGTCATCACCTCGCTTGAATTTGAGCGGATGATCAATGCGGGAGGTCCTTCGAGTGGAAACCTTCGCCGGCTCTCAAACGGTGAGACCCCAAAGAGCATCGTCTTCATTCAATGTGTAGGCTCGCGTGACATTTCCATCAACAGAAATCTCTGTTCCTGCGTCTGCTGCATGTTCGCCCTCAAAAATGCCATGCTCATAAAAGAACACCACCCCGAGTGTGAAGTCACGATCCTCTACTCGGATATTCGTGCCTATGGTAAAGGGTATGAAGAATACTACGAGAGGGCAAAAAACCTCGGCGTGAAAATCATCAAAGGTCTGCCCGGCGAGGTCCAGGATGGAAACGGCAGACTCGTTTTGCCTGTGGAAAACACCGAGACCCGCGAGTTCATAAATCTGGATGCAGATCTTGTCATCCTCTCGGTCGGCATGGAACCCGAACCCGATACCGTCAGACTTGCCGAATCACTTGGACTTAAGCTGGACGAAAATAAATTTCTGAATCCGGCTGATATGAAACTCGATCCGGCGGGAACAATGAGACCCGGCATTTACATCGCCGGGACCACCCTTGCACCGAAGGATATCCCGGACTGTGTGATGTCTGCCGGAGCAGCCGCGATGAAGGCAACTCTTGATGTTATCAGGAGTGAGCAATGACCGGAGAAGACAAGACCATCTGGTGGAACGACGATAACAACTCGATAATGATCATTGATCAGACGTTGCTGCCGACCGAGTATAAGGTCATCGAGATCACGACCGTTGAGCGGCTCGCCGATGCGATAAAAAAGCTCGAAGTCCGCGGAGCCCCTGCGCTCGGCGTTGCCGGCGCATTCGGCGTCGCTCTCTCGGCAGTATCCAGCTTATCGGATATCGAGTTCGCAGAAACCATTGCGGCAGATGCAGCTCTCTTAAAGAGCACACGCCCGACCGCCGTGAATCTTGCATGGGGCGTGGACAAAGTCCTCCGCAGTATGGAGAACCTTCCGCCTGATATGGCACGGGTCATGTCTCTCTTTGCGGCAAAAAGCATTGCCGAGAACGATACGAAATCCTGCATGTTCCTTGGTCATAACGGTGCCCGGCTCCTTCCCCAGATCGGGACCGTGCTCACCCATTGTAATGCCGGAGCTCTCGCCTGCTCATCGTGGGGCACGGCGCTCGGGGTCATTCGCTCAGCCAAAAAGATGGGCAAGAAGATCTCGGTCATCTCCTGTGAGACCCGCCCTCTCCTGCAGGGATCCCGGCTCACCGCCTGGGAACTTTCCCGTGACGATATTCCCGTAACGACCATCGTCGACTCGGAAGCCGCATTCCTGATGCGTCAGGGAAAGATCGACGCCGTGATCGTCGGCGCCGACCGGATCACGAAAGACGCCGTCTTCAACAAAATCGGGACCTACATGCACGCAGTCTGTGCAAAATATCACAACATCCCCTTTTATGTTGCCGCCCCTATCTCGACCTTCGACACAGAAGCTTCTGAGTCCGACATCGTCATCGAACAGCGGAGCCGCGGGGAGGTCGCCAACATGTTTGGGAAAACGACCGTCCCTGAAAATGTTCCGGTCATCAATTATGCATTCGACGCGACGCCTCTATCCCTCATCACAGCCATTATTACAGAAAAGGGTGTTCTGTATCCTCCGTATGATTTCAAGGATATGATGAAATAAATGGCGGCAACGCTCTCCCTCGCATTTTTCGACAGTCCTGTCTGGAACAATCTGGCACTTATTGTCGGAGAACTTTTCCTCCTGTTCATAGCATTATGGCTGATTTTTTCGATTTTGATGGGTATACTTATCGTTCTCTCCATTCGCAGGAAACGTATGTATTTCCCCAAACTTCTTCGTCCGTTCTTTACCATCATGGAAGGCACGGTCAGAACGGTCTGCCTTATTCTTGGTGTTGACGGAAGTCAGCTGATGGAGTTTTTGATCAGGATCGACAATCAGATGAACCTCGCAAATTTTGCCAAGCTCCCTGTGAACGAACGGGTCGTATTTTTCCCTCAGTGTCTCCGGGCGATCGACTGCCCGGCACGCCTTACTCCGGATGGATTGAAATGTGTTTCCTGCGGGAGGTGTACGCTTGGCCGTGTCGTTCCTGCTTTGAATGAGGCAGGATACAAGACATTTATCATACCAGGTTCGACCTTTATCAAAAGGATGGTAAAAAAATACAAGCCAAAAGGGATGATCGGCGTCGGCTGTATGATGGAAGTGAAAGAGGGTCTGGAGATGGGACGAAAGATCTCTATGACGACATTAGGCGTCGTGACGCAAAAAGACGGGTGCGTGGAGACGACGATGGATTTCGAAGAACTCATGGAAGTCGCCTCTATCGGCCTTGCGGAGCCGGTCCTGATGAAGCCCGATCCAAGGTCCAGTGATTCTGATTCTAAAGCATGATATCCCCAGATAACTAATATTAACCCGCATGAAAAATCTGGTCGTGAAGGGTGCAAGGCAGCACAACCTTCAAAATATTACCATAGAACTCCCGAGAGACAAGATGGTCGTCTTCACCGGTGTTTCCGGATCGGGAAAATCCACTCTCGCTTTTGATACGATCTATGCAGAGGGACAGCGCAGATACGTGGAATCTCTCTCAGCTTACGCAAGACAGTTTCTCGGAGTGATGAACAAACCCGATGTCGACTCCATCGAAGGTCTCTCCCCCGCAATATCGATAGAACAAAAAACCACCTCGAAAAATCCCCGTTCGACTGTGGGCACCGTCACTGAAATATATGATTATCTTCGTCTGCTCTATGCAAGGATAGGTATTCCGTATTGCCCGATTCACCACATAAAAATCGAATCACGGACGCCCGGTCAGATATCCGAGGCAATATCCTCGGAGTTTCCGGACGAAATGGTCACTATTCTTGCGCCTATCGTTCGTAAGAAGAAAGGGACTTATGAACAGTTGTTCCGTGATCTTCATGCAGACGGATTCACGAGAGTCCGGGTCGACGGTGAGATCCACCGTACCGATGATGAGATCAAACTTGCCAGATATGTGATGCATAACATCGACATCGTTGTCGACCGTGTCGAAACCAGTGATAAAAGCCGGCTCACCGAGGCGATCGAATCGGCTCTCACCCGTGCGGAAGCAGGACTCGTCTACGCAGTATCCGGAGATAAAGAGACCATCTATTCTGCACGAATGGCATGTCCGGTCTGCGGTTTTTCCATTGAGGAACTCCAGCCGAGAATGTTTTCGTTCAACAGCCCGTTCGGGGCATGTCCGACATGCAACGGACTCGGGTTCCAGATGATCTTCGACCCTGACCTGATCATCCCGGATAAATCTCTCTCGCTCGCCGACGGGGCCGTTTCGATCTACAAAAATTTCCTCGACGGGTTCAGAGTGGAGTATCTTGCTTCGGTCGCGAAGCATCTCGGTTTCTCTTTTATGACGCCGGTATCTGAGTTCACGAAAGAGCAGTATGACGGTCTCATGTACGGGGTGAATGAGGACATGAAGTTCGTTCACACGTCCAAAAATGCCGAGTGGGCATATCATGGGACCTGGGAAGGTCTGCTTCCCCAGACTGAGCGTCTGTATAGAGAGACAAAGTCGGAGTACCGCAAAGAGGAGCTCGAGAAGTTCATGCGGATCTTACCGTGCCCTACCTGCCGCGGAAAACGGCTGAAAGAGGAGGTGCTTGCTGTAAAAATAAACGGCAAGTCTATCGATGAGATCACTGATATGTCGATCGATGATGCCCTCTCCTTTTTCGACACGCAGACGTTTACCCAGAAGGAGGAGGAGATCGGGAAGCTGATTTTCCGGGAAATAAAATCCCGACTGAAATTTCTGCAGGATGTGGGTCTCGGCTATCTCACACTTTCCCGGAGTGCGGGGAGTCTTTCAGGAGGAGAGGCCCAGCGTATCCGTCTTGCGACCCAGATCGGTTCGAATCTGGTGGGTGTGTTATATGTTCTTGATGAACCGTCGATCGGTCTTCATCAGAGAGATAATCAGAAACTTATCCAGTCTCTGCAGAAACTGAGAGATCTCGGGAACACGCTCATCATCGTTGAACATGATGAGGAAACGATCCGCGCAGCCGATTATGTTGTCGATATCGGACCCGGAGCCGGGATCCACGGCGGCCGGATCGTTGCAAAAGGTACTCCAAAGGATATTGAGAAATTTCCTGAATCGATCACGGGTAAGTATCTTTCGGGCGAGTTTTCTATCCCCGTCCCGCAGACGAGGCGGCCGGCGAAGAGGTTCATCCGGATCAACGGGTGTACGGAAAATAATCTGAAAAATATCAATGCAGCTATCCCTATCGGGACCCTGACGGTGATCACGGGGGTCTC
>CAYSRP010000088.1:0-5460 GCA_964433475.1 uncultured Methanomicrobiales archaeon
AGAACAAACATCATATATCTGGCTTTTTCCGAACCAAATTTGTAGAGAAGCGGAAACAGAAGCGAGCCATAGAATAAGCCGAGGGCTCCCACGAGAACAATGAACCATAACGGGGTTGCGGCTTCCGGCGTCAGATAATACAAAACACCGGCGATGATTCCCGAAATCACGAGCGCGGCGCAGAAGAATATGATCGTCATCAGATACTTGGATGTAACGATATCCTTTCTCGTGACCGGCAGTGTTAAGGCGTATCTGTCCCACTTCGCCATATCATCCATCGTGAGGGAGGTCATGGGGAGGAGAGCGGCAAAGATCATCAGAAGGAAGTAAACGGTCATGACGTTTCCCATCGGAATGAAAACGATTCCAAAGATGAGAAACATCACGACCAGAGTTTTGGTCATTGGGCGAAGGTTCAGCAGATCCTTCAGCATAAGTCCTGATAACCATGAAGATTGTTTCATACAGTTTTCCCCCGTGCATAAAACACCATGATCGATTCGGTCGAAACCGGATCGACGATCATCTCCGGGTGCCGGGCGATGAATCTCATCTTGTCTTTGATCAAGACCTCACAGCCGAACTGATTCGTCCGGTAGGTCAGGAAAGATGTTTTATCAAGAGCATCGAACTCCTCGAGACTGCATTTGAGAATGCCCATATCGTCCAGAATCCCATCTTTGGACTTGGAAAGAACGATCTTTCCCTCATGGATGAAGGTAAGGTAATCGGCGATTTTATCGAGATCGCTCGTTATGTGCGAGGAGAGGAGGATCGAATGCTCTTCGTCCTGTATGAACTCAAGAAAGATATCCAGGATCTCTTCACGGATGACCGGGTCGAGTCCGCTGGTCGGTTCATCAAGGATCAACAGGTCAGGGTGATGGGAAAGAGCCGCTGCGATCCCAAGCTTCATTTTCATTCCCCGGGAGTACTCTTTGATCTTTTTCTTTTCCGGAAGATCGAACTGTTTGAGATATTTTAGATAGAGTGGGTCGTCCCAGTCTGCATAGATTCTTCCAAGGATTTTCGCCACGTCGAGCGCGGTGAGCGTGTCGTGAAAACTGCATTCATCGAAGACGACACCGATCCGGTTTTTGATTTCCTTTTCGTGATCCGCAAAATCCAGCCCGAACAGTTTCACTGAACCGCTGGTTTTTTGGGCGATCCCAAGCATGGTTTTTATCGTAGTAGTTTTTCCTGCACCGTTTTCCCCGATAAAACCCATAATACTTCCTTTCGGAAGACAAAATGAAACGTTCTGCAGGGAGAAGTCGGGATATTCTTTACATAATTCATGTACACAAATTGCGTCGGACATTGTTATTCTCCTTCATAGATGATCTCAAGCATTTCCGTAAGTTCCTGTTTGCCGATACCAAAACTTTTCGCCGCATCGACGGCCTTTTGCAGATGTTCTTCAGCAAGGCGCAGCTGTTGTTCCCGGATAAGTTCGGTATTTTTTTTGGCGACGAAACTTCCTTTTCCGGGGACAGTTTCAATAAAACCGTCCCGTTCCAGATCGGTATACGCCCGTTTCGTGGTGATTACGCTGATCCGCAGCTCTTTTGCAAGAAGACGCATGCTCGGCAGAGGAGAGTCAGGCATAAGCTCTCCGCTGATGATCATAGCTTTGATCTGCGTTGTTATCTGTTCATAAATCGGCTTTTCACTAGCGTTACTGATAAGGATCTTCACCTGTTTGTACCTGTTCTAATGTGTATAACGTATATACACATTAAGCTTTTGGACAGCCTGAAAACCTGATAGAGAGAGCTACAAAGCTATGCGGGAAAAAAGATCTACCGGGTCATGTAATTATAAAAATCAACAGGCAGTACGAAGCGGAAACTTCGTAACTACTAACGGAACCGCAAACTTAGAATTCGCAAGAGAGGTTTTACTTGCCCTTGATTGTATGTCGGATGAAGAGGCGAAACAATGGTGCAGGTTTTAGAAATTGGGATACTATGAAGCCATAAAAAATACCCATCTCCCCACTAAATGACACATCTATTGTAGTTCGCACGAGGGTCAGAAAATAAAACCCGTCACCGTTTTTCCTCTCTCGGCTGGAGATAGTCCAAGTCCGGAGTGTTTATCAAGTTTCAAACCCTATAATTAAGAACTATAGGGGAAGGTATTACTTGGGAAGAATAGAAAACGCTAATCAAACCGTCTCTGATGACGGTAGTATTATTCGAGTGAAACTACCGAACAAACGAAATAGAGAACAGTTTGCACAGGCAGAACTGATGCTTGGATCAAATCACATCAGAGTCCGTTGCTCGGATGGTGTTACACGTCTTGGACGAATAAAAGGTAAAATCAAGAAACGGGTTTGGATCCGTGAAGGCGATATACTTATCGTCGTTCCGTGGGATTTCCAGGACGATAAATGTGATATCATTTATCGTTATACCGCCCCTCAGGTAGACTGGCTTCGTGGTCATAAATATCTTTAAAATTTTTTTTATCATGACAGACATTCCGGATTTTGAAACAATTGCCAAGGCACATGGACACACATGTCCTGGAATCGCCCTTGGTTACAAGATTGCTGTTGTTGCAGCAAAATGGTCAGGTAGTGAGACAAATATTTCCGTTGTATCCCATACAACACGTTGCCCTCTTGATGCTCTCAAACAAACATTTGACTTGAAAAAACATCCCGAACGGCTCTTAGTAGATGATACAAACACAGTGAAATTTGTTCTGGAAAAACCAGATGGAAGTAAACTATTCATCGACGAGGTTCCAGGCACTAAACTCACCAGTAAAGAACTGCATACACTCAAAGAAAAAATTGCAGCAAAAACGGCAACCCCAGAGGATATTGCCCGCTGTGATGCAATTCAGGATGAATTCCTGCATATTATGCTGAATACGCCTGATGAAAAATTATTCACTGTTCGTGAAGCATAATAAAAACTATTTTTTTTATATCCTGTATTTCAAAACGTCTTCAACTGACGCTGCATCCCATGCATCTTTTGCATAGCCTGCCGGTGATTTTTCCGAGTAAAGGGCTGCTGCCATCGAAAGATTAGCAGGATCCGCGAGAGCGAAATACCTATCTGCCAGTTCGTTCATGGGATGTTCAGTGATTACGAAAACAGCGTCACGCATTTTCTGATAGGCAGCATTTTCCGGATTTTGATATACAGCTTTATCAAGTGCAGCGAGTGCCTCATCATATTTCGACAGGCAAATACAGGATTTTGCAAGCCCGACCCATGCCGCCGGAAACCGTTCATTTATCTTCAGTGCTGACAAATTTGCTTCCACAGAAGCAGAATAATTACCTGTTTCATATTCCATCCATCCTAGTTCAGAGAAGATTTTTGCACGAACAATGTTGGAAGGATTAGCACGGAGAGCGGTACGAAACATCTGCCGGGCCTCATCGGGCATGCCAAGCGACAGGTAACTCTGAGCAATCCCGGAACACACGAGTGATTTCTCATCGTCACGGGTCGAACGATTAGTGAGTGATTCGCAGACAAGAATCCGGTCTTCCTCTGAAAGCAGCAGCAAGACAGGATCAATAATAGAGGAGAGCTCTGCACCTGCTTTCCAAACATCGGTAACTGCCCCATTAAGTTCATTGGCAACAAGGTGCGGGTTTGTCCCTTCTAATGCCAGGACAACGGCTTTTTCTGCAGGAGTTGAAGCAAACTCGTTTGCTTCAGTAGTTAATCCGGCGGCAACTGCTGCACGGAATTTTTTACCTGAAGAATTTTTGCCGCTAACACCATCGGACCGGTTATACCAGAAGAGGGCACATACCGGATCGAATCCGAAATAGGCAGCATCGCCTCTTGCAGCAAACATTTCAGCCTTTTCCTCCCTATCTTTTGCTTGAAGAATAGCTACATCCGGTTTTCCCTCGGAATCAAGAGACTCATTCATCTCGGAAATCCTGGACATGGCATTAGTAAAGAGGATCTCATCCACATCTTCTTCTCCAATGAGGCGTTCAAGATAGGCATACTCATTCTGGTAGTCATGTTTTTTCCGGGCAGAAGAGGCAAGGTCAAAATATAGTCTGGCACGCTCTGCAGCGGGAAGTTCTTCAGCAATAGAGGTGATCCGAATGTAATAGTCCCGCATATTCTCTCCAAGATCTTCACCAACTTCACAGAGATTTTTCAGACCGACTGCTGTTTCAAAAGGTCCTTCATTTCTGGCAATAAGATACGCACTTTTGTACGATTCGAATGCATAATCAAAGTCGCCGATCTCATGTAGAATAGAGCCCATAAGCTCAAATGCGGACTTTTCTGCGGATGTTTTCGGGTAAGCAAGCGTAATATTAGCATACAAATCAAGAGCAGCGTCATAATTTCCTGATGCATATAACCAGTTTGCAGTCGATAGAGCAGGATCAGGATTCGAAAGAAGAAGAAGTGGAGCAACATACTTTGACCATTCTTCCTGTGTCGTTCGGGGCATATTGAGCCAGATAATCATTTCTTCTCTGGTGAGTGTAGAGAACCAGGCGCCGGCAATGCAGACAACGGCATCATAGATGACCTGCGGGGAGAGATTCGTAGCATCACCAAGAACAGCCGCATACTCATCAAGCGGGAAGGCATGCCAAAACGGACGCCGACCGAAACCAAAGTACATATCGGGATTCTGAATCTCATCCACCGTGAGCCGGTGACTTTTGAGCTGCCACCAGCTTTCAGGATACTGAGTACCTAAGGCCGAGACAATTTCTGCAGAAAGATTTGTTCCAGAAATGTATGACCGGATAAGGGCGGATAGTGCAACTTTTCTGTTTTGATCAGCGGCATTCACGGCAGTTTCATATTCATTTTTCAGCCATTCGTTAATGGAGAGAGGAGTATTTTCCTCACCTGATAACTCTTTGAGAAGATCTAGAAGAAGAGATTTATCGGACTCGTGCCCAAGGATCGCGAAAAGTACACGTGCATGGAAACCTCCGTCCACGCTCATCCGATGAAGAAACAAATTAGTAAAAACAATTTCCTCATGGATATTTTCTTTCACAGACTCATCACCTATAAGTAATGAAAGATAGTCGCAAAAATACTGCTGTGTTAGGTTCCCCTCACTGACCCGCATAATTACCAGTGTTTCGCTGTCAGTCTATGTATTTCTTCTGATGCGAAAAGAGCCTGACCGGAAAAATAAATTAAAAAAACAAATGAAGGGAGAGATCTCCCTTTCCTATTCTTACGATACGAGTTTGGAGATCGGACCCTCTTCGTCAGGGGTTCCACCAAAGTCTTTAAAGGCTTCTGCAAGAACGATGTCAGAGAATGCAGCTGCTGTTGTCATACCTTCCATGTTCTCGATTGGACCGAACATAATTAAGTCAGCACCAAGAGTCATGGCCATAATGTTACAGCCGATATCCGGTGAAGACCATGCGATCTGACGTACACCTTCGATGCCGCCATAGTGGTGGTGGAACATCTGCTCTGC
>CAYSRP010000089.1:0-5454 GCA_964433475.1 uncultured Methanomicrobiales archaeon
CGGCTGTGGTGATCCCGACTTTGTTCAGTTTTTCTTCGGTGTCTTTGCCGATGTTTGGCAGCGATGCAAGTTCACCCATGATTTCTCCGTAGATAGATTATCTGTATGAAAGAACGTAAGTCTTTCCTGACTACCGGATCTATTTAGAAAACAATCAATTTAGAAAAACATCTAAATAGTTTCACGGACAAAAGAGTATGGTAATATTATGGGATTTCCCGAGACATTCAAGGCATTATCCGATCCGGTCAGGCGTGAGATTCTCACGTTACTGAAAGAGGGGAAGATGTCTGCCGGAGATATTGCCGGGCACTTCGACATGACCGGGGCTACGATTTCGTATCATCTGTCCCAGCTCAAAAAAGCGGATCTTGTGACTGAAACAAAATACAAGAACTTCGTGTATTATGAGCTGAATCTCTCGGTGTTCGAGGAGCTTATGTGTTGGATTTCCCAGTTCAAAGAGGTACAAAATGAAAATTGATAAAACCCTGATAATCACATCGGTGATATGTCTTCTGCCGATCGTGCTGGGCGTATTGCTGTATGATCGTCTGCCTGCTCTGATTCCGGTCCATTTCAACTTCGCCGGCGATCCTGATAGCTGGGGGCCGAAAGTTCTCGTCGTGGTTGGTCTCCCGGTTTTTCTCTGTCTCTTAAACATTCTGTGTAATGTTTCGACCAGAAAATACGGCGGTGAGAACCAGAGTATGCTGGTGAAGTTTTGCAGATGGTTATGTGCGATAATTTCGATCGTGATCGTTCCGGTCATTTTGTTTAAGGCTCTTGGTGCGGATATTCCGATCCAGAGCATCGCCCCGGTTCTGGTGGGCATTGTGTTCATTATTATTGGGAACTACTCGCCGAAGACAAAACTGAATCCGGTCGTCGGTGTCAGGATCAAATGGACGCTTGAAAGTGAAGAGAACTGGAGACGGACCCACCGGTTCGCCGGGTATCTCTGGATGATCGGCGGGTTTGTGATGATCGTGAATGCATTTCTCGTGTATTTCTATCTTTCTTACCTCTGGGTTGCCGTCTTCTTCGGGGTGATCATCGCGATGATCGCAGCACCGATCATTTACTCATACTATCTGCATAGGAAAGGGGTCTGATTTTTTCACCTGACATATCAGGGCGGAAGGACGGGAAGACCGGTAAGCTCTGAGAAGGAAGGAGACCATAGGGTGCGGAAGCATGAGAAAAAACCAACCCACTCCCGATGAGGAATAAGCAAATCCGATTCTGTGAAGATTCGCGGTTGATTTTTTCTCATGTGTCCAAACCCGGTTACTTCCCTCCCGAATTGAATTCACACCAACACGCGTAAGTCCTATTTAAGAATGGAAGTGAGCTTCTTCAATCTAAACCACGCTCTTCACCGGCACGATCGTTGGTTCTGCCCGGAGAACCAGGAGATCCGCAAATCCGCCCGGCACAAACCCGTTCTCCGCACCGACTCCGTTTCGCACTGCCGTGACGAAGTAATCATCCTCGATCAGCTTCACCGGAGAGAACCTCGCCTCCCAGGTATTCTCTGTAACTCCTTTGGTCACGACCGCCTGTTGTGTCAGATTTTCTCCGTTCGGGCACACAAGCGTCACCGTGATCTCTCTTCCCGGGGCAAAGTTCGTCGTTCCAGAAATGGAAACACCCCGCTCCTCTATCGAAGCCGATACCGGATCGACCGCGATCGAAAACACCATGTCCGTCGTGAACGCCTTGATCCGGAGATTCGTCTCGCCGTCCGCACTCAGATCCTCCCACTCTCCCGTTTCTGTTCGAAGATAACTCTGTCCGGCACGGGCAAACGTCGTTGTCGAGATATCCTCATCGGCGACCGTTGACGTATCAATAGAGATGTTCAGAGGTCCATCTTCTTCGAAATCATACACGACCGAAAAGTTCTGTCCCTTCTCGATCGGGACGGGTTCATCCAGCCGGATCGTATAGTATCCAGGGAATTCGATCGTTCCCTCCTGCTCAGAAAGCAGCAGACCCGAGTCCGGGTTTCCGGGCACAGGATCGGTGTACAGAGAAACCGTGTAGTTCACGGACTGGTCCGTGTCAAGCGAAACTGCCATGATCCGTTCGTCCCCGCCTGCCGTGAAAACATTTCCGACCGTCGCCGAGGTCTGGTTCACGGGCTTATCCGCCGGCAAAGTCCCGCCGTCATACTGATAATTATGATCGAACCAGGGCTCTGTCCCGATGAAAAACGTGACCGGATTGGTCACTTCATCATACGGCATCCAAATGTAGGTGTCATTCGACAGATTGCTTCCCCACGAATTCTGGATCAGCCATGCCCCGTCATGGTCCGGCATCACATTGAACTGCTCTTTTGAGAACGCATCATCCCATCCGATTATGATCACGATATGCCCGCCGCCAGACTCAAGGCTTTCTCTGTCCGTATCTCCAAGGGAATATACCCACTCCCCGTTTTCCAGCTCTTCCAGATACGGTTCATCCCCGGTAATGAAGAATGATATCGCGGGCGCTCCATTTTCGAGTATCATGGTCTTTATGTCTTCCTCTTCAGAAGAGGGAATGGAGACTGCAGAATCCAGCACGATCTCATCCATGGATATTGCTGTGTCCAGGGACGGGGCGGTATTGTTCCCGTAGGAATCGAAGGGGGCTGCGGATTCATTTACTGCACCGAATCCGGCGGCAAGGCTGTAAACCACCTGGTCGGTGTAACCCCCGAGAGTAAGCCCGTAGATGTTGTCCTGGGGATTTGTTTCATCAACGTTCGTGTAGTCGCCGTCTATCCCTTCGAGTCCGGGATAGGGGGATGCCGGGTCGATCAGTTCATCCCGGTTGTACGTGAAGTAGATGATCTGGAAAGGGGAGAGGTCGATCCCGGTGTATTCTTCCGGATCCTGTTGAATCATGCCGGATTCAAGTGAGCTTATCGAGGCGAAGGTCCAGCAGAGACCGAAGTATCCCTGGTCGGTGATGAGGGGGGTGAGGTTTTTGTCCCGCATATCGTAGGAGGACGGCAGCTCGGCCGCGGCGGGGAAAATGAGGAGAGCGGTGAGGAGGAGGGCCAGGGGGAGGATTTTCCGGGACATGATGATGATGTTCTGAGATTCTATGGAGAGGTGAGGGTAATAAGGATATGTGTTGCGGGCAACGCCTGTCCTGTATTCGTAGTATCTGCATACAAAAGGTATCTGATTTTTTCCGGAGAAATCAGGTCTATTCTTTTTTTTGGGTCGGTTCGAAACGAGAGCGGATTTAGACGAATAGTATTTGTGGGCGGAATGAGTATGTCTTACATAAGGGAATCATCGAATGTTTTCACAGAAAATGTAACAGATTTCTTAGGTTTATAAAATGACAAGTATGTTTCAATCAAATGATACCAGTGTTTCAGACTTATTACAGAAGATAGCGGATGGAAGAATTCAGCTACCTGATTTCCAGAGGGGCTGGGTTTGGGATGATAAGCATATTACAGCTCTCATAGCCAGTATCTCAAATCAATACCCAGTTGGGGCATTAATGTTTTTGAAGTACAACGGCGAGTCTATTCGTTTTAAATATCGTCCTTTAACCGGAGCATCGGGAAGTAATACTCCTGAAGCTCTTGTATTAGATGGGCAGCAACGTCTCACTTCAATTTTCAGTTCAATGTTTTCCAAAGGCCCTGTGGATACCAAAACAGATAAGGGGAATTTAATCAAGCGTTTTTACTATCTTGACATTGAAAAATGTTTGAGCAGCACGACTGATCGTCAGGAAGCCATAGTATCCATACCTGAAAATAAGATGCTTCTCACTAATTTTGGACGTGATATCATACTTGATATCAGCACGCAGGAAAAGGAGTTTGAATGCCATCTGTTTCCACTAAACATTGTCTATAATTCTATAGAATGTACTAAATGGCAAAATGCATATCAAAAATATCATAAGTATGATCCGAATATTTTGGATCGCTATGCAAAATTTATCGCTGATATCCTCATGCCCATCCAAATCTATAAAGTGCCGGTTATAACTCTTGGAAGTGAGACGCCAAAAGAAGCTGTATGTCAGGTATTTGAAAATGTAAATACCGGGGGAGTATCTCTCACGATATTTGAATTAATGACAGCGACGTTTGCAGCTGATAATTTCGAGTTACGCAAAGATTGGGATGCCCGACGTGAAGTTCTCGTTACTAAATCCGCATTATCAGCAAATACTAAAAACTCTTCAGTTTTGTCGGTAGTCTCATCCACGGATTTTCTTATTGCAATGACGTTACTCTCCCGTTATTATAACAAAGATAAAAACGGCGAGGCGGTGAGTTGTAAAAAGAAGGATGTTTTGAATTTGACCCTTGATGATTACAAAACATATTCTGAGCAGTTAACGAACGGTTTCCTCCGTGCGGCAAGTTTTCTTAAAGAAGAACGGATATTTTCATCAAGAGATCTGCCATATAGTAGTCAATTGATTCCTCTGTCTGTGGTATTCGCCATACTTGGTGATCGGTCCAAGGACGGTCCTATTAAAGAGAAAATATCACGTTGGTACTGGTGCGGGGTTATGGGAGAGATGTATGGGGGAGCAAATGAAACCCGATATGCGAATGATGTGATTGGGATTATTGAGTGGATTCGCAATGGCCCGGAACCCGATACTGTACAAAGAGCATATTTCCAACCAACACGCTTATTGTCCCTTCAAACCCGGTTGAGTGCTGCCTATAAAGGAGTAATGGCATTGATACTCAAAACGGGATGTCTGGATTTTATCAGTGGCAGTCCAATGGATTTTACGGTGTTCATAGATGATAATGTTGATATTCACCATATTTTTCCACAAGAATATTGCGAATCAAACTCGATCCCAAAAAAGAAATGGAATTCGATTGTTAACAAAACACCATTATCTGCGCGGACAAATAGAATAATTGGTGGGAGTGCCCCGAGTAAATATTTGAAACACATTGAATCAGCTGATCACGTCACAGAAGAAAAATTGGATGCCTCTGTCTCTACACATCTGGTTGATGTTGATTGTTTGCGAGCAGATAATTTTGACGCGTATTTCCTTCATCGTGCAAAGTCATTAATCAATATCATCAGTAAGTCTATGGGGAAACCTGTTACCAATTTAGCAGGAGATGACGTTATCACAGGTTTTGGTGGATCTTTGGAATAATGCAATATTTTTGCTGAATCCTACTGAATATCTAAGTATTCCAATTGGATTTACGCGGTGTTGTGATTCTGCTCGGGAAAAACAAGTGTCTTATGGTATGTCGATTTCGTGTACGGTAAGGCGTGGAAGTATGAGAAATCCACCGCGAATAATCGCGAATCTCCGCGAATCGCATTTTTCCTGTTCCGCCCTCTTGACCTTCGGTCGCGTCCCTACGCTACGCCTGATCGGCTCCGCGTGGTCGGGACGGCGGAACGAAAAATGCTGGAAAACCCGCGTCGCGGGTTTTCT
>CAYSRP010000090.1:0-5430 GCA_964433475.1 uncultured Methanomicrobiales archaeon
AGGATACTTTCAACCGCTTTGAAAAGATCTCCCGTATACTTTTCTGCTATCAGATGAGGTATGACCTCAGTATCCGTATCCGATATAAAAATAACACCACGTTCCTCCAGTTCGCGCTTGAGTTCCGCGTAATTTTCTATGATCCCATTATGGACCACTGCAATTTTCTTTTTTGTGTCAAGAAGAGGATGTGCATTTTTTTCGCTGGGAATACCATGAGTTGCCCAGCGCGTGTGTCCGATACCAATCTTTCCTCTCAAATGATTGGCAGAGGTTGCAGTGTCAGATATTTTTCCAAGATGCTTGTAGATAGAAAGTGACGGAGAAAGGGTAGCTAATCCATATGAATCATAACCACGATACTCTAAGCGTAAAAGACCGGATGTACATACTTCTGCAGCTTCACGGTAACCGACATATCCTACAATACCGCACATCCTACATCACCAGAGCGTTGTCCGGAATTTCTTTCTCAACTATTTTCCCACCCTCAATAACAGCATTGTTTCCAATAATTCCCTCCTTAATTAAAGTGAATGGTCCAATGGTGACCCGGTCTCCAATTATGGCCCCATAGTCTCCTGAGACAGTTGAGAGATGATTCTCACAGATGCATCCGTATCCCATGACGGTGTCAACGACCCGGGAATGAGAGCCGATCATACAATCACTCATCATGATACTATTTTCAACATAGGTGAACGGTTCAATCTTTACCCGTGATCCTATGGAGGTTCCGGCACCAATACTAACATTTGATCCGATTCTGCAATCCTCCCCAATAATTACCGGACCACTGATAACCGTGCCTGGACCGATAATCGTATTTTTTCCAATGGATACGTGTCCCTGCAGCACCACACTTTTGTCAACAACACCGGATACTTTTGATTTCACTTGTTTGAGAAGATGCTTGTTAATCAGAAGAAGGTCTTCAGGGTAAATAGCATCCTGCCAGTCTTTTGCCATAACAACTGAAATTTTTTCTCCGTTTAAAATAAGTTCCTGCAGTAGATCCGGTATGTTTTGTTGATGTATATTATCAATGACATCCGGCATAAAGACACATGCACCGCAGCTTACTAGTGACTCGGACTCAACATTTAATGGTTTTTCCACGATTTCTGTTAATAAATCATCATTGCCGGAAATCACACCATAATTTGATGGAGATGCATCTTGGGCTGCCAAAACTGCATTTTCTCTCTCCATTAACAATTGTAATGATCCAGAATCAATATAGTTGTCTCCGGGAATCACGATCGTTTTTGTGTGAATGAACTCTTTTGCCATGGATAAAGCATGTGCCGTTCCAAGCTGTTTGTCCTGAATCACTACCTTCACGGGTATGGAGTAGGTGTTCAGGAAGCTCATTACCTGTTCCTTTCTGTATCCAACAACGACCGTGATATCACGAATTCCAGCGGCAACAACTGAGTCGAGCACATGTTCAAGGATAGGACGATTCGCTACCGGAAGCATAACCTTCGGGCGGTTTTTTGTCAGGGGACGAAGACGTGTGCCTTCTCCCGCGGCAAGGACAACTGCTTGTATATCACTCATGTTAATTCACCACTGTATCATTTTCCACAACACCTGAAACGAGGGTGTGCGGTGCGATTCTTGTTCCGCTCCCAATCGAGGATCCTGTATTTATGGAACAGTTGATACCAAACAAGACATTATCTCCGATTACTGCTCCAAACTTTTTTCGTCCGGTGGAAATTCCTCCCACTTTCACGATACCATGATCATGACGAAGATTGGCGATTTTCGTTCCGGCACCAAAATTACATTTGCTTCCAATCACACTGTCTCCAATATAATTGTAATGGGGTATCTTTGTGTCGTCGAAGATAATGGAATTTTTAATTTCCACCGCATGACCGATGTGACAGTTGTTACCAACTGTCGTTCCAGGACGCAGATACGCATTTGGTCCGACCGTTGTATTTTCGCCGATAATACATGGTCCTTCAATATATGTTCCGGATTTTATCACTGACCCTTTACCAAGAATCAACTGACCTTTGATTACGACATTTTCCTCAACAGTTCCAGCCAGGTCGCCGGAGATGGATTCAAGAAGATGTTCATTTGCACTCAGCATGTCCCATGGGTATCCCACGTCCATCCACGTGGAAAGAGGATATGCGGTGAGTTGTTTCTCACTGATATAATCTGTCAGTGCATCGGTTAATTCGTATTCTCCTCTTGAAGAAGGAGATATTTTTTTCAGAATGGTGAATATCCCGATTTCAAAAAGATATGCCCCTGCATTGATTATATCTGATTTTGGGTGAAGCGATTTTTCTTCCAGAGTAATGATTTTCTTATTTTCAACGGTGACTACCCCAAAACTCTCAGGATGTGTTGTTGTGTATGTTGCCATTAAAGGACCAGACTGCCCGATTATTTTCCGAAGGTCTGATGTTTCGATGATCATATCCCCGTTCAGCATTAAAAATTTTTCATGAATAAAAGGTTCTGTTGTTCGGAGAGCATCAGCAGTTCCCATCTGTTTTCTCTGGACAACATATCTGATCGACACACCAAATTTTGAACCATTGCCAAACCATGTTCTGATGGCCTCTTCATGATATCCGACAACGAGAATAATGTCTGTGATGTTTGCATCACGCACATTTTTTACGAGATGTTCAAGCATAGGCTTTCCCGCCAAAGGCAACATTACTTTAGGGCGGGATGTTGTGAGGGGTCGCATGCGGGTCCCTTCACCTGCGGCAAGAATTACACACTGCATAAGTTTACTCCTTTATTCCATGCATCGCATTCCGGATTCTGGTCATGCCTTCATCCAGCATATGTTTTGCATCTTCTTTTGTTTTTCCTTCCGCGGTACAGCGGATCTTCGGTTCCGTTCCGCTTGCACGAATCAGGCACCATCCGTTTTCTTCTGTGATCCTGATTCCGTCTGTTGGTTTATCTGTACCAAGTTCCGACAGAATTTCATTTCTATTTGGTGTTTCTAATGCATCACGAAGAATTGTATATCTCGGCATTGTATCAAGTTCTTCTGCCACGTTCCATTCTCCGGAGATCTCAGCAAAAAGTGCTGCGGCGTAAGGTCCGTCAGGACAGAGCGAGTGTTTTGGGAAAATCCAGCTGCCCGAAGGCTCACCTCCGAATGTTCCCCATGAAATAAGTTCCTCGGAAACAAAACTGTCCCCGACCGGGGTTCTGTGGACTTCGGCAATTTCTTCAATCGCCATTGAAGCATCCACGGTTGTAACGACCTTTTTTGCATCCAGATATTTGGCAAAAAGCATGAGCAGATGGTCGCCGTCGATGTATCGCCCGAGATTATCAAAAGCCATCATTCGATCAGCATCTCCGTCATTTACAACAGCGCACGATGCATTGATTTTTTTCATCAGTTTTGGAATGTGCAGAAGATTTTTTTCAAGTGGTTCGGATGGTCTGGCAAATTTTCCTGACGGGTCGCAGTTGATTGGAACAACGATCGTCCCTGACTCTTCAAAGATTTTCGGTGTGATCTGCCCGCCTGCCCCGTTTCCACAGTCTACGACCACCGTTAAGTTTTCAGGGATGGAAACGTTTGAAAGAATCGACTCTTTATGCGGTGTTATCAGGTCGGCATCAGATAATGAACCAAGTTCGTTCCATGCACTCCAAAGCGTATGTTCCACGCAAACCTCGATCTCTCTTTGCTGGGCAAGAGTGTAGGAAGATCCGTCCGGGCGGAAAAGTTTGATTCCATTATAGGGCTCAGGATTGTGGGATGCGGTAATCATCACTCCGGCATCAGAAAACGCTGCTGCATAGGCAACTGTCGGGGTGGGACATATTCCGCCGTAAACAACATCTGCTCCATTTCCAAGCAACCCTGAGATAACCGCATTTGCGAGAATTTCCCTGCTGGTTCGTGAATCGGTTCCAAGAACAACATGTTTTGCATTTTGTGCAACGGCTGCTCCGACTGTTGGAGCTAGGGAGAGAAGGTGCTGATCAAACATCTGTCTGATACCGGACGAACCAAAAAGCATAATGAAATTAATTATGTGTTGATAAGAGTTAAACTGTTAGGTCCCGTAGGGGCACCAATACTTCTTTCCAAGCAGTGCGGAGACCCCTGCGCATGATGGACCAACGAACAAAATCTCTTTTTCGAGGAGAACTGCTTCATCGATTTCTGCAAGCAGATCTTCCTCAAGCAAACCATCGCCGGTGACGACCACGATATCCGCATCTTCCGGGAGCAATGCCTGTTTTACCTTTGGAATGTCGCCGCCGATCAGGTATACAGTTTTTCCCTTGAGATAATCGACCAATTCCTCATGGCAGTCTTCGTAGTTTACCGTAGGGCATGGTCCGAGTTTCCTGATCAGCATCAGAAAACCGGATACTGCTGTTAATGCCCCGGCTGCGGCTGCTTTGGTTTTTTGAGATTTTAACGGGGCATCATAGAGATCGTCGAGACACATCTTTGCGGAAAATGGATCCGGTGATGAGACCTCGGCAACCTGTCCGCCGAATCGTACCTCAAGACAACTTCCGTGACAAAACTGGCAAATGTGTTTTTCCGGACGATGAACGTAGGTAAGATATCCGTCTTCGGTGCCCATCCCTATGGAAACTTCACGAAGTTTTTGAATAGCATCGTGTAAAATCATAATACATCATCCAATAATACGACCCGTGCAGGTGAAGCATCAGCCTCTTCGATTTTCAATGGTAGGGCAATCATTCGATATACTCCATCTGAAATCTTGGAAAGGTCCAGCATTTCTATAATAACAACCTCTTCTTTTAGCAAAAGTCGATGAACTTCGTCATCCCCTATCGATAATATGTCGCACCCGATCGTTTTTACGCCGTCCCGCAAAAGTTGTTCCGCAATTTCCATAGATAAGGGAACTGCATTTTTGAAAAGGACTGCCTGAGATTTTTTTGACGGCAAATGTGGAGAGGTGACAACCTCGGCTGGCATGATCAGATTTTCAAATCCTATGTGATCGATTGTTTTTCCGTTCAGGAAATAATGAGACGGAGCATCGATGTGGGTACCGGTATGTGTTCCAAGGGAAAGTGCCGATATGTATGATTCTCCTGATTTCAAGGGAGTTTTATGAAATTCCGGGTCACCAGGATAGACATACATTCCGGAGTGAAGCCCGGTACTCACATCATATATTTTCATTCAGAAACCGTGATCTGCTGAATCAATTGCATGTTCGATCTGTTTCTGGAGTGCATCAGGCAGACCTTCGATTTTGACATCCAGGAATCCGCGGATAATTGTTGCAGTTGCTTCTTCCTCGGATAAACCGCGTGCCATGAGATATTCGATTTCGTCTCTGGCGATTTTTCCTACAGCGGCTTCGTGGGATAGTTCAACATCGACAACGCGTCCGTCGATTTCCGGGATTGCATGCATAATGCCGTCCT
>CAYSRP010000091.1:0-5349 GCA_964433475.1 uncultured Methanomicrobiales archaeon
CTGATCATCCTGAAAATATTTGGAATAACCGTCGGCTACATCTGATCACATCCCGCATAAAGTTCTTACCTCCCAAAAGCATACAAGCCTGAAACAATGAGTGATGAGGGACAAAGCACTATCCCGGGAGTTCTCCCGACAGTGAAAGGAGATCGTTACTGGGAAATAGATGCAATTCGCGGAGTCTCCCTCTTTGGGATGCTCTTCTTTCATTTTCTTGCATGCATGGTGCTGCTTCACATCATTGAAGAAACTCATGGGTTCCTCCTCTATTATAGTTCGATTGTGATCGTTTCCGCAGCCTTTATTTTAATTGCCGGGGTCGCCCTTGTCCTCCGGTACAACAGGATGCTTGGAAAACCGATGGGGGATTACTACAAGAATATCGCAAAAAAGGCAGTTGTTCTTTTCATCATTGCTATGTGTATCACCGCATTGACCTGGCTTGCTTCTGTTGCCATCTTCCACAATGATGTCTTCATTAAATTTGGTTTCCTCCATATGCTGAGTATATCCATGTTGATATCAATTCCGTTTTTGCGGTTTGGAAAATGGAACATCCTCTTTGGTTTTATTCTTATCCTCATTGGTTACCTTGTTATTCCCGGTATCCAGGATCCGTCTCTGCTCTATCCAATCGGCATCCACGGTGCTGATTTCCTGCAGCATACCCCTGATTATTTTCCCCTTCTTCCCTGGACCGGTTTCCTCCTTTTCGGCATCGGTATTGGAAATATTTTTTATCCGAAAGGGATCCGGCGTTTTTCCGTTCCGAAACCACATGTTGTGGGGAAATTTTTCGCAAAAATCGGTAATGGAAAAGTAACGCTTGTTATTTACCTTATTCACATGCCGATAATTTTTGCTATACTCTGGATATTCACTCTGATTACAGGAATTGGCTATGTATAAAAAAGTAATTAGATATACAAATTCAATCTGTATAGGATTATGGTGAAATACTATGGAACACACTGAACCGGTTCATACAATGCCCGGCGCAACGGGTGCTCCACAAAGCGAACGATACTGGGAGATAGATGCGATCCGGGGAATTGCAATTCTTGGTATGCTCTTCTATCATCTTCTTGCCTGTCTTGTCGCATTTAACATTGTCGTTGAAGATCCCAAATTCCTTTCATATTATAATACTTACATGGTTGGCTCAGGGATTTTTATCGTTCTCGCAGGAATTGCGATGATTCTTCGTCATGAACGGATGCGGGGAAAAACAACAAAGGAGTATTATCGTGCTCTGGTCGTCAAAGCTCTGTTTCTTTTTGCTCTTGGAATGTGTATCACGATCGCAAGCTGGATCGGAGCATCTGTTTTTCTCGGAAGCCACGCGTTCATTAAGTTTGGATTCCTGCATATGCTCGGTATCTCGATGCTTCTTGCAATTCCTCTCCTCAAATACCGGAAATGGAATATTATCACAGGTCTCATAATTATTGCATGCGGAGCATTCATCTTTCCGTACATCCAGGATCCGTCCTGGCTCTTTCCGCTCGGGATCCACGGAGAAGATTTCATGCAATTCACACAGGATTATTTCCCTCTATTTCCCTGGTTTGGCGTACTTTTACTTGGCATAGGTCTTGGAAATGTGTTCTATCCCAACGGAAAAAGAGGATTTACGATGAAGATCAAGCCGGGAGTAATTCTGACGGGGCTTGCAAAACTCGGTAACGGCATGGTTACGCTTTTCATTTACCTCGTTCATATCCCGGTTTTCTTTGTGATTCTCTGGATATTCTCAGCATTCACCGGTATTGGACATTTGTGATATGATTATTGATATAGTAAATTCTGACGCCGACCCGGCTGGTAGTAATATCCGGGCGGCAATTGACCGTCTTATAGAAAATACTCCTGAGGAAGGTTACCCTCTTTTTCAGGGAAATAAGATCACTTTCCACACGGTAACGGGAAGAATAGTCCGCTCTGATAAATTACAGGTTAATCCTGATGCAGACCTTATTATTATTGTTTCGCGTCATTCAAGTGTGAATCCAACTCCCGTATTGACTGTTCATCCGACAGGGAACTACGGTCCCGCTGAACTAGGCGGGAATGAAAACGAGCTTAGTCTGACGTCTCCGGCATGGATGAAATCCATTTTGCAGAATCATGCAAAGTTCGTCCCGGAAGGTTACCGGGTTTCCTACGAAGTTACTCATCACGGTCCAACTGATTTTCCTGTGCCGTCATTCTTTGTGGAAGTGGGCAGTACGGAAAAGGAGTGGAATGATTTGGGTGCATGCGAGGCTGCAGCAAAAAGCGTTCTTTATGCAAAGCCGTCCGTGGATGCTATTCCTCTTATTGGGTTTGGCGGTACACATTACGCGGTACGGCAGACAGCGATCGGTATTGAAACGAAGGGGGCATTTGGTCACATGATGCACACGCGGAATGTCGGTTCCGTATCGACAGAGATGGTTTCACAGATGGTCATAAAATCAGGCGGGGTCGTTGCCGCGCATGTTGACCGGAAATCTCTGTCTAGTCAGGAGGTTTCTCATATAGAGGGAATTCTTGTAAAGCTCGGTTTACCGGAGGTCACCGAAGGTGACCTCAGGAAACTTAATTTCATGTCGCTTCCAACATGGCGTGCATATAGTAAATTGGCCGGAGAGATTTCTCCGGATTTGAAAATATTTCCCCATGGAGAGATTTTGGATGGGGAGCCCTCAGTGATTGAGTTGCCGCAGGATTTCTTTTCTGCCGCTTTTGGCGGGCGTGAGGATATTTTATTTGAATACCTTGATACCGTGGGGAATATCTTTCACACAACCGGAAAAGCAGGAAAAGTTCTGCCGACCCTGCTTACGTCTGCCAAAAACAGGCAGAAGGCATCAGGTGATTTAATAGCCTTATCCGTTCAACAAATAACACGTACACAGGATACTATGGTGGAGGGTGATGATATCACAATAATCCGCCGGCAGTTTGACCCAAAGCTCGCGCGCTCGCTGAAGGTCCCGTCAGGTCCGCTGTATGGGCAGCTCGTTGCCGGAATACCGGTAACGCTCCCGGACGGCAGAACCATCACGCCGGAGATGGTCACGAAAGTGGTCAGGACATCCATCAAAATTCCGGGATTGGAGAATTACTCATGAGATCAATTGTAGAAGAAGCACTATCACGCAAAAGGTTTGAAGATGTTGCACGTGACGATGCTCCGGTTTCCGCCATCTATGATGCAGAAACCGAGGCTGAACTCGGGGCAAAACCCACTGCAGTTCCGGTAAAAACACAGGAACCAACTCCTGCGCCGGTTCAAAAACCGCTCTTTAAACAGGAACCGGTAAAACCTGAAGTCGACTACTCGACCCAGTATAATTTTTCCGCTGCAAAAACTACTCCGACCGATGAAGATGACGAGTTTGATGAGATCTTATCCGGACTTCGTACCAAGATCACAGTAATTGGATGCGGGGGCGGGGGATGCAACACAGTTGCCCGTGTTTATGAAGAAGGTGTTGAGGGTGCCGACATTTATGCGTTGAACACCGATGCCCAGCATCTCTCCATGCTTCGCGGCAGAGTGGGTCGCCGTATCCTTATCGGGCGTCAGACTACCAAAGGTCTGGGGGCGGGTGCTATTCCTCAGCGTGGTGAGGAAGCTGCCCTTGAAAGTGAGGATGTTATCCGTCAGGCACTTGCAGGGAGCAATATGGTTTTCGTGACAGCAGGTCTCGGTGGAGGGACCGGTACCGGTTCAGCCCCGGTCGTTGCAAAAGTTGCCAAGGAAATCGGCGCTCTAACGATTGCAATCGTTACTCTTCCGTTTACGAGCGAGAGTGCAACCAGAATGGAAAATGCTGAAATCGGGCTTGAGCGTCTCCGGGAAGTTGCAGACACGGTCATTGTGATACCGAACGACCGTATTCTCGAAGTTGTCCCGCGTCTTCCCCTTGCTCAGGCATTCAAAGTATCAGATGAAGTTCTGATGCGTGCGGTAAAAGGCATTACTGAACTGATCACGTTACCAGGTCTGGTGAACCTTGACTTTGCAGATGTCCGCACCGTCATGGAACAGGGTGGTATTGCTATGATCGGTGTGGGAGAGTCCGACAGTGAGGACAAAGCAACCGATTCAATTAAGAAAGCTCTTCGCTCTCCGCTTCTTGATGTCGACATCACCGGAGCAACTGCAGCACTCATCAACGTAATTGGTGGTACAGATATGACGATGAGTGAAGCAGAAGGCGTTGTTCAGGAAGTATACCAGAGAATCGATCCCAATGCACGTATTATCTGGGGTGTTCAAGTCGATCCGGAGATGGATGGTCGTATGCGGACCATGCTTATCGTAACAGGTGTCCAATCACCACAGATTTATGGTAAGCAGGAACAAATATCTAAGGCATCACAATCAAGTCAGGTTCAGCGCTCAAAGTTTGAGATTGACTTCCTGAGGTGAATATATGGTTAAAAACGAGAAAAATACCGATGAAAAGAAGGCAGTTCCTTCCCTTAAGATAAAGAAGCCGGTAATTACCAAAGCAAGTATTGCCGAATTCTTCAGAAAATACATTCGTGTCCTTAAGCTTGCCCGCAGACCAACCAGAGATGAGTTCTGGAAAATTTCGGCAGTTTCAGCAGTGGGCATCATGCTCATCGGGATTCTCGGTTTCCTGATATATCTGATATTTAAATATATCCTCCCATAATCATGACAGAATCAAAGTTTGGCAATCACTATTATATCTTAAAGACGACGTCGAAGCATGAGCGGACAGTTGCAGACAATATTCGTGAGGCAATTGAAAATAATATGACCGATGTTGTTGTGACTGCAGTAATAGTGCCTGAAGATATCAAAGGCTACGTCTTTGTGGAAAGCCCCGAAGAGCACGCCAGAATAGAGGAACTTATCGAGTCAATTGCCCACGCGAGGATTGTTTTAAAGAACGAAACTTCAATGGATGAGATTAAACATTTCCTTGTTCCGAAACCCGCAGTTGCCGGGATCGATGAAGGAACGATCGTGGAACTTATTGCCGGTCCGTTCAAAGGTGAAAAGGCCGTGGTCAAGCGCGTCGATCATGCCAAAGAAGAAATCACTGTTGAACTCTACGAATCAATTGTTCCGATCCCAATTACAATCCGTGGCGATAACGTCCGTGTAATTGATCGTAATCAGGACTAGATCTCCATTTTCGCGTGAATTCGAAGATGGAATTCACCTCCAATCCTTCTTTTTTGTGGGGATATATATTCAGTAGATTTATGTTCTCAGAGGTAGACCTTAGTAAACCCATGTCGGGCTACCCTCGGGTATGCGCCGGCATACGGTGATACAATGGCAGAAACTGTCGAGGTACTGGTACCCGGCGGTAGAGC
>CAYSRP010000092.1:0-5287 GCA_964433475.1 uncultured Methanomicrobiales archaeon
GAAGTAAGGGCATGATCAGTAAAATCGAGAATATCCGGAAAATATGAACGTAACGATTTCAGTATTCGCAAAGCCGGTTGGAGGGGTATGCGGGCAGACACGTGTTTTTCCGGACATATTGCAAACCGCAGCAAAAATTCTGAAAAAAACAGAGGGGAGCATACTATTGGACTCTTTCGTGACCCATGTAGCTGACAGGATGATCCTTGTTATGGTGCATCAGCCGACTGCACCAATCGAATCCTTAAAAGACGAAATATTCCGGGCAGCAGAGGAAATTGCGGCAAAGAAGCACCTCTTCAAAAACCCGGCAAAAGTATCTTCATGTTCAATGACGTTCGAGGAACGTAACTCGGAACCTGTTATTTTGTTCCTCGCAGGATCTGAAAAGATGCCCTGGGACGAGGCTCTGCCCCATTCTTCGAATATTACATCCGAAGGTGTTCTTCTTCTCGCAAGAGCAGAAGGAGAGTTTCCATCCGTTTCAGACGTATGCGAAAAATTCGCAGGTCCGTTTCTGAATGCAAAAGGCATCTGCCCGGTAAGTCTCTGCGATTCATCGGTCGTCAGAACAAAGGTCATTCCTGTAGTAGGATTGGGCTTCTCCCTTGCCAACGGACATCTGACCGGTCCGGTTGATCTTTTCGATAATCCGGCATTTAATGCGTCACGGTTTCTGGCATCGCAGATAAAATAGAACAAATATCAATCAGAAAATTTCTAACAACCTTTTTTTTCAATTGAAAAGTTAAGCATACTCATTAAATAAACCTACCAACAATAGAACATTATGACCATCGGTCAAAATGAGTTAAGAATGGCAGTTCTGAAATTTTATCAGGATTATGCAAAAACCAATGGAAGTCAGGCAACCGCTTCCTGTACTCATCTTGCCGGTGAGTTAGGAGTCGCCGGCAATGAACTTGGGGTCGCAGTCGATTATCTGAAGAACAGAAGATTGCTGAATGGAAATTATCTGTATGGACAAAAACCGGCGGAGGGTATGTTCCGTATCACCAGTAATGGAATAGATGTTCTTATAAATCCAAAGCAGGACATGCATAACTCGAACTCAATTATTTTCACAGAAAAGAGTCCCCGTATTTCTACCGAAACGGATCCATCAAGGGAAATTACGAATGCATTCAAAAAACTCCGCGAACTTCACCTGACACCGGAAGAACAAGGAATCGTCAATGAGATAGAGAGGATCGTAAAAAGTGACAGACCGTCAATCGATAAGATCCTGGAAAAAGGAAAAGGTCTCTGTATGAAATATGGAGAAACAGCTACCAGAGAACTAATGAATATCATCGACACGATCATCCGACTATCTGTGAAATAAAAAAATATTATTTCAAACCTTACGGCACACAGTCAGGTATCCCGTATGTGACACACGTGTCGATGGTCTGGTTCCCCGTTTACTACGGGTGAGTTCCCTTTCCATACACTCAAATGTCAGCACGGACTCTTCGCCGAAAAGGTCCCGGGCCGTATCCATAACACAGAACGTCTGTTCCAGAAACGGTGTATAGGTCGCAAAATATCCGCCGACCCTCAGGAGAGGATACGCATGGCGTACATGCTCAGGCTCGATCTGCATATCCAGATGGACAATATCATAGGGTCCGTCGTTCACGTCCAGAACATCGCATGCACGGCACTCAACATTGTCGAGTCCGGCATCACGGATGTTTCCTTCCGCAATTGTCGAGAACTCTTCCCGAACTTCGCAGGTCACAACCGATCCGGCACATCCTCCGAAGAAGATTGCCGCAATTCCGGAACCTGTTCCCGCATCGAGCACACGGTCACGCCGGCACATCCCGGTATAGGACATAACCATCCCGATGTCTTTTGGCATCATGGGGGCACCGGTTCTTTTTCCGTGCGAGAAAAAATCCGTTGCCTTCGGGAGAAGAACGATAAACGGTTTCCCGAGATGGGTAAGGACAGTGTCGCCATTCTCGAGATTCGCGACCTCCGCGAGATCGATCATTCCAAGGTCGGTCGAGAGCTTTCCCTCACCAGCCTTCACATAATATTCCCGCCCATGCCCATGAACGATGACTCTGTTAGGTCCAATCATACAGCGGTGAGTTTCAAGATCGCTTCGGCAATATCTCCTTTGCACTCCACAAGCGCAGCTTTGGCTGCCTCGGGTGATACAGAGGTCTGGCCCGCAACGAGTTCCACATCGGAATCCGGAATTGCTACTTCGGCTTCCTCAAAGTGAATGTCGCCGGTCAGCTGATACGACGTCTGACCCTGCATAGTGATCCCGACGACCTGGGCATTCTCGAAGACATAATTTCCTGTTGGTGTATAGACAACGACTTTCGAGACATCTGCGATCTCGTCCATCTTCATGCCCATTTTCTTCATCGCTGCTTTCATTTGTTTGGGATTTACTCCTGGCATCATTTTTTATTCCTTCCTTGTCTAATTTTTACTGCTGTTCCATAATTAAATCCAATCATCTCGCTTCCGGAAAGAACGGCCATCCCGGTGGCAATCAGATCGTCCGATTCATCCACGACAAAAACCTCGTCCTCAGCAAGAATGTTGGGGTCGCTCGAGATCACGTGTTTTGCCATCGCATTTTTTCCGTCCGCAACAAATGGAACTGCATCTTCCATGATGACGACCCTGTTTTGGGGTGCCGGCAGGAACGCATGCAGCGCCTGTGCTCCAAGGTAACCGAGCGTGAAACGCCCGTCGCTTGCACGGACGGTAACGAGGCGTTCATTTGCCAGATTCACATACCTGACACGCTTTGTAGTTGAATAGGAAAACGTGACTGAATCCGGAAACAGGGCTTCACCCGCGCCGCGCCCGAACTGGAAGTCAGCTATTCTGCGGACCCGCTGCAAACTGCCCTTCGATAAGTTCGTTAACTCTTCTGATGAAATCATGCTCGCATCCTTTGGGGATATATGCGCCGGCTGCAATATTATGCCCTCCGCCTGCTCCCCCTGATTCGACGGCGGCCGTGACCAGAACTTCCTGCAGATCGACCCCGCGGCGCAGAACTTTTTCATAGGTCCGCATAGAGACTTTGATGAGATCCGGTTCATCGGAAACGTTGCATAAGACGAGGATCGGTTTATTCGTGTCAAGTTTGGATAAGGCCATACCGGCACCAATCCCGACGATGGTATCAGGATATTTGTCTCCAGTGTGGATCCACTGAACAGAACCGGAGTCGTCCACGCCGGTTTCATGGATGTACTCGCATAGTTCCCGGATGATTGACCGGTGATGTCTGAGCATGTGCTCGGCTTCCCTGTACTTTTGTCCGCGATCGCCGAGACATACTGCTTCGCCGATATTCGGCTTTGTCCATCGACCGCACGCATTCAGCATGGTGGCATACTCAGACGCATTTCTGAGCGGGGATTTTTCCATTTCGTCGGGGAAGAAGTAGAGTTCGGAAAAGAGCCGGGCGGGAGATTCGCCGTTTGCAACGATCTGTTCGGCAAGAACGCTGGAGAGAGTTCTGGCTTCTTCGTCAGAAAGCTCTTCCCAGATCCTGTTATCGGTGGACGAAGAATATATTCCTATTTTGCAGAGAAGGGATACAGCCTCGGCAGGTTTTCCGGAAATTCCCGGGATAAGCGGATCGTCGGAATTTGCAAGACAGATATGCAGAGGTCTCGTCGAAAGCCCGTAACAATTTATGCCGCGTGTGATTCTTACCTGACCTCGGTCTACACCATCTTCCGCGATCCACCGGGCAACGCCGATAAGACCCATGGTGTCCCGGGCCATCATATCCCCTACATTTCCAACGACAGATAATTTCGCAAGATCCATATTCCGGGAATCAAGTTTTCTCGCGACGAGATAGGTGATCCCCGCCGCGCTGCATTTCGTATATTCCTCGCCGTAAAACTGGGAGTTGACCTGGAAGTATTCGGTCCCGCCGGGCGCCGGCTGGCTTATATGGTGGTCGAGGATGAGGACCTTATCTGTCGGGATCCCTGCTTCCTCCAGAAGATTCTGCTGGCCTCCCCCCAGATCGGTGAAGATTTTCAGCGTGTCGTCATCCGGGATGTGCTTCATCGTCATCGGTTCAAGCTGGCGGACGAAGACCGGGTTTACCGGGATTCCCAACCGGGAGACTGCCTGCGAAATGATCGCTTCGCTGGTGATCCCGTCGGCGTCGATATGGGAGATGAGGGTCGCGGCGTTCGCTTCCCTGATCATCTCTGCGGCACGGCTGACATCTTCAACGAATCCCATTCCCTATCTGATGGGATGTATCCGGGGAAAAATCATTACCCGAGCGACACACACTAACATATATGATGCGGGATCTGGTTCAGTTCGAGTTGTCCAGCGTTGTTTCGCCGGAGATGATGCGGGTTGTTGATAATAACGCGGATGATTACGGCATCTCCGCGGCCCAGCGCATGGAAAGCGCCGGCTCTGTGCTCGCCGCCGCCATTCGAACCGAATGTCCCGCGTCCGTTCTGATCCTCTGCGGAACGGGAAACAACGGCGGGGACGGGTTTGTCTGCGCCCGTCATCTCGCAAAGGAGTATTCGGTTAAGGTGATCTTTACCGGTGAACCGAAGACGCCGGAGGCACGGGCAGCGTTTTCCGCCCTTGACGGTTGCCCGGTGGAACTCGCCTCCTCCTGGTCGGCCGAAGATTTCTCCGCCGATGTTATCGTGGATGCTCTTCTTGGGACCGGCGCATCCCTGCCGCTGAAAGAGCCGTATGCCTCCCTTGTGGATCTGATGAACGCGGCAAAAGGCCGGGTCCTCGCCTGCGATATGCCGACGCCGGGAGGCCGGGCTGACCGCGTAATCGCTTTTCATCTCGCAAAGACCGAAGGCGCCGAGGTGTACAGTATCGGGATCCCGTTCGGCGCCGAGGTTTTCTGCGGGAAGGGGGATCTTCTTTCCGTCCCGAAAAAGCCGGCCGGGGCGCACAAGGGTTGGGCGGGCTATGTGCTTGTGATCGGCGGCGGCCCGTATCAGGGTGCGCCGTTCCTTGCAGGGACCGCCGCCCTTCGTTCGGGCGCTGACGTCGTCCGCGTAGCAACTCCCGTTGACGGATTCATGCCGGATCTGATCCTCGAGAGACTGCCGGGAAACAAAGTGGGTAAAGAACATCTGACTCGTCTGCTTGCATTGGCAGAGAACGCGGATGTGGTGATCGCCGGACCCGGGCTCGGTGCCGATCCGGAAAGTCTCGAGGTTGCTTCGCAGGTGGTCTCCGCCGCGAAACGTGCGGTGGTGGACGCAGATCTCCTGCGTAATCCTCTGCCGAAAGC
>CAYSRP010000093.1:0-5228 GCA_964433475.1 uncultured Methanomicrobiales archaeon
AAATATGTTTCAACAATCAATTATGATGGAAAATTTATCTTATACTATGCACACATCAGGTGGGTCAAACATAAATGATAGAATTACCAAAGTATACCTAAACCAGCGGAGACCGTTTGTATGAATATCATTGACTTAACCCATGCGATGGAAAAAGGAATGCCCTGCTTCCATACGGACTGGCACACGGCGTTCTCTTCTGAAACGCTTGGAACAATTCAATCCGTCGGAAGGAACACGAAAAAACTGACGCTCGGCAGTCATACCGGCACCCATATGGATGCGCCGAAGCATTTCATCCCCGACGGGATAACGATCCCCGAGATCCCCTTATCCACGCTTTTCGGCGATGTCACTCTCATCGATCTCCGAAGTCTTGCAGACGATACCGAGGTCACAACGGAGATGCTTCGCGGAATACCGCTGCACGAGAGGGTCATCTGCGTTTTCGGATGGGACAAACACTGGAACACCGGGGATTATTACGCGAAGTATCCTTACTTCAGTGAAGAGGCGGCGCAGTATCTGGTCGATTCGGGCGTGAAACTTCTCGGACTGGACACGCCGTCCCCGGACGACAGCAAAACACCCCTTCATGCAGAAAACGATTCCGTGATCCATAAACTCTTTTTGAAAAACAGTGTGATCCTTGTTGAATATCTGGCAACTGCCGGAATAACTGATTACACTGCCGAATATCAGATCATGGCACTCCCGATGAAGATAAAAGACAGTGACGGGGCACCGGCACGGGTCCTTCTCATCGAGAAGAAAACATAATTATTTTTAAAACAAGGTAGGTGTGATCCTGCATCAAACCTAGGTTGCGCAGTTCGGACATAAATGATTGTCAGTATTCCGCGGCTGGGAATTTTTCTGCATCGTTCGGGCTATGCTACATAATTTATTTTAGTCCATATTTGCCTGATCATACTTTGAATATTCAATGATCAGCCGATATGGATTCACATCGAACTCAGCAGCACATTTATTAATAGATTTCAGATAACTGGTGTGGAATCCGGCATACCCGCAAACATAATCAAACGGATCTGTTAGTTCCTTATCAGTGATCGGCCGCAGAAGATCATAGCCCGCAGAAAATAAATCAACCAAATCGATATCGCTTTGATAACCATGTTTTTCCAATATTGCCATGACCATTTCGGTACTGGCATTACCGGAACTTCTTCCAAGACCCTGCAAAGAACAATCGATGAAATCAAATCCGAGATGTGCACAATATACACTATTCGTTACGGCAAGACCAAGATTATTATGACCATGAAATCCAAGTTGTATTTCTGAATTTTCTCGTACAGCGTCATAATATTTTTTTATTTCATTGGGAAACATACTGCCTGCAGAGTCAACAATATATACACAATCCGCCCCGTATTTTTCTGAAAGCATTACATTTTGGGCAAACTCCTCCGGATTAAGAACATAAGATTTCATGTAATTCGTCATTACCATAAATCCCAGGTCTTTTGCTTCACGAATGTAGGGTTCGGTCAGCGGAATCTTATCCGCATTGACACCGACCCGGATAAACGAGGCCCCGCAGTCGGCAGCGAGCTGCAGATCCTCTAATCTTGCAATGCCCGGAATACAAAACATACCGAATTTGGATTTTGTTAGTACATCATTGGCTGCAAGCATATACTCTTCATCGGTCTGCGCACACAGCCCATTCGCCGGAGAACTGGCATGCAATCCCATACCGTGCCCAATCTCAATCAATTCCAGACCCATCTCTTCTAGTTTTGAAGAAATATTTTTCACGTCAGAACAGGAGAAATTAAAATCTACAGCGTAGCTCCCATCCCTGATAGTTGTGTCTAGTATTTTCATTATCCCTTCCCATTAGATTTACAGGTATTACCCCAGTCGAAGGATGAACGGGTAATTCAAGAATATACCTTCATTTCTCCCTCATTTTGGGAAATACCTGTTACCGTAAGCCGGCACGTTTTTTTGCATGACAAAATGACTAAGAATATTGATTTTTCAAGATTCAAGCCATTTTCTGACGTTGTTTCCTACATCACTTACTTAACGTCAGGTTAAGTATATAATTACAGAGGACAATATATATAGTTAGTGTTACCGACAGCCGTAACAGAGTTTCCGCTATGACTCAAAAAAACCAATTAGCATCAGAACGTGGTGTAAGCATGCAGGAATTTATTGAGAAACTAAAAACAATCGATATGAGTGAAAATGAGGCTAAAGTATATGCGGTTTTATTCGAGCTGAAAGTTGCTACAGCCAGGGAAATTTATGAAATCAGCAAGGTCCCGCGAAATAAAGTATACGAATCTCTATCTGATCTTGAGGAGAAAGGATTCGTAGGAAATTTAGCGGACGCGGGACCGGCACGTTATTACGTTCATGATATCACGAAAACATTTACTCATCTGAAACAGGAAAGTCTCGAACGGCTGAATAATGTGGAACAATATCTTCGTTCAAGAATTACCTTCCAGCATAACAGACCGATGTTATCGCACATTTTACAAAGCCCCTGGGCAATTGAGAGCCATATCCGCATGATATTTACGCGGAGTAAAAAAGAGATCGTTCTGATATGTCACAATAAGGAATATGTAAAAAAGCACATTGAAAATCTCAAAACCCTTTCAAAAAAACTGGACCTTTACCTGATCGTACCTGATGACACAGAACCGGATTATTTTCCCATTCGGTGTTACACACTTCGTCCGGATATGAAAGAGTTTATGGATCCGCATGTTCCGGAAGGATTTGAATCCAATCAGGAATTTGAACTCACGATCCATGCTGACAGACGGGACACCCTCATTATCGGAAAACTGGACGAACAAGAAATAGGCATCTTTTCGGCAGATAATCCGTCTGTCTCGATACTGGTAAAATACCTGCTTAAAAATATCATACCACTCACGAAAGATGCCGAGTCGGAAATAACAGAATAATACGCAGGGATATATCACAAAAGCACACAATATAATAATACTCTATATTCTATGTAGATTGATTTGTTACCACGTGACATGTTAACAATTGTCATAATTTATATATGTCCAACGCCAATACATCAAATGTAAAATATCTGTGGACCGGGGCTCTTGGGTCATAATAGTCCTGCATCACAGACTCATGATCTCGGTTTCCAGAAGGATTTTTTTATTTATTCTTGATACCGTAGATCATTAAGACTCAGGATTCCGGTTTCCAGAAGGATTCTGCATTTATGATTGATACCGGATCAGTAGCATGGGTACTTGCATCAACTGCCCTTGTATTGTTAATGACTCCAGCCCTAGGATTATTCTACGGCGGGATGGTGCGAAAAAAGAATATTCTTTCTGTTCTCATGCTGGTATTCGCAAGCCTGATGATTGTGATTCTCCAGTGGTTTCTGCTTGGATATTCGCTTGTATTCGGAACAGACCATATCATAATTGGAGGTTTTGAACATATCGGACTTGCCGGTGTTGAGTTTGGGAATGAACTTGGTTTAGCAATCCCCGACCTTCTCTTTGCTGCATTCCAGATGACCTTTGCCGGGCTTACACTCGCAATTATTGTATCGGGTGTTGCCGAGCGTGTGAAATTCGGTGCGTTTTTACTCTTCGGCGTTCTCTGGACCACGCTTGTCTACGACCCGGTCGCCCACTGTATATGGGGCGGAGGATGGCTTGAACAACTTGGAGCTATTGATTTTGCCGGAGGGACAGTTGTTCATATCACTGCAGGGTTCGGGGCACTCGCTCTCGCATTGTACATCGGAAAACGCTCCGGTTTTGGTTCGTATACCATGAATGCCCAGAATATCCCCCTGACTTTCTTTGCAGGTGGAGTGCTTCTTTTTGGCTGGATGGGTTTCAACGGAGGGAGTGCCCTTGCCGCAAACGATCTTGCCATTCATGCAATCATGGTAACTCTTCTTTCTGCTGCCGCAGGGACAGTTACCTGGGTGATCGCGAACTGCCGGCACGGTAAACCAAGTTCACTTGGGTGTATTTCCGGAACGATTGCAGGTCTCGGAGCAATCACTCCTGCTGCAGGTTTTGTCAACATGTGGGCTTCTCTGGCTATTGGGGGAGTTGCCGGTATTCTTTGTTACTACGCACTTCTCTGGAGACTGAAGAAGGGCTTCGACGAAAGTCTTGATGCATGGGCAATTCACGGTGTAGGAGGATTTTGGGGCACTATTGCCTGCGGAATTTTTGCCGTCAGCGCTATCGGCGGTGTGTCTGGACTTATTGAAGGAAACGCATACCTCCTTGGGATCCAGATTCTTGCCGCATTTGTTACAGCCGTATTTGCATTTGGCATGACCTATTTCCTTGCCTGGCTCGTGGACAAATGTGTTGGTCTCAGGGTTTCCGAAGAAGAGGAGTATGTCGGACTCGACCTCTCACTGCACGGTGAGATGGTCAGATAATTTTTTTTAATTGTATCCAGTGTAATCAGATGCTATTTATCTCTTCCCGAGAAACAATTACTCTAATGTCACTTACACCGAAAGATGCTCTTCAGCGTTATCACTTTGCCGAGCGGCTGAAGCTTGATATTATGATGATAGCACATCAGTATGTAACGATTCCCTCGCTGAAAAAAGAGGAGAAGGCGGGAGCAAAAACTATTCTGATTGCCTTGACGGATGTTCTTGCCGGTGACTGTGATGCCGCGGCAAAGCAGACGGGTGCTGCGGAGTTCAGTCAGGCATCAGCTGTTTTATTGGATGTTATTGATCTTGCAACCTCAAACCAGTTTGGTCTTGCCGCGGAAAAAGCAGGCGAGGCTATGATCCCGATTACCACCGTTGCCGCCGATGCATTTGCGGTCTTGAACGAAAATGCCCTCATTTGAATTCAAAAATTTCATTTCGACCCGTTTTTCGGTTCGTGAATACGAAAAGGACTGCATCACCGAAGAGGAAAAAGATTACATTATCGGAGCTGCAAAGTATGCGCCTTCTGCAGGTAATCTTGAATCCTGGGATGTGGTCGTCGTTTCCGACGAGGGACAACTGGAACTTCTTGGCGATGCTGCAGGAAACCAGCACCAGATCCCTGATTCCGGCTGTGTGTTTGTGGTTTGCTCCAACTATGTCCGGGCCATGTCCCGGTATAAGGAACGTGGGATCATGTATGCCGTAGAGGATGCGACGATCGCAACGACCTATATGATGCTCGCAGCACACGCGATCCAGTTACATACCTGCTGGATCGGAGCGT
>CAYSRP010000094.1:0-5226 GCA_964433475.1 uncultured Methanomicrobiales archaeon
GAATACAAAGACGTAGATAAAACAATAGGAGAACTCGCTGACGGTACATTACATTATCCGCTGATCATTTCACTGATCCATAATGATGCGGGGCTCACCTATACGGCGACGACGGCGGCAGTTTCTCCAGATTCTCTTCTGGTCTCGGTCCTCTTCGGGGAACATGCCTATGAACTCGCAGATGAGATCGAATATCCAACAGAAAAAGTCGTGGCTCCTGTGACACACAACACCAGACCGCTTCTCACAAAATTAGACGAGGTATTAGAATGGGCTGTCTTGAAAATATGAACTATGAGATCCTTGCAAAAAATTGCAGTTTCAAAGAAGCACGGGAAATCATCAAAACGAACAGCACGGAGAAATATGAGGTCCCCCCGGGATTCAAACTCCTGGACAAAGCCCTTATAGGAATTCCACCGCTTATCATTGGGATCGCCAATGAAAAACTCATTTACGCCTACACAAAACCCTGCCACGGAACATTCGTCGTCGTTGTTGATGACCCAGAAGGTGTCGAACAGGTCCGAAAGAATGGGAAACCAGTCTGGTAATGTTTGAAATTCTGACCTCATCACTCATCATCGCAGTCGGTCTCGCGATGGACGCGTTCTCTGTTTCTCTTGCCGGTGGAGCGACGCTGAAAGAACATATTGTAAAAACTGCAGTCATCGTCGGGGGATTCTTCGGATTTTTTCAGTTTGCAATGCCGATACTTGGGTGGCTGATCGGTGCTCAGATCACGCAGGCAATCGATCCATTCGGCTATTGGATCGTCGTCGGTCTCTTCTTCTTCATAGGTGGAAAAATGATCTGGGACTCGTTCTCTGAAAAAGAAGAGGGAGTCAGTCTTGTCGGATGGAAAGTGCTGATACTTCTTTCAGTCGCTACAAGCATAGATGCACTCGCCATCGGAATCAGTTTTGCCCTTCTTAAAGAGGCAATTCTTATCCCGTCAATTATTATCGGAGCGGTCACCTTTGTATTTTCTTTCGCTGGAGTTCTTGCCGGGCACAAACTCAGCAGTATTCTTGGCAACAAAATGCAGATTCTCGGAGGGGTCATCCTCATTCTGATCGGCGTTAAGTTTCTTATTGAATATTGTCTCTGAATCAGACAAGACCCAGAAGTTCCGCAATGCGTTCTGCTGATGCCTGTATTTTGGCACCGACATCTTCAAAATCTACCGATTCAAGAGCAGATTGGGTATCATGATTGGTCACCGGCATGTTAAGTATCTGATTCAAAAAATCATCCGGGTCATCCGGGGATAGATTCTCTACCGAAGGAATAAATCCAAGGTCGATCAGCGATGAAGCGTCAGATATGTTGGTGGATGAAATAATGTCCGTGATATTTTCAGCTTCATCCGCAGTGATCCCGCTTTTCGTGAAGGTGAGCCCGAAGAGTTCAACCTCCATATCAAATTTTTCCGTCAGCGATTCGTTTGATAAAAGATTTTCAGTGACCGGCGTAAGGGAAATATGTCCGATAGTTTCGTTTCCAATAACAATATCCGTGGTCTGAGTTCCAAGACTAATACAACCGGCACTGAGAATAATAATTATCACAACTAGTAAAACAGCCGGAAGAAATTTCATTCAAAGATGATTAGCGGCAGGAAGAGAAAAACCTTGTCTCACCAGGCAAACGTTAGACGTATTTGTAAGAAAAACCTATATGTGAGTTATGCTCGAAGTCCTCAAAGAATCCCTTCTCACCTGCCCGATGGTCAAACGGGAAAAAAACGGGGTTGTCTACAATTACTTCATCCATCCGATAACTGACGGGGTCCCCGCAGTCACCGCTGAACTTCTGCGTGACGTCACATTGGCAATGATAAAATCACTTGACCTGAATAACGTTGACAAAATCGTTGTTACTGAGGCAATGGGAATCCACATAGGAACCGCCCTGACCCTTGCGACCGGCATTCCTTTCGTCGTGATCAGAAAGAGGGAGTATCGTCTGCCCGGTGAAGTTGTCATTGGACAGGAAACCGGATATTCAAAAGGTACCCTCTATATGAATTGCGTAAACAAAGGCGACAGAGTCATTATTATTGATGATGTCATCAGTACTGGAGGGACGATCAAGGGGATTCTTCCCGCCTTAAAAATCGCCGGAGCGGAGTTAGTAGATTTGTTATTTGTTGTCAACAGAGGATCCCCCGATATTGGAGTTCCCTACAAAACACTTGTCACCATTAAAGTAGATCAAAACGGTGTGAAAATTATTGATTCAGCTTTCTGAAGTAATCAGCCAGCTTAAAAGCCGGAACGCAAAAAAAGTTGCAGTCCAGTTACCTGAAGGTCTGAAAAGAAAAGCCGCAGAAATATCTGCTGCACTCAAAAAAGAAGGGTTTGAAGTAATCATCAGCGGAGACGCGTGCTGGGGAGCATGTGACCTCTGTCTCGATGCGCTCAAATGGGCAGATGTAATTGTGCATATTGGTCACACACCTGTGACTGCAGAAAAGAACGTCATCTATGTCCCATTTCAGCAGGATATCTCACTGGACGTTCTCACAAACGCAGTCTCCGAACTAAAAAAATTTCCGACCGTCGGTATCACGACAACGATCCAGCATGCCCACCAGACAAAAGAGATGTGTGCATGGCTGAAAAAACACGGAGTGAACGCTGTGATCGGAAGTGGATCTTCAAGGACGCCGCTCGATGGTCAGGTCCTCGGATGCACATATGCCTCGGCGAAAAATGCCGAAGCAGATGCGTATCTATTTGTCGGGACCGGAGTTTTTCACGCAATAGGCGTATCGCTCGCCACAAAGAAACAGACCTTCGCTCTCGACCCGTTTGCTGACGGGATCCTGCAGGAAGTATCTGCAGACAAACTGCTCCGCAAACGGTTTGCCCAGATCGAGAAGGCAAAGAGTGCGAAGACATTCGGGATCCTGCTTTCTTCGAAATCGGGGCAGGCACGCCGCGAACTTGCCGAGAGACTGGCATCCCTTCACGAAAATGCCACCATTATTCTAATCCAAGAGATTTCCGAGATGCAGCTAAGGAATCTCGGATTCGATGCATACGTGAATACGGCATGTCCGAGACTCGCTCTGGACGACCAGAGCAGATTCCCGATGCCGATCTTATCTCCTCCTGAGTTTGAGATTGTTATCGGTCTGCGAAGCTGGGACGATTACGAAATCGACGAAATATTACCATGAAACTCAGGCAACTTGAAATAAAACTGCAGAAGATACAGGGCTTCCCCTCACCTTCGGTAAATCTTGAGCAGTACATGACTCCGGCCCCGCTCGCGGCAAGACTCTTGTATGAGGCAGCATTATCAGGAGATATTGCCGGACGCAAAGTCCTAGACCTTGGCTGCGGAACGGGTATGCTTTCAATTGGTGCTGCATTACTCGGAGCTGAAGTGACCGGAGTCGACACAGATGAAGCAACGCTTCGGGTCGCTAGGGAAAATGCCAAAACATTCGATGTTGAAATCAAATTTATTCAGATGCATATTGATGACAATTCATCCGGACTTTCTGCAGATACGGTCATCATGAACCCCCCATTCGGTGCCCAGAAAGAGCATGCCGACAGACCTTTCCTTGACTTCGCCATCAAAGCAGCTCCGGTCTGTTATGGAATCTTCAACAAAGGAAGTATTCCATTCGTAGAAGCATACACAAAAAACAAAGCTGTCATCACGAGTAAAACAGCCGCCCTCTTAAATATTCCAAAACAGTTTATCTTTCACACAAAAGATAATCTGGAAATCCCCGTAGAAATTATCCGCCTTGAGAGAATAGCATGAACGTACTTACTAAACGTATCGCAGGCCTTGCAGCAGGTCACGGGGCCGTGGACTTTTACATCCCAATAATCCCTGCACTTTTACCGGCATTGATCCCATTATTTACCGAGCAGGGCATCACCTCCTACGCAATGGCGGGATGCCTGTTTACCCTGCTGACACTGACAATGGTTATTTTCCAGCCTCTTTCAGGCTGGCTGATCGATAAGGGAAAGTGGGTCCCGGGTATTTCATGGTGTATTATAATTACTACACTTGCAATCGTTATTTTCGCATTCACCCAGAACTACTGGATTCTTCTGATAATGGCAATCATTGCCGGAGCAGGAAATTCTATGTTCCACCCGAACGCGTATCAGCAGATCCATCAGTTTACCACACCGGCAAACCGAGGAACATTCCTATCACTATTCTCCGTAGGCGGCTCATTTGGATACGGAGCTGCATCGCTAATCACTGGAGCATTGTTTGCATGGGGAGGATTTCTTGCACTCACTTGGTTGATAATTCCCGGGTTAGTTGTTGGATTATTACTTAGCAAACAGCAACAGAAACCGATATTTACCCCTCAAAAAGTTGTGGAAACAACTGCGAAAAAAACCGGATGGAAAAATGCCGCACTCGTGCTTGGTATCAGTTCACTGCGGACATGGGTATTTTACGGTTTTCTCGCTTTCGCAGCGGTGTATCTAACAACATATGCCGGTGTTGATTATGTTCTTGCGACCGGGGTCGTCAGCTGCATGATTTTTGCAGGCATGTTCGGGACGCTCATAGCCGGACCACTCTCCGATAAAATCGGACGAAAAGAGGTTATGTTCATTGCCTATATTGGAGGTGCTGTATCTTACTTTGGGATATTTTTCTTGTCGGGAATCGGATCGATCATATCACTGGTCATTGCCGGATTTTTCCTACTGGCAACTGCATCAGTGGAAGTAGCAACTATCCAAGAACTCATGCCCGGCAACGTTGGTTTCGCCTCCGGGATCGTTATCGGGATACCGCAGGGGCTTGCGGCCGTTGCAATTATGATAATTGGTGTTCTGGCAGATACATTTGGTATGCCAATGGCTCTTTTCTCTCAGGGATGGTTGATGATTGTGGCGATAATTCTGTGTATTGCTCTGCCTTATCCGCTGAAATTGCTCAGGCGGAAAAGTGTAGAACTCACCTAAGAATCTCTATATCCTATTTTTGTAGAATCCGGTATCGACACGCAATCATAAGGCAAAGCCTTGTTCAGTTATTATCATCTCCTTCGGGTCAACCCGCAAACACTATTTACCATCGTATCATATTCTTATTATATGGAATTCAACGGTGTAACTCTTGAAGACACATATGCAGAAGGCTTCCCGGTGTGGGCCGCCCGTGTCATCATAACTGCAGTAACGAAAGAATGGGCATACAAAGCAGCAACCGAAGCAACCGGTTTTG
>CAYSRP010000095.1:0-5183 GCA_964433475.1 uncultured Methanomicrobiales archaeon
AACAATCAATTGCAATATGCGGAGAGGTACTCGGAGGCGGTGCAGATCGTGTGCAGGAAGTACGGCGTCGGAGTGGACCAGCTGAACAGAGCGATGGCCAGCGATCCCGCCGTTGCAAAAGAGATCTACGCGACCATGGACAGGGAATTCGAGAAGGACATCAGAGTGTGGAGAAAGAGGTTGAAAGCATGAAATAATACATCACAGTATGGAAAACTATCGTTGGCAATTGTATTCGCAAAATACACTTTGTTGCGAATCGTCTAATTTCTTTGAAGTTTATTTATAAAGGCAGCGGTCTTTCGATTTCATGCGCCAGTTGATCAGAAGATTTTGCGATGACGAGAACCATGACAGGAATATACTTTTGATCGATATGCCCACTGGAACCGGGAAGACGCATTTCGTTATTGATTACATCTATGAGCATCTGATCAACGATGATGAGAAGAAGATCTTTTTCATAACACCATTGAAGAAGAATCTTCCTTATCGTAAACTCGAAGAGAAACTGGAAGATGGGCATGAGGACCTTAAGAAATACATCATGGTTGTAGATCCAATATCTGAAACAGTTATCAAAGGGTTCAAAAACCTCGATTATCAAGACATCGAGAATATAAAGAATGCCATACCAGACAAATATGAGAAGATCGAGGCACACCTGCAATGTATTTCTGACGCCGAAGAGGCTAATGTCAATAAGAACATCATGGATACGCTGAAAAAGCAATTCGAATCCATCGAGCGTGATTTCAGAAAGGCGGTCCGTACAGAATTGAAAAAACAGGCATTTACGCCCAAAGAAAGATTGAAACTTATCACTCGACCAGAATGGGACTGGGTTGGAAAACTATACCCATCCGTCTATACAACTGAAAAGCGCGTGTTTTTCATGAGTGTGGACAAATTCCTTGTAACACATGATACGCTCATCGACAACCCATATAGGTTTTACGAATCGGACTTCATTGATGACTCGATCATATTCATTGATGAATTTGATTCTTCCAAGGACACAATGCTGAAAAGTATTACCAAATCGGAATCAGACAAGATAGAATGTATAAGGATGTTCAAGAGCATACTCAGAACTCTTCGTGAACGTGAGAATGAGCACCGTAAGGCATATTACATCCCATCTGAGTATTATTTGAAGGAAAGGGGTGAAACAGCTCTTGCTGACTTTGCAGACAGTGTTTTGCTTAAAGCTGAAAACATTTCTAAAGAGTTTCATCTGGAATATGCCTTCAAATTGAAGGGAGATCCCCAGAGCAGTTTCATCTTCCATGATTTCAGATCCCACAATATTGCTAATGGAAAACAGATCAAGATACAACCTGACAAAAAAGAACAGGTCAATTACATCAGCTTCGATAATGGTGATGCCGAGGATACATCGATAAGTAAGATGTTCTCCAATCTTTACGGTTTCTTCAGATATTTCGAGGAATTAATTGCAGCCATGGCAAAGAGCCACATGGAAGTGGAGAAGGCTAGAGGCAATGACATCGCGTACGATGATGCAATAAGCACAATGCTAGATCTATACGATCTTGAATACGATCAGCGCATGTTCATAAAACACGCAATCTTATTCAATTCAAGAACCAAATGGAGCAATACGAAGGGAGATGATGACGATCTGTCGATCTATAACAGGGGTTTCAGCTTCTACAGGTTTGAAGACAGTGAAGAGCACAATCTCTCTTCAAAGTTATATCTCACTGCATATTCAAGGACTCCTGAAAAGATTCTGTTGACCGTATTGTCCAAGAAAGGTGTGAAAGTAGTTGGGATATCGGCAACAGCCTCATTGCCTTCTGCAGTGGGAAATTTCGATTTTGAATATCTGAAATATCGCTCAGAATTCAAACTATATGTGATATCGGATGGGGACAGGAAACGTTTGAACGCTCACTTCAAAGAGTCAATTTCTAACTATGATAATGTAAACATAGAGCCGGTAATAATCGATGGGGATTGCCTCACAGTCGAAAGCGTCTTCGAAGACGAAGAGGATCGTTTAATTATCAACAACATGTTAGATTCGAACGGTTTTAAAGATTATGAACAGATTCGGTTCTTGAAGATTGCCAAGGTTTACAAAGAATTCCTGAATCGCGACATTCGTTCGATGGTATGTTTTCTCAATATTCTCTCAGCAGAGGGGACGAGATACTCCAATGTAATAAGAGACATGTTTGAATGTTTGGTACGTGAATCGAAGGATGTACCAGATTGTCTTCGCATTACACCATTCATCACATTACAAAGTGCTAAATTTGAAGAAACGAAGAGAGACATCTTAGATAGGATGTCCAGCGGGGAGAAGGTGTTCGTACTCACCACTTATGCGACAGTGGGTGCCGGACAGAATCTCCAATATGCTCCGCCGAAAGATCTCATTCCAGATCTTGTTAGGACGAGCAATTATCGGGGTGACAGGGTTGTCGAGAAGGATATTGATGCGATTTATCTTGATGAACCAACCAATATTGTGCCGAGGGTCGAAAAGGATGACTGGGAAGCATTAGCCAAGGCGATATTCACAATTGAGTTCCTGATGGAACGTGGAGAATATAGTCCCAAGTGGGCATTTGACATGATCCGTAATTCATTTATGGAATGTAATGGTAGTTCTGTGCCATTCAAACACAAGATGAAGGACAAAGATAGTGTCCGCATGACCTATGCGCGTTACATCATCCAGGCAATTGGGCGCATGTGCCGTACCAATATGAAGAGCAAGTCGGTGTACATATTTGCCGACAAGAACATCGAGAAGGTATTCGATTTTGATCAGCCTATAGAGAAATACGGTCTGCTCAGAAATCCTGAATTTGATCACCTCTATGGTGCTCTAAAGAAAAATTATGTTAATGTTCCGAAGAAGAGAGATGGCAGTGAACGGAGGCCAGGTGACTACGCGTCAGAGGTGGCATACCGTTACATCACCGGATTCCTCGGAATAGACTGGGACGATAATCGCAAATCAAAGTGGATCAAGTTACGTCAACTCGTATTGACTCATCCGACTCTTCCTGACGGAGAAGGCGGCCCATTGGCCAATAGTCTTTATTGTCGTCTTAGTGAACAAGACAATAAATTACATTACAGTGAGGAAGGAGATTACGGTTATGTGTATCTCACAGACGATGGAGATAAGACCGTGTCTGCTGAAGCCGCAAGACTCGACAAGATGCTTGAACTTCCGAATGTTCGTGAGATGTTCGAAGAAAAAGGCTATGCGACGTCTTTTGAGAAGAACGACCTCATATTGTCACCACCGCTGTTCAATAACATCTACAAAGGGGGTCTCGGAGAAGCAGTCGGTGAGCAGATTCTGAAGGATTGGGGCGTAATGCTTTGCGAGCTCGATACCAAGAATTACGAGCGTTTCGATTTCAAGATCAACGATTCGGTTTTTATCGATTTCAAGAATTGGGCGGGGCCGATGGAGAAGAACCGTGACAAATGTCTGAAAGAGATATTCGGAAAATTGGAAAAAGTCGGTGGAACCAGAGTATATATCATCAATATAGTAGCGACAGGGAGAAAGGAAAAACCGTTAGTCAGGACCCGGGATAACAACGGAAAGGAAATAATCGAAGTGCCCTATCTTTTTGATTTGAATAAAATCCGTAACCACGAGATCTACAAAGCAATCCGCAAAGAGGTGAATCTTTGATGGAACACACGCAGGCCAAGCTCAATCTTATCTGCAATCCTGAGATAGATCGTCAGATCCTGGATGAAAAATATACGTTCATTAGAGTTGAATGCGATAATTACTCGATTAGAGCCAATGTCTGCGATGATGTGTCTAAGATCGATGGCGTAGTGTCAGTAAAAAATATCGGCAATATGAAGACGATGTATGTTATGGGAAAGAAGGACAAAGACCCCGGGAGGAGCATTATAGAATCGATACGCAACAATGCTGAATACAGTGCTAGTTGTGCTGCGCGCAGTGTCACAGCCGACGATATCCCCGACATAGATCTGCTTCAGATAATGCTTAATTCGCTTCATCGCCCTTCCAAGAACGAATCAAGCGTTTCTGTTTCCGGGCGCTATTTCCAGATATATAAAATGAAGAATTATCCCAATAAAGATGAGCCGAGGGAGATAGTTACATTGGAGCTTTTCTTCGAATATGCGGACATCAGCAATAATCTCAGCGGGATCTGCCTTTCTAACCATGTTGTAACATTCACAAATATTGCAGAACGGAAGTGGATGACTTTCACCAAGAGGAAGCCATTTGAGATGTATCCGCAGTACATTCTAACCAATTACGATCTGAAACGGAAATCCGGTATTGTTAACGCCCCTGCGTTCATCATCAGAAAGGCGAATAAGAGGAAGAAGAACAACATCGATTTTGTCGATTTTTCAGATTTGGACAAGTTGGATAGCACCAAATCAAGGATTATTTTCAAAACTATCGACAAGTTCAACCAGTTCTTCAAAGATGTTGCATCGATAGAATTCCGTTCCGTTGATGTGAACGTTTCGGATCGTTCATTGACTGCCGATGAGGTAAATCGTTTTCAGCAGCGTGCAGTTGAAATAGTGAAGACAAAGCCGTTGTTCATCATCAACAAGGAAGGCGAGAGCGGGAAGATCACAACAGATATGTTGAGTTCAGATCTTGAAAAACTCGGATTGAGATGTGAAACAGGAAGATCATCAGGCTTCGATTGCTTCAGAATAGATGTCGTCCACAATGAAGAGCATTTCAAGGACGATATCGAGAAAGACACATACTCGGACGACAAATGCAATACGCTGCAGCATGTCACTATCGAGTCCTATATCGAGAAAGATCGCCAGAACATCGCAGAAACGATGGTGGAGGAGCTGTCTGTCAAGGATGATATCAACCATGGTGTCATCACCCTATATGATTGGACGGCAAGATCATATTCCGGCGATTATGTCTTTGCCATAGCTTTACCTGATGAAGAGAATGATCTTAGTTGCAGATATGCAACATTGTCAATAAGTCCCAATGGCTCTACAAAGTATTCTATTTTCGACCTCGGTGATGATGTTCCATTTCCAAAACTAGCTACTGCAGTGTTGAAAAAAGATGTCGATTGCTCTATTATGGATCCAAACGGCAATATCAACAGCATCAGGAGAACAAATTTGATAACAATGGTTGACGCCGATAA
>CAYSRP010000096.1:0-5095 GCA_964433475.1 uncultured Methanomicrobiales archaeon
CGGTCAGATCGTCGTAGATGATGCCTTCTTCGATGAATTTGAGTTTGGTTTCGATAGTGACAAAATCGACAAGGTATCCGTCGGATACTGCCTGGGAAAGGTCATATCCATAGGTAGGGACTCCGCTTTCGAGTTCGAAGGTGTCGTAGGTGTTTTTGTCGACTTCATCTTTCGGGGTAGCGGTGAGTCCGACCAGATGAGCGTCGAAGTAAGAGAAGATGTCTTTGTATTTGTTATAGATACTGCGGTGAGCTTCGTCGATGATGATGAGGTCGAAGTGTCCGCAGGTGAAGAGTCTGCCGCCGTTTTCGTCTTTGATTTCATCGATCGCGTTGATCATCGTCTTATAGGTGGAGAAGACGGCTCTTGCGGAGAGGTTGTCTTTGTCTTCGACGAGATTGGTGAGAGAAAGGTCGGGAAGAAGGGCGTTGAATGTCCGTTTTGCCTGAGTAACAAGAAGTTTTCTGTCGGCAAGGAAGAGGACGTTTTTGACCCACCCGTGCCTTATGAGGATGTCCACGAGCGAGATGACGGTGCGTGTCTTTCCGCTTCCGGTTGCCATAACAAGAAGGGCTTTTCGTCTGTTTTCCGTGTCAAATGCTCTGCAGACTGCTTTGATGGCCTCCATCTGATAGTAGCGGCTGGAGATGGAGCTGTTGATTTGGATGTTGTCAAGGGGCGTTCTGAATGCGAGTTTGGCGAACTCTTTTTCAAGGTCCCGTTTTGCGTAGATGCCGGAGACTTTTCGTTCAGGATATTTGGTGTCGTTCCATATTCGTGTCTCAAAGCCGTTGGTGAGGAAGATGACTGGCCGTTTCCCGAATTTCTGTTCGAGGAGGTCAGCGTAGAGTTTTGCCTGCTGACGACCGATCGAAGGATCTTTGCAGGTCTTTTTCGCTTCGATGACGGCGAGTGGTCTGCCGTCGTCTCCGAAAAGGACGTAGTCTGCAAACCCAACTCCGCCGCGATTCGGCATGCCGGGCAGTTCGTATTCGTCGATCCAGTCTTTGCCTTTTTCCCAGCCTGCGTCGATGAGCTGGGTGTCGATGTAGATTTTACGGGTTTTGTATTCTGATATTTCGAGGGGTTTGGTTACGTAGGATGGTTCGCGTTCTGTTCTTCTCGCGGTGAGTTCATCTTTGAGTGCTTTGTTTTCGTCGATAAGCTGCTGAAGAGTGATCTCAGGTTTGGAGGTGATGAGGGCGGGTGTCTGATTTTTGAGGAGGGCACGGTCGAATGTCCGCGGTTTGTAGGCGGGAGTGTAACAGTAGGCGATGAAGTCGAGGAAGATGAAGAGGTTTTCGAGTGCGAGTTCTGCCTGATCCAAAGTATACTGCGTTGAGCCGTGTGCGGCGTTGTTTCCAAGGATTCTGATGAAGTTGAGACGTTTTCCAAGGTCGTATCCGATGAGTTTTTTGAATTCTTCGGTGTTGATGAGGGTGGCAAGGTTGTCCTGATAGGGGAGTTTTAGGGATGTATCGACGGAGTATAACCATTTGACGGCAAATTCAAGTGCCCTTCTGCAGTTTACGACACAGGCGGCGGTGTCGATTGAGTAGATCTTCTCTGCTGAGATCGCGGTGTCAGCGAAAGAGGAGAACTCAGGATCTGCTTTGAGGTAGTCGAAGTTGGTCGTATTCATCTTTGAATAGGTAGTATATCGGCGTCAAATGATGAAAAAGATAGCGCAGATTTTTTTTCGGGGATAAGTATAAGATAGCCAACTACTAATTGTATTATATTAGTAGTTGGGAAGTTAGTATATGTCAGGGAATAATAATCACAAATCCGAAAGCGGCTATAAAGTATTAAGCAATATCATGGCAGCGGTTAAGGATAAAATGCCGACCGGAAATATGAACGATTATTATACCAAGAAGGAGCTGATGTATCATGTGCCAAAAAATGAGTTGGAGGGCTGCTGGATCGTTTTAAAACTGGCACGGGCATTTTCCAGTATTGGCATTCCATATGCCCCGATACATCTGACGTATGTTTTGACGTCGGAGATTTCTCAAGAGCTGCATTTATGCGATCAGGATCTTTCAACGGTTTTTCCAACAGGGACTAAGAAACTGGAGTCCGGACGGGAGTATATTATAGAGGCTTTGTCTGAGGAGGCGATCGCTTCGAGTAAGCTGGAGGGGGCAGTGACTACGGAGCTTGTGGCGAAGAATATGCTCCGGAAGAATATTCCTCCAAAGAATAAGGATGAGCAGATGATCGTGAATAATCATCTGGCGATGCAGTTTATTCAGGATAAGAGGGATGTTTTGCTGACACCTGCGTTTATCCGGGAGGTCCAGGGTATCGTGACGAAGGATACGATGCAGGATGAGGGTCAGTCGGGTGTTTTCAGGAGTACAAATGATGTTTCGGTTTTGGATGTTAGGTCAGGGGAAGTTATCTATTATCCGCCGAATGCTAAGGAGATCGATTCGCTGATTTCTGCTTTGTGCGATTTCGTGAATGCGGACCGGATGGAGAAGGGGGATGAGGAGAGGAGTTTTGTTCATCCGATCATTGTGGGTATTGCGCTGCATTTTCTGATCGGGTATATCCATCCGTTTTATGATGGTAACGGGAGAACTGCCCGAACGCTGTTTTACTGGTATGTGTTGTCACGGGGGTATGAGGTGTTTGCGTATATTCCAATTTCGAAGATCATTCAGCAGGCACCGGGAAAGTACCGGGATGCATATCTGGCGACGGAGAGGGACGATCTGGATCTGACGTATTTTATTTTGTATAATATCCGGTGTATTAGAAAGGCACGGAAGGCGTTGATCGAGCATCTGAAGATGGAGAGCAGCAGGAAGAGTAATGCAGAGAGGGTAATTTCTGCGCTGCCGGACGTGAGTAAAAGGCAGGCATCTATCCTCACGTATATGGTAGAATATAAGACGGAGGAGTTTGGGATCCGGGAGATCGCAGACAGGTTTTCGGTGACGTATCAGACGGCAAGGACGGATATTATGCATCTGACGGATTTGAAGTATCTGGGGGTAAAGAAGAGGGGGAGGGCATTTTATTATTCTGTGCGGTCTGAGTGGTTAGAAAAGATCACCTGATTTTTTTGAATTACTAACCAATTACTAAGTTGTGTAAATTTAGTAATTGGATGTTTTTTACGCATATGCCCTGAATGATGGGGAGGGGGTCATACGCCCAATTACTAATCAATTACTAAGTTGTGTAAATTTAGTAATTGACCGGGGGAGGGATTAAAGAATGATCGCCCTGATCCTTGCTTCTAATCTTCTTGCGAGGTCTTCCTGAGATTCCCACAATATCATGTTGTCGTGTTCCACATCAAAGTGAAGTTGGTTCTTCTTTTTCTTTGTGATCTCGTCAATTGCGGGATCATCATACCATTTCTTGCTGCAGGTTTTAATGACAGGAATCCCAAGTCCTTTGGCATATCCTGCTTCGTAATAGACACCGAGATTGTTGTCTGTGAAGTCAGCGATCACAAAGCGGCAGGTTTTGATTCCGGTAATTATTCTGTCGGTAACATCTCCGAGATATTCTTCCTCATCAACGGTGAATGCGTCAAATCCGCAGGCTCGTGCTGCAGGTTTTATTGCGTCATCTCTGACAACCTGCATTTCCTTGGTGAAACGCATGGCTATGAAGGCGGTTGTTGAGCTTTTATTGGGAGATAAGAGAGATTCAGTATACTTCAGTCCTTCTATGGTGAGATAATAAGCAAGGTCACCTCCATCAACACTTTGAAATTTCATATATCCCATATCCATCAAAGAGTGAATCATTAAACTAAATTCTTCCCGGTTTTTTGCGTAACCTATGGCAGGATGAAAGTTAGCCATGAGAAGTTGACATGAGAAACCGTTTTCCAGTTTGTAGATGTGGAGGAGGATCTTGTCAAGATACTGCATAGAGGTTTTTGGAATGATGGAAGAGGAAAGAAGATTTTTTACTTTTTCTGCACGAATCTGGCGCATATCAATTCTCTGCAGTTCCGCATCTTTTTTTGTTTCAAAGAGATATCCTGCAATTAGATGACGATTTCCGGAATTTACGCCGCTATTGTTTGGAAAATATTGATACATACCACATTGGGGGCAGGAATATAATTCCATCCCTATTTCGGCATTTACCATAGGACTTGTTGGAGTGTCACAGATCGGGCATTTGTCAGAGGTCATTTTCTTGTATCTTCATTATTTGGATTTTCATCAGTCGATTCCGTGATTTCATTTTGAATAATACTTTTATCACTTTGAGTAGGTCTTTTGGATTTTATTTTGTCTTGAGGTCTTCATAGGTTGAACTAATAAAAATCTGATATTTTTTCTCCATATTAATCACCCGAAGTATTCCTGCATCAATGCCTTATACGCGGTCTCCATTTTGGCGAGTCCGTTCTGTAAAAGGGCTTTCTGCTGTTCGATTGCCGTGATACGGTCGGCGAATTCATTTTGGAGGGAGAGAGGTGGGACTGGTATTTTATGATTTTTGATAATAGAATACTCAATATTATCTGCTGTAACCGCACGTACGTGAGATAATAGTTGAGGCTCGATCGCTTTGAAGAAGTATAACAAATACCAAGGAGTCGCTAATTCATTTGTAGTAAATGCTTTCATATCCTGATTCAAAGCAACTACCTTCGAACTCATGGCAACCGGCAATGTATGTTTGAGAATGCCGCTTCGTATAACCATTAACACTGATTCAGGGGGAACTAGTGTGGTCGAACTATTTTCAACCGCATTTTGATTGATATGATCAATACTATCGCTGATAATTAGCTTTTTCATATCTTTTGGACTAATCCATGGTATATCTCCAATAAAATATTCTGGATGTGATTTTGATGGAGTGCCACCGCCAACAATTTTATTACAAACATTGGCAACTGTCTTCACATCCCACCCCATCGGATTCTCCACCGGGTCGCCGAACATCTCGATGAAGAGGCTTTTCGCAAGCTCGTCCATCAGCCGAATCTGCTCTTTGCGTTTGTTGATCAACTCCGAGGCTTTGTCGAGCACGTCAGCGATCCGCTTCTGCTCATCAAGGGGCGGGAGGGGGATTTGCATAATCCGAACAGATGCTTGATTCAATTTTT
>CAYSRP010000097.1:0-5013 GCA_964433475.1 uncultured Methanomicrobiales archaeon
TATTTTGAAGAAAGAGGCAAGAGGGAAAAAAGCCCTGACACACCTTTTTATGTTAAACGGTTAATAAATGGAAAAAACAAGAACAGAAAAACAAAGAATAAGGAATGAAGAACAAACCTTAATCAGTCGTAAGTCTGCGAACCAAGCGAACCAGTGGCAGATACGCGGCGAATCGGGGCAAAGGTCGCGCTAAAAGACTCAATAACGCCCTCAACGTCACCCGAACCACCGGAAATTGACACAACTTTAGCGTCATATTCCTCGTACCAAGTGCCACCATCTGCCGCATTGGCAGAATAGCTCAAGGTGCCAACCACGTTACCGGTTTTGGCTGTTTCAAGCAGTTGCTTATTGTCGGGGTTGAAGAAAAAGTCAATGCTGACATCCTGATATCCGTCTTTGGCAATCACTTCACGCCGCATTGCTTTATTGGTCTGCAACTCGCGAACTTCGTTTTCTGTGGTATCCGGCAATTGCGCCTCGCCAAGGCGCTCCAAGTCCGTGCCGTTCCACTTAACATCAAACTTGCCGCTAAGGGCCATACCTGTAGAAGCCATAGTCATAAACTCCTATCAAAAAGAAAAAAAGAAACCAATAAACAAGATTAAAGAAGACAAAGAAAAACAGAAAAAACAAGCTGTTTTTTGTTGTTCAGGTTTGCGCGCTATGCGATTCAACATGACAGATAAAAACTAAAAAAACAGAAGAAGCAAAGTGTTTTTTTCTTTCTGCTCTGTCATTGCCGCCGAATCATGCGCACACCTTGTTTTTTTTACTTGCCAAATCACTTAGCAGTCGAAGAAGCGTAAAAAAAGAGAACTAAAAAAAAGCATCTCGCTTTTAATCATCTGCAAGGTTTGTCAACAAGTAATGTCGTTTTAGCTGTGTGAAGCGCAACGCACATAAAGCAATACTGGTCGTATGCACCAAACGTTTTCGCTGATAACGTCTTCATCAACCTTTATGCGATAAACCTTGCCCGTGATACTATCTGCAATGATAGTGCTTTTGTCTTCATCCATAATATCAAACGCGCTGTCTATCGCATTTACTTTCTGCCCAAGCAGTTTAGTGCCCGAACCAGCAGGAACATAAAGGTCATACTGCACCAGCAATAACATTTCGCGCTTGCGCCTCGTTGTCCATATGCGTCTGTCGCCATCACCTATGCGCTTTTCCGCAATCCAAAATGGCGTATTGCTTGCAGAAAAGTTTTGCATTGGCAAGTTTGCGCCAATGAAGTCGCTCCTGCCTGTGACGATGTTATTCTCAAACAGCTTTGCTCGCAATGCGTATAAGATGTTATCAGTGTTCATAATGACCTTTGCCCCCCCTGTCTGTTCCCCCGCCCCTGCCCTGCATTACCATGCCTTTACCTACAGATTGCCCTTCGCGCCTGCCTGAATGGACTGTATCTGCCTTGCTGACTTGACCGCGTCGGGAATGGCGCTGATAATTACCTCCATGCCCAACTCCATAAAGCGCGAACCTTTGCCCGACAAGCTGAAACGCGGCCATTTGCGCAAATGCGTCTTGACTCCGAAGTCTTCATCCCAACCGCCCTTGTTCAACCATCCGCCGTAACTTGTGCCGTTTGAGATGTATACAGACTGCTTCAAGTCATCTTCCAACTCGCCCCTGTGTGCCTGAAAGAAAGCCTCTGCCTTCCATGGGTCAATCATTGCGTAATATCTGCCTGCTGCCTCTTTAGGCAAAGAACCTTCGCGATTGGCGTTTGCGTCAACGGTATCAAAATCGGGCTCGCCAATGGAAACATTCCAGTTTGCCCTGAAAAAACCTGTCCATATCGGTTGCGTTGTCGGGTCGCCGCCCAAGATTGAATCGGGAACTTGAAACTCATAGGCTTTTTTCGCCAAGTGCGCAACTACTTGCGAAGCCCTGCGCCGCAATAGTTTTTCATAGTGTTTTCTGCCTAATTTGTTATTTTTAAAGCGCATGAATAAAAACCTATCAACCAGCAAACCAGCCCCAAGGCCAGTCCAACTAAACGCCCGCATCAATCCACATCAGCCTGCGAGGAACGCAGGCTGACTCGATAACTTGCAGGGTGATTGTTCCAAAAATCCTGTGCTTCAATTTTGACAATACGCAACAACGCGCCATGCCAAAGCAAGGTGTCTGTCGTTACGTCAATGCCGCCAAACAGCATATCCCATTGACGCGCATTGCCAATCATGTCCTGAGCGTCATATAAGCACAATGCGGGAATGCTTGCGCGTATGTCGCTTGCCTGATAGACGCCTTTCGACACCAGCCAATCATTAGCCCTGTCCACGTCATACAACCAAACATCAGCTTCTATCACTGATTCCAATGTATCACCAGTGAGCAGGTTGTGTTCCTTAGTGCGAAACTGCAACACTGCGCTATTTTTGCGAACGCTTCGCGCAACCGCAAGCTTCACCTTAGCAATCGGATTTAAGTTTCTGGCAGCCATGTAACTTTCACATTCCGTTAACGTTGCTCAATCGCATCCATGTTTGATAACCAGTCATGCAGATTTGCAGTGTTTACCTTCATGCCTAAATCCGCGTCATTTATTTCGCCCATCACGCCGCCCCTGTGATTTACATTGGTGGTCGCTGTGGTCGGGAATGATGATGAAGATTTGGAGGTAAAGGAAGCAGAAGAGGAAACAGAAGAATGCTCTAACTGACCCTGCCCTGCATCAGGGCTATGCAATCTGCGCCTGCCGTAAATATCCGCCGTTACCTGATAGCGCTCCGCATACTCGCGAAAGGCACTGGCTACAACATTCATCCTCCTGCCGCTCGGCAAAGAAATTGAATTAACATTGTCACTGGTTATTTTCTCCGTGTCAATCTTGATGCCTATTGACTCATTGTCGCCATTGGCAACTAAATCAGGGTCTATAAACCAATACTGATGACGGTCAAACATTGATTTGAGCTTCCACTTCTGTTGCCCAAACACTCTTGTGCTGACAGTCCGTATCTTGAACTTTTCCTGCTCCGAGGCGCATATCACCAAAACGCGCGCCCGTATCAAACTGTAAAACCGTTCAAAGTCATTGCTCATCCAGTAACCGCCAATACGCTGAAAGCAAACTTCCCGCGCATCCAATGTTGAATGTCGGGGGGTGCGCACAAATGGCTCTGATATTCGTTCCTGCGGTTGCCACTGCGGCCGCTGCGGTTGCCGTTGTCGCCGTTGTGGCGCGCTGTCCTGTGCCTGTGCGTGCGTATGCCATTGCGCTTGCGTATGCGCCTGCAAACGCTCCTGTGGTTGCGCTTGTGGTTGTGGTTGCTGATCAAACATATTTCTTTCTATCCCAACCTGCAGAAGAACAGTTGGGATCGGTGACCTCCGCACCGTTGTTTTCTAAAATGCGTCTGCACATGGCGCTAAATAATGGTGGTTCGTAATCATGGCTGAACTTGTCCGTGCCTGATTGAATAAGCCCTAAAATGCCCAACGGGAAAGGCCTTGCAGGGTCGCTGTCCAAATCAAGGAAATATAACGCCTGATAACAGCAGGCAATCTTCAGCCAACTCGGCACGCCATTATCGTTGCTGTCGCTTTCAGGCAAGTATTGAATGGCTTTGCCCTGCCCAATTCCAACGCCGCTTAATTCAGGAATGTAATTCACTTCATTGTAAAACATTACAAATTGCTGAATTACCTTTGTCGCATTAACCAGCACTTCTGCCCTTGTTTCACCATCTGCCTCGCTCCAGTTTTCAGCCCAACGGTGTTTGCTTAAATAATCATCTGCAAACTCAATGGAGCAAAACGCCACGGTTGAAGCATAGTCGGGAAGATTGTTGCTGCTGCTATTGTTGTTATTGTTATTACTGTCTGCCATGTTGCTTTTCAACCTACTGCTTGTTATGGTTTGCCAATTTCTTTGCCAATGCTGCCTGAACTGCCGTAAAACTCGTTGCCAAACTTGACCACTGCCCAATAAGCAAGCTGTATCTTGTATCTCGCCCACACACATTGCGGCCTGATAAACCTGCTCCAACCCCAACGATAAGCCCACTCCTTGACCATGTTTTCTAAAAACTCTCTGTCCGCAATCTCTTTATCCCTGCTCGCATATTCGTAGTCTGTGTCGTGTATCGCCGCACTGGTCTGATAGCCTCGGTAAATCTCGGTAAGCACGTTGCGCAACCATGCTTTTTCCTTGCCATCGCCACCGCCCCCAATGCCATTGCATATATGAGCTAAAACGCGCATATCCTCATCCCAGAACTCATCAGGGGCTGAAAGGTGCAACATTGTCGCCCTTGCTCTGAAATATGCAATGTCTATCGGTGTGTATGCAATCATGTTTCTTATTATACTTTCATGCGCTCAACGTGCAATATGATTTTTCTTATTATAGTTTTAGCCATTAAAGTAACATATGGTTTAATGCCGCCCAGCGATAGCAAAGCAACTTTTTCATGAGATACGGGGAATTACACAAAAACTATCGCTGGACGGCAAGGGGAAAAACTACAAATAATCTTCAATCTCCGACTGCCGCAATATATCCTCCGCATCAAAGTCGGGAAATTGTGCTTGAAAGTATTGCAACATGGTGCTGAACAGCGGATGGTCGCTTGAAAGGTGCTGTGCATACTCCCAAGCCTCAAGACAGTTTTGGCTGATTAGGGCTTGCTTCACCTGCTGCCACAAGCCCTGCTCGTCTATTGGATGTGCTATCATCATTCCCCCAATTCACAGCCTTGCAAAATGGTTTCGGAATCCACTGGAAGCATTGCATCTAAAACGTCTTTTATTGCCAAAAAATCAGGATCATCACCTGCTAAATCCTGCGCCAGTATGAAAGCATCCCATCTCCCTGCTTCGGTAATGGCATTTTTTACAGTTGCCCACAGCCCTGCGGTTTCCAAAGCCCGCATAATCGCCAGCTTTGAGTATCGTCTTATCGTAGCGACCGGTTCCGGATCAGGTATTTCCACGACCTCTTTCACAATGCCAAACTGCGCCATGTTTTCCTCGGTAATCCCCATAACAGATTTG
>CAYSRP010000098.1:0-5008 GCA_964433475.1 uncultured Methanomicrobiales archaeon
CCATTCTTTCTCCTCCTAATTTTCCGGTCTACAAAAGTCAGTTAGTCATATAAATATGCTGTGCGGATTAATCATGATTCTGTTTGGTGTTCAATTGAAAAAGACATGATCATATTTAATATTACTGTTACTTCAGATATGAAAACCATGATCCAGAAAGAAATGGACAGAAATGAACATTATATTGCCGCTAATGATTATTTCAAAAACATTTTTACTAGTATTGTGTCATTATCCTTCGCGTGTGAAATCGTAATAAGGTCAATCGTGAATCAATTTAGGTATCCCAAACTATTACAAACCCAGATATTTAGAGAGAATATCAACATTAATTTTTATATAGTTGATAAAAACATACATTATTTTTTTTAACACATGCACCTCTATTCGGTTACACGAGTCATAATTAGTGTTTGCTCAATCTATTATTTGTGTGAATCATTCATCATATATAATGTGCTGATTGAAGTGCTGAGTATGCTGATGAACAAGCTATCCACACATTAAAACCAGAGGATATAGCAATGAGTAAATTATTTGACCTAACAGGAAAAGTTGCAGCAATCACCGGAGCATCTTCCGGAATCGGCCTTCAGATGGCAAAAGCCCTCGCACGGGAGGGGGCAGATGTTGCACTCCTTGCGCGGAGAATTGAAAAATTAAATGATGCAAAAGCGGAAATCGAAAAAATGGGGGTCCGATGCCTCACAGTAAAGTGTGATGTTCTCAACAACACAGAAATCACCGCCGCCGTCAAAACGATCAAAGACTACTACGGAAAAATCGACATTCTTGTCAATAATGCAGGAATTGCGCTTGTAGCTCCCGCAGAAGAAACTCCCGATGAGATGTGGAAGAAAATGGTCGATATGAATCTGAACAGTTTCTTCTTCGTTGCACGGGAGTTCGGAAAAGAGATGATCAAGAACAAGTACGGCAAAATCATCAACACCTGTTCGATCCACAGTACTGTTGCCATGCATGGACTTCCGTTGAACGCTTATGCTACCACCAAAGGTGGTCTTCTGATGATGACCAAAGCCCTTGCTAATGAATGGGCAAAGTACAACATCACGGTCAACGGAATAGGACCCGCATACTTTGCGAGCGAGATGACCGGAGGTCTGTTAGATAATGAAGACTTCAAAAACACCATCAAAACGTTTTGCCCTATGGGCAGGATGGGGAAACCGGGCGAACTTGACGGAGCGGTCGTATATCTTGCGTCCGATGCATCCAGTTACACCACCGGTCAGCTGATTGGTGTTGATGGCGGATGGACGACGATTTAAAATGAGGGTGTAACATCATGAAAGGTTATGGTGTAATAGAACCCGGAAAATCAGGATGGATGGAGAAAGAAAAACCGGTTGCCGGACCAATGGATGCTATTTGCCGCCCGATTGCCGTTGCTCCGTGTTCATCCGATACCCATGTGATGCACGGGAGTGCAATAGAAAACAGAATCTTAGGTCACGAATGTGTAGCTGAAGTTGTGGAAGTCGGGAATCTGGTCACTAAATTCAAACCCGGCGAGATCGTTGTCGTTCCCTGCAATACTCCGAACTGGGAAGAACCCTCTCTCCAGATGAAGGGCAGCAACAATGCTCACGACATAGGTCTTATGGGCAGTTTCAAGTTCCTCTTGCAAAAGGACGGCGTTTTTGCCGAGTTCTTCTCAGTGAACAATGCTGATGCAAACCTGATTTTACTGCCGGATGGCGTATCCATAGATGCAGCTCTCATGGCAACTGATATGATGTCTACTGGTTTCTATAGCGTTGAACTTGCAGATGTACAATTAGGAGATACCGTTGTCGTGTTTGGTATCGGTCCTGTTGGGCTGATGGCAGTTGCCGGGGCGAAATTACGGGGTGCAGGGAGAATAATTGCTATTGGTACCAGACCAAACTGCGTCGCACTTGCACAGGAATACGGTGCTACCGATATCATAAGTTATAAGGAGGGAGATATCGTAGGACAGATTTTAGCATTGGAAAGCGGCAAGGTCGACTCAGTTATTATTGCCGGCGGGGATTCTTCCTCAATGAATCAGGCCCTGCAGGTCGTCAAAAACAATGGTCACATCGCAAATGTCAACTTCTATGACGCAAAAGATTCATTCAATATTCCGCTCTATCAGTGGGGTCTTGGTATGTCTGATATTACCATTCGCGGCGGATTTTGTCCCGGAGGTGCCTACCGCATGCAAAAGATGCTCAACCTGATCAAATACGGAAGAATTGATCCGTCAAAGTTACTGAACATCTCTTTCGAAGGTTTCGACAAGATCGAAGATGCATTCAAGTTAATGGATGAAAAGCCAAAAGATCTGATCAAACCGGTCGTTCACATTACGTGGTAAACGTAAAGAATAAACCGCAATTATTTTTCCAAACCTATTTTTTTATCAAATTTCTGGCTGTATAATACTAATATCAGAAAAAACGAAACTGCAGCAATATCGATTTTCCCGGAACTATTACTCATACCCGTTATTACGCGGAGTTCACGTCAGATCACTAATAATGAAAGATTCTATTATCCGGAAAGACAGATAAGTTGAATTATGAAAATAAAAAGAACCATGGATGATGAGATGCTGAAATCCATCAAAGAACGATTGGTTGCAACGGGTTTTCGGGAGTATGATGCAATCATATATGTTACCTTGTTTACCGTTGGCATAGCGAAAGTTTCCGAATTGTATGAGCTGACGGGAATACCCAGAGGTAAGATTTATGATACGCTTAATAAGTTACAAAAGGGGGGATTTGTTACAGAATTTGGGTCTAATCCACTATATTACCAGGTTTTTGAGGCTGAAAAAACAATCATACATATTTACGATACCGAAATGCAAAGACTCGAATCTATCCGTTCCTGTTTAAAAGATCTTCAGGAGATCAATCACCCGGACACTGTAATGCATGTAAATGAATACCATACCCAGATTGCGATCGATATTCAGATCGCATTCAGGATAAAACGTGCAAAAAAGGAGATAGTTGCCGTATGCCATGATAGAGATACATTACAAAAATATGCGGACTTAATTCTAGAAACATCCCACCGGATTCCAGTCTTTCTGGTGGTGATGGATGAAAATATTGCAAAAGCAGCACCTATCAAATGTTATATGGCCAATAATAAAGTCCAAAAAAAACTGGTCGATTCAGCATTATATACCGGCAAAGACCGACTAAAATATTTGATATATTTTTGCATGGATCGGGAATCGTCTCTGGGGGTTCTTGACTCGGGAGAGAATAAAACTGCATACTCAATCGAATCGGATATCTATCTGAAGTATGATATAGAAAAACTCATTGAAACAACTGAGTTGGTCAAATGAGTATCTGAGAACTGTTCCCATACCCCTTTGCTCATCTTGACAGCGTGAGATTCAGGGAGCTTACGCTTCCATTCATCTCACATCACCATGCAATCCCGAGTCTCACAACTTGCTCAGCCATGCTGACATTCCATGTCACCAGGCAACTTCCATGACTGCCTTTTCTTCTTCTTTCAGAACATTTTCACTGCTGTCTGGAACGAAAGCATACTTATCCATCGGCTGATAATTCTCATACAGAGCACACTTATCCAGAACATCCACGAACTCACGCAGATACAGTCTTGGAACAACATCCACCCTGCCGCCGAAACGATTGGTAACTTTTTCGATCATCAGTTTGATGAACTTCGGAGACACACGGATCTTATCAACTTCATGATAAGCATCCGCATAGATCTCCATGACTTTCCGTGAGACCTCCCCAAGTTTTTCCACATCGAATTTTTTCAGAACGATCTGGGTCTGCATGGGATTCGAGTACGCATCCTCGGCAACGATGCCGATTCTGTCGTATAACGGCGGCAGCGAGCGGATACCTTTTGAACTGTCGAAGAAAGCAGGAGTTCCCGCAAACAGGAAGAAGCAATTCGAAAGTTCGTTCTTATCGATCATGTCTACGATCTGACGGAGATTGATGTATCCCTTTTCACGCTGTGGACGGGCAAAAGCCTGAGCAGTTTCAACTTCGTCGAAACTGACCAGAAGACCAGCATATCCTGCCTGGGTCATCACATAGACCAGCCCTTTCAGAAAGAGCAGGGCGTCTCCCTCAGTGATACCTCCTTTGATTCCTGCCTGGACCTTGAAACTGCGGCCAACCGTAGATTCACCGGAAACCCAGCCGATCGCCGCCTGAGATGTTGCAAAATCCTCTTTGTTGTTTGCCTGATAATACGTTCGAAGAGCAGCCGCAAGACCGGAACTAATTCCACTCACCCGGGAAAGAACCGCCTCGATCTCTTTTGCCGTCAGTTCCGCAAGACGCGGATCATCTTCCTTGATACCCGTGCTGATAAGCCGGTCCTCGATTCCATAAATCCAGGTATCGATGATGCTCTTCAGAGCATGCTCCTCTGTCCCGGTGGTAAGCCCCGAGCAGATTTTTGCATAAATCGCCTGGAGTTTATGCAGCGGAGTATCCGGAGAAATCACAACATGAGACGTCACGAACTTTTGAGCCTGACCAATCTCCACTGCCCGGGAAATCAGGAATGTTTTGCCTGACCCGTATTCACCACGGACAAATTTGCAGTCAGCGTGACCTGCAGCGACAAACTCCAACTGTGAGGTAATGACTTTCTCCTCAGTTGATAGACCGACGGCAAGTCTCGATAGACCAGAGTTCGGCACCGTTCCACGCCGAAGAGCATTGATTATTCCTACACTTTCCAGTTTGCGATCATTACGCCCGTTATGTTCCGATATAACCATACACCTCACCACGATCACCGAGACCGCGTTTCTCAATCAGAGAAATACCACGTTCGGCAAGTTTAGTCAGCATGGAATTTACAATTCCAGTCACCCGCCGGGTTTCAAGAACCGCACGAAGGTCCATCTCAGTCGCTTCGCGGTGTTCCTTGAGGAAAAGGAAGACCGAGGTCTCACGCTCGTCAAGAAACGAGAGATCCTGACTTTCTTCTTCCGGCT
>CAYSRP010000099.1:0-4950 GCA_964433475.1 uncultured Methanomicrobiales archaeon
TTGTTGTTATTAAACACAACAATATATAACCATCGAAACAATATATATTATTGCCCGGGATATGTTCATTATCCACAATGACCCACTAAAAGCTTGTATGCGACTTGGAGCTGTCATAACATTTATCATCCATATGTTGTGTACAACAACAGTTATGGCTGAAACAAAAACCCTGGGAAAGAAAAATCCAGTTATATTTATACCGGGCATCATGGGCAGCCGGCTGTATGATCAGAAAGGTAACCTTGTCTGGATGGAGTATTCTTTGAAACTCACAAAACTTGGTGAGAGGATGAGTCTGCAGAATTTCCTGATGGTGAAAAATAATGGGATCGACCAGGTAACGTTAACCGAGCATGAGCGCGAGTATGGGGTGATGGGACCATTCGAATATCCATATAAAAAAATAGTAGACCGCCTCTGTGATGAGTTTCCGGATAGCGGAGTATACTTTTTTTCCTATGATTTCCGTCAGTCAAAATCCGATTCAGCTGATTTGCTAAATCAGCAGATTCAAAATATCCTGCAAAAAACAGGCGCGTCTAAAGTTGACCTTGTAGCACATAGTCTCGGGGGGCTGGTCGTTTCAACATATCTGGAAACATATGGTGAAGAGCAGATCCGAAAAATCATAATGGCCGCAATCCCGTATGAAGGCACACCCGATACACTAAACACAGCATTGACCGGGGAACTGACATACGTCCCGGCAGGATGGCTTGAAGCGGTAACTAAACTTTCGAAAGAGGTGCGGACAAGTTTTCCTTCAACAGCAGAGTTGATCCCAACGAATGCATATAACGACCTGCACCCGGCATATCTGTATACTGGAAATATTCCAGTCAGTGATGACATACAAGAAACAGAAAACATATTTTCAGAGGGAGAGCCGTATTATACCCCCGCAGGTTTTACCAGAGACGCAGGTCTGAATGTCCACAAACCGCTGACCAGGAATCAGTATGAGATGATTCTGAAAAAGATTTTTGGTGATGGGCATGACCTCAGACTGAAAAATGACAGCTGGATCATCACTACAATGGATAAATCATATTTTGCCGTCGGCATAAATCATCAGACGATAAGGTCACTGATATTCTCGAATGACCCCTCGGATCCCAAGATAACCCACATAATATACGATCATACAGGTGACGGATGCGTTCCTGAGGAATCAGCAACTATGTACGGATATCTCGAAACTCTTGGGAAGGACACACTGGGAAACGAGCGTTTACTCAAAATAGAAGCAGAGCATGGAGGTATTACGAGTCATGACAAAGTGCTGGACTGGATCGTTGCCATTCTCTCAGACAAATCAACTGAGAACATCCGATCAGATCCAGTCATCACAGATAAATCAGTTATGGTGAAGACCGCAGGTCACCAGGAAATCGTATTTAAACTGCAGAATTTGGTAACTTCAATCAAAAATCAGAAGAACACAGAATAAAAATAAAAAAATTATTTTCCCAGAATCTCCATCACAACCTTACCGTAGGCAGGTCTTGTGATGGCGACTCCTATCAACACACCAAGAATACTGATTATTGCAAACCCTTTGAGTGTGGACAGATCCATGATGATCAGCGGCAACATGGCTATAATAACTGTTGCTGCCGAAGTCATGATGATGATGAGGGCCCTTTTCAGACGCTTGAGATACAAAGCCTGAGACGGAACGCGACCCTCATGGATGACCTCATCTGTTATAATGACCAACTGGTCGATACCCGTTCCAAGGACCGCAATCAAAGCTGCGATCGCCGCAATATCCAACTGTTGGATGAATACTGCAATTCCAAGAAGGATAATGATCTCAGCAACATTTGTTCCAATCATTGGGAGAACAATTTCCGGTGTGCGGTATCTGAAATAAACCAGTAATGCTACTGCTGCAAGAGCGGCAATTCCTGCAATCACACAGATCACTTTGAAGTAATCACCAAGAACTGCCGAAGTAGATCCGGAACCGGCGATCTCCACACCTACTGGAAGAGCACCTGCACGCAGATGGATCTCAAGTTCCTGTGCCTTTTGCTTGCCGTCCTCACCTGATCCGGTTCCGGCATACAGCTTGTTCACCGGATTTTTGGCAATAGAGGCTGCCAGATCGGATGAAAGCGGTGCACTGTAAACAAGATTCCCGTCAAGATACATGACCAGTTCATGATCAGCCGGATCCGTGGTCGCACCGTAATCAACACAGGCTTCCTGAAGAGCGGCTGCCCCTGCATTATCCAAGTTGAAGCCCACACCCCAATTATTGGAACCTGCAGGATTCTGAGAAGGTGTTTGAACTGAAACAACCGAGTCACTGTAAAGAACATGGGCGGTCTCATTTCCAGTCGTAACGATACGAAGTTCAAAAAGACCTTGGGTCCCCACAAGTTCCTGAGCGGTCTGCATATCCACACCCGCCATCTCGACGCGGACATACTGGGCAACACCGTTAAGATTCGTGAGCGTGTTGATTTTCACATCATTTGTTCCAAGACTGTTAAGTTTGGATTCCAGAATCAGTTTAACTGTATCTGCAGTCTCTTTACCAACTCCCGGCTCATAACCAACATACGTGGCACCGGCAGCCTCAACCGCTGCACGAAGTTCTGATTCAGTCGCCAATTTTTGGACTTCGACCTTTGTTTGATCTATTGCAACGACGGTACAGTCAAGTGTTGTTGCCATACTTTCAGCAACTGCATTTATATCAGCACCCTGACCCACTGTGACAACTTCGGACTGAAATTCCAACTGGATCCACGAGCCTCCCTCTAAATCAAGACCGAACTGAAGATTTGTGAAACCGTCACGATCACCAATTGGAACAAAAATTGCTGCCAGCGATAAAGCTACCAATATGAGGACAAGAATTACCCTTGGATCACGAATGACAGCAGACCAGCCGGTGTACTGTTTTTTCTCCTTACGTGGTGCGGACATCTTTTTTGAACTCATTGTTTAGCACCCTTAATGTTCTTTTTTGGTTGTTTCGGGGCGTATTGTGGTTTTTCCGTTGGCCCTAAATAAAGACGGAGCACCCCCGCATTGAATACCCACGTGAATATAATATCTGAGATCAGACCAATGATCAAAACGGCTGCGATGTTATAAAGCGTTGGTACCTGACCGATAAATGCAACAATGAACATGGCAACTATTGCACCAAGCGTAGTGGTCGTCATGATAATACCGGTCCTGAATGCGCCAGACAGTTTCTCCCCGAGGTTGCCCTCACGTTTTAGAACTTTTGTCGTCAGCAGAATGTTGCTGTCAACAGAGTAACCAATAAGCATCAGAAGAGCCGCGGTTGTTGCCAGAGAAAGTTCAATCCCAACAAGATTCATGACTGCAGATGTAATCGTGATATCAGCAATACCGGCACAAACTACGGTCACAGCCGGGATCACTCTTCTGAATGCAATGAAAACCACCACTGCCATTCCTATGAAGGCAAACAGAATAGCCCACATTGCCTGACCTTGGAGAGTTGCTCCGAAATTAGCACCGATCTGGTCAATGCTTGCATCAGGATAAGCAGAAATGGTGTAATCGTTGAACGTCATCATCTCCTCATTTGACATGGGACCGAACTTAAGATAGTAACCACCCGAGCCAATACCTTCATCGATGGATTTCAAATCATATCCCGCATAAAAAGCGATAAGTTGTTCTTTGGTATCATCCGTATGGATGGTAACGGCAGTTCCGCCGGCAAAATCAATGCCGGGTGTGACAGGCACCCCTGTCATTGCAAAAGTAATTATGACAATCACCAGAGCGATACCAAAAAGTGCGGCAGGTATTGCCATCATACGTTTTGGATCGTATTTGTTGATGTCGTATTTGGGGATTTCCATATTGGTCTAATATTTACGTTCAATGAATATATACAACTTCACTTGGTTCAGAGAAAAAAAATTATTTGGTTTCAATAATGCCTTTTTGCTCAAGCATGTCTGCAATAGTTGCATTTGCATGATGATAGCGGGGACGATTTTTAGTGTTTCCACCACAGGAAATTGCTTCAACAGGACAAAACTGAAGACAGGCAAGACAACCTTCACAAGTGTGGAGCCATTCTTTTTTCCCATGGGGATGAGCTAGAATGTTATTTACCGGGCAGATTTTAACACAAGTCAGGCAACCATTACATGCAGAACTGACAACGAATTTTTTATCGAAGTTATGGACATGTTTGATGAAGGGACCATACATTACCTTCATGAGATTTCCGATAAAAGAAAAGCCAATGATGATATGCTGACGTTCTTTGACGGCTTGCACTATAACTGCAACTTTGCGAAGCGCATTTTCCCGGATGATTTTTTCTATGGATTTTTCCGGGGGTGCAGAAAGGGGAATATAATTGTCGGGCATCTGAATCCACCAGCAGGCATCAAGTTTGTGTCCACATTTTTCACAAAGAGTGGAAATCTGCTTTGTCGGGGACCCGCTTTTACCCCCTTCGGTAACGACAGAAAAGACATAACCTGCCCGAGATAAATCAAGAAGGGTGAAAAATTTTGCAACGATATTTGGGAGACCCATTGCATAAAGCGGATACACAATACCTATATTTGCATTTTCCGGGACGGTAATTTTCTCACCTGCAAACATGAGTTTTGGTATAGGGGCAAGTTCTGTTTCCGGAAGCCGGACGGATATTGCTTTCGCAACAGCGAGTGAATTGCCCGTTCCGGTAAAGTAGTAGATTAATGTTTTCATAGTGAGGCACCCCTCCGTTTGATAAGTATGGAAAGTCTGGATGATTAATCCTTGTGGCTGAGTTAAGTGATTTCCGCCATCTAACTGCAGATAGACTCAGGATTCCCAAATTTTCCGACTACCCCCTTCATCTAATGGAAACAATATCCTGAGATATCGACACGCCGCTTGAGAAGCGAACACGGAAAAGTGTTTTTATTACAGACCGTAAGATGATATTTT